>JBOGHG010000051.1:0-20062 GCA_050744525.1 Acidimicrobiales bacterium | reverse complement strand
CGCCGCGCCACACGGCCCGGAACGGCCGCGGTACGAACCCCGGGCCGTGGGTGTGCAGGTCGAGCACGAACGACTGGCGATGGAGGCGTTCCGCCCCGGCGTCGATTGCCGGCGTCACCATGGTCATGCCTCGAACACGACCGTGCGTTCGCTGACCGTGGCCTCGGACGCTCCGCTGTCGCCGCTGTCCGGTTGCTCGGCGCGCTCGGCGTGCCGCAGCAGGTGCCAGATCGCGTTGCCGAGCAGGTCGAGCTCGGTCGACGCGTAGCGCTCGCCTCCGAGGCTGCGTATCCGCTCGGTCTGCCGGGCCAGGGCGCGGGCGTCCTGACGAAGGATCTGCCTGCCTCGCTGCAACACGACGGGCCGCACGACGGCAGCCGGCAGGCGGCTCTGGAACCGGACGACGAACCAGGCGCGGGTTCGGAACGGTGACATCGGAAGGTGGACGATCGTGTTGACGATGCGGAACCACCCCTCGACCGCGTACTCGATCTGGGCGATGGACGGGAGGAAGAAGCGGTCCCAATGGTCGAAGGTGCGGCCCGCACTTTCACGCAACCGGATCGGTCCCATGCCGACCGGCTCCCCGAGGTACTGCACCTCGACGCCGTCGTCGAGCGGGCGGCGCGCTGCGGTGATGGGGTGTGGCTTGCCGCCGCGGAAGATCCCGCGATGGAGGAAGGCCGTGTGCGGTACGTCGAGGGCGTTCTCCAGCGAGGCATGCAAGCTGCATGCGAGGTCGCACCGGAGGATCACCTCCCCGGCGCCGGCGCCCTCGACCGAGGGGAGCGGGAATGGACGCCGAGCCGGTTCGGCGTCCGGCTCCCCCCAGGCCCACACGATGCCGTCGTGCTCGACCGCGGCATGGGACGGGACCTGCCGCGTAGGCGCGCCCCCGTTCGTGAGCCCGGGGACTCGCACGCACCGTCCGCCGCCGTCGTAGGTCCAGCCGTGGTACCCGCACTCCAGCACGCCGTCGCTGACCCGCCCGAGGGAGAGCGGGTAGTTGCGATGGGCGCACCGGTCGAGGAGGACGGCCGGCTCGCCTCCCGCGCCACGGAACACCGCGAGCGGGGCGTCCATGAGCGTGACGGCCAGCGGCCGGCGGCGCAGCTCCGACGATCGCGCCACGGGGTACCACCAGCGACGCGGGAAGGCCACGGAGTACGGCCCGGTCTCCATGCGTCCATGATGCCGGTCCGCCAGAGTGGGTGTCACGGCTCCCGACAGCGCGTTCAGCCGTCCCGTCAGCGCCAGAGCCGCTCCGACGCGATCGCGGCGCCGTCGGCCAACGCGCGGAGCTTGCCCCAGGTGACGTCGGGGTCGATGCCCTGGGTGCCGACGTGGACGCTGAAGCCGCAGTCGACGCCCGCCATCACGCGGTCACGCCCGACCAGCCCTGCGTACCGCTCGATCCGCTGGGCGACGAGCTCCGGGTGTTCGATGTAGTTGGACTGCGGTTCGATCACGCCCGGGCAGAGGACCTTGTCGTCGGGCACCTTCGTGTCCTCGAACAGCGCCCACTCGTGGGCGTGGCGCGGGTTGGCGGCCTCGAAGAGCACGGTCTGGGGTTTGGCCGCCCAGACCAGGTCGATGATGTCGGCCAGGTCGACGTCGCGATGATGGGGACCCGGGTAGTTGCCCCAACACAGGTGCATCCGGAGCCGGTCGGCGGGAATGCTCCGCACGGCGTGGTTGAGCGCCTCGATGTTCATGGCGAGCCGGCGGCGGAACTCGGACCGGTCCATGTCGGCGTAGGCGGAGTGCCGCCCCATCGCCAGATCCGGGCAGTCGAGCTGTACGGTCGCCCCCGCGGCGGCGATGGTCTCGTACTCGTGCCGCATCGCCTCGGCGACGGCGAACAGGTACTCCTCGTCGCCGGCGTAGAACTCGTTGGCGAAGAACAGCGACACGACGCCGGGTGACGCTGCGCTCGAGAACGTGCCGGCGACGTTCGAACCCGCAACCGCGTCGTTCAGGGTCGCCATGTCCAGCACGATCGCCTCACGGTCCTTGACGGAGACCGGGCCGTTGCAGGCCGGCGCCGTGCGCTTGCGCCGCCCGGGGTCGGCCGACACGATCTCGGCGCTGCGCGGGTAGTCGACGAGGTCCGCGAAGAAGTAGTCCTGCACCGACTCGCCCCCGAAGCCGTCGAGTCGGTCCTTCACGTAGGTGGCGTAGCTCGGCTTGGACATCTCCCCGTCGTTGACGATGCTCACGCCGGCCTCGACCTGGCGGTCGACGACCTCCTGCACCGCACCGGCGATGCGATCGGACAGCGCAGCGGCATCGACCGGGATCCCGTCGCCCTTGGCCCACATCATCTGGATCAGATCGGCGGGGCGGGGCAGGCTGCCGGTGTGGGTGGTCAGGATGCGTCCTGCGTCGATGCCCATGGATGTCCCCTCTCGACCACCGACCACCCCGACCGCCAGCCATGACCGGTGTGCGGTAGGCTGTCCGTGTAGTGGACACTAGTCGAGGCGTTCCGAGAGGGAGGGGCCGTGACCAGCACGCAGAAGCTTCCCATCAGATTGCACCACAATGCCTACATCACGAAGGACCAGGAGGCGACGCGGGCCTTCTACGAGGACCTCATCGGCCTCCCGCTGGTGGCGACGTGGTCGGAAGCCGACGAGCTGTTCGGCGCCCTGCGGGTCTACTGCCACACGTTCTTCAGCCTCGGGGACGGTGGCGCGCTGGCGTTCTTCCAGTTCGCGAACCCGGAGGACCAGGAACTGTTCGACCCGGAGCTCACGCCGTCACCGTTCCGCCACATCGCGCTCAAGGTGACGCCCGAGCTGCAACAGGAGATCCACGAGCGGCTGTCGGCGGCCGGTTGGAAGCCGGACGGCACCTACGTCCTCGAGCACGGCTACTGCCGATCGCTGTACACCGAGGACCCGAACGGGCTGCTCCTCGAGTTCACCGTGGACGTGCCGAACGTCGGCGAGATCGCCGCCGAGCGCCAGGCCGATGCCCACGAGACGCTGAAGCGCTGGCTGGGGGGCGACCACACGAGCAACAACGTCTATCGGTAGCGCCCGCCGGTCGTTGATGGGTCGGTCGCGTGCATCGACGGTGGTGTTCGTCCACGGTGCGCATCTTGCGGGGTGGTGCTGGCTCCTCGTGATGGACGAGCTCGGCAGGCTCGGCATCGACTCCCACGCCATCGACCTCCCGCTCACGCGATACGCGGACGATGTCGAGTCCGTGCAGGCCGCAGTCGAGACGGCTCGCTCGCGCTGGGGAGCCGTCCACGTGGTGTGCCACAGCTACGCCGGTCTCCCCGTGGCGGAGGCCGGTCACGCCGCCGCACACCTGACGTTCGTCGCCGGTCGGCTGCCGCTCGCCGGCGAGTCCCCGGCAGCCGAGACGCCTGGCTGGCAGGTCCCGGAGTTCCGCGCGTGCATACGGCCGGGCGACGACGGCGTGGTCCGCCCGTCGCCGGCAGCGGGCCGGTTCTTCTTCCACCGGACGCCGCTCGCGCTCGCCGACTACGCGATGAGCCGCCTGCGCCCCATGACCAGCGCGGTGCCGTCCGCCCCCGTTGCCGACCCGGCGTGGGCGACGGTGCCGAGCTCGTACGTGGTGTGCGCCGACGACCGCGCGGTGCGACCCGACGCCCAGCGGGAGCGGGCGGCCCTGGTCGACGCCTCGATGGAGCTCGACACCGACCACTCGCCGTTCTTCAGCGACGCCGCGGCGCTGGCGGACTTCATCGCCGATCGGCACACGGCGATGGCCGGCTCATGAGCGAGCGTGGCCGCCCCTATGTCGGTGCGAGCGGATCGGGCACCGGCAGGCGGGCGAGGTTCACCCACTCCCGGGTGATGGCCTCCGCGGTCGACAGCAGCAACGGCAGGTGCCGGCGCCTGAGCTCCGCGACCGACGTCTCGGCCGCGTGGACCGTGACGTTGACGGCGGCCACGGTCGTGCCCGTCGCCTCCCTGACCGGCGCGGCGATCGACCGGATGCCGAGCGACAGCCGCTCGTCCGACAACGCCCAGCCCCGCTTCCGCACGGTCGCGAGCTCCCGCTCCAGGTCGCGTCGCGAGGGCGCGATGCGCGGGATGATCCCCGATTGCGACGGCGTCCTGAGCACCCCGAGCAGCTCGGCCCGAGGCAGGCTGGCCAGCAGGACGTGGCCCATCGACGTCGCGACGGCGGGGAACCGGGTGCCGATGTGGACCGAGAGGGCGATGATCTTCGGCACCGGCACCCGCGCGACGTACACGATGTCGCTGCCGTCGAGTTGCGACATCGAGCTCGATTCGCCGGTCTGTGCCACCAGTGCCTCCATGTGGGGGCGGGCCACCTCCCAGATGCCCAGCGCGGCGATGTACCCCGTCCCGAGCTCCAGCACCTTGGTCGTGAGGGTGTACAGCCCGTCGTTCGACCGCGCGTACCCCAGCTTCTCGAGGGTCATCAGCAGGCGCCGGGCCGTGGGCCGCGGCAACGCCGTGCGGGTGGCGGCGTCGCTGACCGACAGCGTCGTGGCGGTGGGGCTGAACGCCGTGATGATGGCGAGGCCGCGGGCCAGAGCCTCGACGAAGTCCGAGCTCGACTGCCGCGGCATGCGGCGCATCCTGCCACGACCGCATGACCCCACCAAGGACCCCCGTCCACCGAATAGACCATGAAGGGACGCCGAACGCCATGACCCAGGACGTACCGACCGAGCAATCCCGAGGCCCGCTCGACGGCTTGGTCGTCGCCGACATGTCGCGCGTCCTCGCCGGCCCCTACTGCTCGATGCTCCTGGGCGACATGGGTGCCACCGTCTTCAAGGTGGAAGGCCCCGCGGGGGACGACACGCGCACGTGGGTACCGCCGGAGAAGGGTGGCGTCGCCACCTACTACCTGTCGATCGGGCGCAACAAGCGGTCCGTCGTGCTCGACTTCCGGGACGCGGGCGACCAGGCCCTGGCCGTCGAGCTGCTGCGGCGCGCCGACATCGCGATCGAGAACTTCAGGCCCGGCTCGCTGCGGAAGTTCGGGCTCGACTACGAGACGGCGGCCGAGCTCAACCCCGGGCTCGTCTACCTCTCGATCACCGGGTTCGGCACCGCGGAGGGTGCGTGGCTACCGGGCTACGACCTGATCGTCCAGGCCGTGTCCGGGCTGATGAGCCTCACGGGCGATCCGGACGGGCCCGCCTACCGCGCCGGGATCTCGGTGTTCGATGTCATGGCCGGCCTGCACGGGCTCATCGGCGTGCTGGCGGCGCTGTGCCAGCGGAGCGAGACCGGGCGCGGCCAGCACGTGGAGGTGAACCTGCTCTCGTCGGCGATGTCCGGGCTCGTCAACCAGACCGCCGCGTACACCGCCGCCGGGGTGGTGCCGATGCGGATGGGCAACGCCCACCCGAGCCTGTTCCCGTACGAGACGATGCCCACCGCCGACCGCGACATGATCATCGCCGCCGGCAACGACCGGCAGTTCCGGTCGCTGTGCGAGGTGCTCGGGATCCCCGACGTGCCGGACGACCCGCGGTTCCTCGCCAACGCCGACCGCACCCGCAACCGGGAACAGCTGCGACCCCTGCTGGTCGCCGCGCTCACCAAGTGGAAGGCCGACGACCTGTTCCTGGCCCTGAACAAGGCGGGTGTCCCCTGTGGCCCCATCAACACGATCGGCGAGGGCGTCGAGCTCGCCGAGTCGCTGGGCCTGGCCCCCCGCGTCGATGTCGGCAGCGATGGGCGAACGGTCACCGTCGTGCGCAACCCCATCGCCTTCAGCGGCGCCGGCGTGCGCTACGACCTCCCGCCTCCCGAGCTCGGCGAGCACAGCGACGAGATCAAGTCCTGGTTGCGCAGCAGCCTCGAGCAGCGGGCCGCGGGATGACCGTCTTCCCTCGGGGGCTGCACCCCCGCGCCCCATCGTCGCCCGGCTCCCTGGCGGTCCCACGGTCGACCGGTCATGAGGTGCCCTCATGACCGCACGGGACGGGGCCTCGTACCCGACGGGCATCGGCACGTCCTCCGCCGACACGATCACCCTGCTGGGACACGACCTCGCCCACGAGCTGATCGGCCAGGTCGGCTTCGGGGAGCTGGCGTTCTGGCTGGTGGCCAAGCGGCGCCCGACGCCGGCGCAGCTGGCCATGTTCGAAGCGGTCCTGGTGGCGCTGGCCGATCACGGGTTCACGCCCACGGCGATCGCCGCCCGCCTGACCTACACGAGCGCGCCGGAGTCGTTGCAGGGCGCGGTCGCCGCGGGCCTGCTCGGGGGCGGGTCGCGGTTCCTCGGCGTCACCGAGGACTCGGCCCGCTTCCTGTCGGAGCGCCTGGCGGGGCTGAACCCACGACCCCGGGACGGGGCGGGCTGGGACGAGCTGGCCGAAGGCGTCGTAGCCAGGACCAAGGAGGCCGGCCGGTTCGTCCCGGGACTGGGCCACCCGGTCCACAAGGTCGAGGACCCGCGCACGCCGGTGCTGTTCGAGCTCGCTCGACGCCATGGCACGTTCGGGGACCACTTGGAGCTCTTCGCCGCGATCGGCCGGGTCCATCCCCGGATCCTGCGCAGGACGCTCCCGTTGAACGGCGCCGGGGCGTGCGGGGCCGTGCTCGCCGACCTCGACCTGCCCACGTCCGTCATGCGTGGCTTCGCGCTCCTGGCCCGGTGCGCCGGGATCCTGGGCCACCTGGCGGAAGAGCAGGCCGATCCGGTCGGCATGGACATCTACCTGAGCGTCGACCGCAACATCGACTATCGGCCCTAGCGGCAAACCGATGGCCGTGTCCACGCTGTGGTAGCTTGACCGCCTGTCGGACATCAGCGCCGACGTGATTTGGGGCCTTGAAGAGGGGGAACACACATGGCAGCTCCGACTGTGACGACCACCCAGGCCGAGCAGGCCGCCGCCGAGCCGGCGCGGGTAGAGATCGCCGAGGCCGCCACCTGGTGGTACGACTGGGTGAACCAGCACCGCGTGGGCGCGGCCGCCCTCGTCGGTGTGATCGCCACGGCGATCGCAACATACTTCGGCTACGTCTTCCCGGCGATTGGGCTCCCGACCCTGCCGTGGCCGCTCTTCAACGGCGTCCTCGGCGCGCCGGTCGAGGACTTCGGCACGCCCGCGTCCTACTTCGTGGGCCAGTCGGTCCACTTCGTGAACGGGGTCATCTTCACGATCCTGTACGCGGTGCTGGCGCTGCACGTGCTGCCCTTCCGCAACACGCACGGCGGGAACATCCTCAGGGGACTGCTGTACAGCGTCGTGCTGACGATCATCAGCCTCGGAGTCCTGGTGCCGTACGCCTATGTGCCGAAGCAGGGCTACGGCTTCTTCACGTTCTACGGTCCCGACGGGTGGAAGCTGCCAGCGGCCGTCCTGCTGTGGCACTTGATCTGGGGCTTCTTCCTCGGAACCCTGTACCAGCTGCGGAGCAAGAAGGCGTAGGCGAGACATTCTCGCCCCAACGACGACCGGCTCGCGCCGCCGCGGTCTTCCCCGGCGGCGCTGTGCCGCGCCCGGGAAGCGGGGGCCACTCACCGGAGCGTCAGGTTGCCGCCGCCGCCCGGAGCAGGTCGTCGGCCTCGCGGACGGTGCGGGCGACGATCTCGGCGGCCGGCACGATGGCATCGACGAGCGCTGCCGATTCGCCGGCGTACATGGCCATGGCTTCGATGTTGCCCACGGCCGCCACGACGGGCGGGATGAAGCCGAACCGCGGCACGTCGAGGGTGGTCGGGCCGATCCGAACGGTCGCGACCGTGGCGTCGTCCGGGAGCGAAGCGTTGCGCTCCAGGGCGCTCCGCAACACGCGGGCATCGGCCACGGTGTCCGGCCAGCCGGTACGGAACGCGTCGGTCAACACCGTGCCGTCGCCGTCGGCGCGGACGATGGCCTCCTTGTAGGTGGTGTGCGCACCCGACTCGGGCGTGACCACGAAGCGCGTCCCCATCCGACAGCCGGCGGCACCGGCGGCGACGGCGGCGGCCAGACCGCGCCCGTTGGCGATGCCACCGCTGGCGATCACCGGAACATCGACGGCGTCGAGAACCTCGGTCAGCAGCGGCCACAGGCTGCGGTCGCCATGCATGCGCCCGCCGCCTTCGGTGCCCCTCACCACGATCAGGTCACAGCCGGCGTCGGCCGCCGCCCGCGCCTCGTCGACCGCGCCGACCTGCCAGCCCGCCAACGCGCCACCCCCTGTGCACCCTCTCGACCAGCGACGCGTCGACGTGCCCGTGGTAGAAGTCCACGTAGCGGCATCGTGCCGCGGCCACGTCCACGACGTCGGGGTCGAGGAACGGGATGAGCACGTTGAAGCCGAATGGCCCCCGGACCTGCGCGCCGAGCGCGTCGAGCGCCTCGGTGACGACCGGGGTAGGAGCCACGGGCATGCTCGTCATTCCCATGGCCCCGGCACCGGCGACGGCGGCCACCAGCTCGGGTGTGCAGATCGTGCCCATGGGCGCGAGCTGAATCGGTACGTCGCAGCCGACCAGGTCTGTGAACGCCGTCCGCATCCTCTTCCCTCCCGCGTCCTGGGACGCGGACATCATTGCCCACGCCGATCGGTCACCGCGCTCGCGGCCGGCGAGTGCCCGGCGCCGCCGCTGTGGCCGGACGCTTGGCGCTCTTGGCGCCCTTGCGACGGCGTGAACCGTCGGAGCGCTGCCCATCGGCCGGCAGCAACTCGGTCAGGCCGTTGGAGATGCCGTGGACGAGAACGTCGATGTCGGGCGCGCAGTCGAAGTCGCCGGTCACACCGAACACGAGCTCACCGTCGTAGGAGAAGATCGCCACGCCCACGCGGAGGGGGGCGGCGAGCGGCACGTACGGGCAGGCGCGCACCATGCGACGCCCGCACAGGTAGAGGGGGAACTGCGGGCCGGGCACGTTGGTCGTGACCGTGTCGAGCTGGCCCATCCGGCGGGCCGCCCTGGTGGCGACCCGGGTGCCGAGCGTCAGCAGCATCGGGGGGGCGAAGCCCGACAGCGACGTGAGCGCCTCGCCGGCAAGTGCCTGCTTGGATTGCTTGAGGTCGTCGAGCTGTGTGCTGATGGCTCGCAGGCGTGCGAGGGGATCGTCGACGCCGACGGGCAGCTCCGCGAACATCGCCGACACCCGGTTCTCCATCGTGCCGTCACCTGCGGCCGGGCCCGACCCCGAGCGCGCCCGCACCGAGACCGGCACCAGGGTCCGGATCACCCGGCCGTCGGTCGGCTCGCCGCGCGAGCGCAGCAGGTCGCGGAACCCGCGGGTGATCAGCGCCAGGACGACGTCGTTGACGGTGCCACCGCGGGCATGCCTGATCCGCTTGATGTCCGCGAGGTCGGCGACCGTCCAGGCGTAGCGGCGGTGGGGCCCGATGGGCCCGTTGAGGCTCGTCGGCGGGGTGGGTTTGACGATCCGGGACAGCGCAACCGACCCCGTGGCCAGCTCGCGCAGCGCGTCGACGGTGTGCCTCGGCCGGCGGACGATCGACCCCGCGGCCCGTACCTGTTCGTAGGGGCTCGTCAGCAGGTCGACGACCGCGTCACGGGCCAGCAGGAGCGGGCTGGGTTCCGGCGCCGCATGCCACTCGTCGGCGACCGGCGCGGGCACGTCGGGCGAGAGGTCGAGCAGCACCGCCAGGAGCTCGGCCCCGGACACGCCGTCCACGAGGCAGTGGTGGACCTTCGACACCATCGCCCAGCGGCGGTTGTCCAGGCCCTCGGCCATCCAGATCTCCCACAGCGGTTTGCCGCGGTCGAGCCGCTGCGACATGACCCGGCCGACGAGGCGGCGCAGCTGCGCCTCGCCCCCCGGCTCGGGCAGCGCCGTGTGGCGGACGTGGTACTCGATGTTGAAATGGGGGTCGTCGACCCACACCGGGCGGCCGAGCGACAGCGGCACCATCGCCACCTTCTGGCGGTAGCGCGGCACGAGCGCCAGTCGGCCCGCCACGGTGCCGGTGAGCGCATCGTATGACGGCGGCGGGCCCTCGAAGATCCCGACGGAGCCGATGTGCATGTGGTTCACGTCGTCCTCGATGTGAAGGAACGACGCGTCCAACGGGCTCAGGCGATCCATGGGCCAGCCTCCTCGTCGTGGGCGGTCCTCACCTCACACGGGCAATCCAATCAGCCCGTTGCGGTCATGTCACCCGGATCGGAGGCGCTGGTCGAGTGCCTTGGCCTCGATGTCCAGGCGGCGCAGCAGCCCCGGAACGATGCGGCGTTCGGCGCTGCCGCCGACGACGGGCACCGCCACCACCAGCTCACCGTCCAACGTTCGCCGGGTGCCGCCATCGTCGGGCACCAACGCGATGTCGGCGCGGCCGTGGAGGCGCCGGGGATCGGCCTCCGCCTCGAAGGTGAGCTGTCCGGCGCGGCTCGCCCGGTCGAGTCGGAGCTGCTGGAGCCACGTCAGCCGGCGACCACCGAGGAGGCGCCGGGCGAACGGGTCGAGGTGGCCGACGAAGTCGTAGCGCAGGCGCAGCACGGTCTCGGTCTGGTTGGTGCGGTCGTCGACGTCGAGCAGCCTCAGATCCGGCAGCTGCAGCTCGCGGTGGAACGCCGGATCGGTCAGGCCCGCGATGACCGCCTCGACCGGTGCGGCGAATCGATGCTCGGCGACGAAGTGCACGGGGCACATCCTCGCAGCCGAGGATCGGCACGACGCGGAGCCGAGGATCGCGGCTGCCATCGCGGCCCGCCCCCCGGGTGCCCGCCTCAGCTAGCCGCTTCGTCGTGCGCACTCGTGCGACTGCCGGGCGCGGCCGAACTGGCGGCCGCACCGGGGGCAGGTCCACCCTTGCATCCACCCAGCCTGCCCCACCGAGGCTGGTCACTCCGACGGGCGGATGTCCAGCCCGAAGAGCTGCTCGAAGCGGGAGTAGTAGGTGGCGTCGTCGTGCGCCGCACCCAGCGACACCCAGTCCGCATCGGTCATGCGCCCGCGCCCCGAGATGAGCTCCTCGGCGCCCCACGACGTGACGTAGCGGAGCCGGGGCCGGTCGGTGGTGACGGCGTGGTGTATGACCTCGGCGACCTCGAACGGATCGGTGGCGATGGGGATCCCGGTGGCGTACATCTGGAACATGCGCTGGTAGGGCGCCTCGTAGGCCCCGGTGGCATGGGGGAAGTCGACGGTCTTGGCGAAGATCGCCGACTTCGTGATGCCGGGCTCGACGATCACCACCCGGATGCCGAAGGGCGCGAGCTCCTGGGCCATGCCCTCACTGATCCCCTCGAGCGCCCATTTCGACGCGACGTACGGCGATTGGGCCAGCGCGCCCACCCGCCCCGCAACCGACGTGATGTTGACGATCGCGCCGCTTCCCCGCTCGCGCATGCCGGGCAGCACGGCCTGCGTGCAGCGGACCGCGCCGCAGAGGTTGATGTTCATGACGTCGAGGTAGTCGGAGGGCCGGGTCTCCTCGACGACGCCGTTGCCGCCGACGCCGGCGTTGTTCACCAGCACGTCGACGCCTCCGGCGCGGTCGAGGATCTGCTCGAAGCCCCGCCGCACCGAGTCGTCGTCGGCGACGTCGAGCTCGACAAGGTCCACCTCGACGCCGCGGTCCGTAGCCATGGCGCCGAGCTTCGTGGCCCGGTCGCGGTCACGGACGGTCCCGATCACCGAGAAGCCCTGGGCGGCGAAGTGGATGGCGGTGGCGCGCCCGATGCCCGAGTTCGCGCCGGTGACGACCGCTACCGAGGCCATGCCTCGACAGTAACCAGAGTCCCGGGCCCCCGTGTGAGCGGTAACGTGGACAGGGACGAATTACCGACTTACTGTCGGTTTCGTGACGACGCTGCTCGCCCCGCCCTGGCCCTCGATGCTCGACACCCGGGGAGAGGCGTTCGAGCGCAACCGCGCCGACATGCTCGAGCAGCTCGGCGTGATCGAGGAGCTGCTCGACGAGGCCGACGCAGGGGGAGGGCCGGCGGCCGTCGAGCGCATGCGGTCGCGGGGCAAGCGGCCCATCCGGGAGCGCATCGCCAACGTGCTCGATCCCGACAGCCCGTTCCTGGAGATCAGTGCCCTCGCCGGCTACGGCTCCGACTACACGATCGGTGGCGGCATGGTCGTGGGCATCGGCGTGATCGCTGGCGTCGAGTGCGTGGTGATGGGCAACGATCCCTCGGTCCTCGGCGGCGCGCTCACGCCGTATGCGATCAAGAAGTGGATGCGGGCGATCGAGATCGCCCGAGACAACCGGATCCCGTACGTCAGCTTCGTCGAGTCTGCGGGCGCGGACCTCCGGGTCGAGACCGGTGGGGGTGGCGACGGAGACAAGGGACGCCGTCGCCGGGCGCAGACGGCACACTTCGCGGAGAGCGGCCGGGCGTTCTACGAGATGATCGAGCTGTCCAAGCTCGGGGTCCCCACCGTGTGCGTCGTGTTCGGGTCCTCGACCGCGGGCGGGGCCTACCAGCCCGGGCTCTCCGATTACGTGATCGTGATCGAGGAGCGTTCGAAGATCTTCCTGGCGGGGCCGCCGCTCGTGAGGATGGCGACCGGTGAGGAGAGCGACGACGAGACGCTCGGCGGTGCGCAGCTCCATGCGGAGGTGTCGGGGCTCGGTGACTACCTGGCCACCGACGAGATGGACGCCATCCGCCAGTGCCGCGAGGTGGTCTCGCACCTCAACTGGCGCAAGGCCGGGCCCCCGCCCTCTGCACGCGTCGACGAACCGTTCCACGACGCCGAGGAGCTGCTGGGGCTCGTCAGCCGTGACCTGCGCCAGCCGGTCGACGTGCGAGACGTGATCGCCCGGGTGGTCGACGGATCACGCTTCGAGGAGTTCAAGGACCGCTACGGCGCGACGGTGGTTTGCGGCTGGGCGTCCATCCACGGTTACCCGGTCGGCATCCTCGGCAACAACGGCGTGATCTACCCCGAGGGCGCCGAGAAGGCGGCGCACTTCATCCAGCTCTGCAACCAGGTCGACGTTCCGCTGCTGTTCCTCCAGAACATCACCGGATACATGGTGGGCCGCGACTTCGAGGCGGCCGGGATCGTCAAGAAGGGCTCGCAGATGATCAACGCCGTGACCAACTCGACGGTCCCACACCTGACGGTGATCATCGGTTCGTCGTACGGCGCCGGCACCTATGGCATGTCCGGGCGGGCCTTCGGCAACCGGTTCACGTTCCTGTGGCCGACGGCGAAGATCGCCGTCATGGGCCCCAAGCAGATCGCCGGGGTCATGTCGCAGGTACGTCGGACCCAGGCAGCCCGCAAGGGCACCGAGTTCGACGAGGAGGAGGACGCCAGGATCGTCGCCGCCGTCGAGGCGATCCAGGAGAAGGGCTCGCTCGCCCTGGTCGCGACCGGCGCCGTCAGCGACGACGGCATCGTCGACCCGCGCGACACCCGGACCGTGCTCGGCATGTGCCTGTCGGTGGTCCGCAACCGGCCGATCGCCGGTGCGGCGGGTTACGGGGTCTTCCGGCTATGAACAAGCCGATCACGAGCGTCCTGGTGGCCAACCGGGGCGAGATCGCCCGCCGGATCTTCCGCACGGCGCGGGCGATGGGAATGCGCTGTGTCGCGGTCTACGCGGACGCCGATGCCACGGCGCCGTTCGTGGCCGACGCCGACGAGGCGATCCGCCTGTCCGGTGGCTACCTCGACGGGGCGGAGATCATTGCCGCCGCACTGGCCACCGGTGCCGACGCCGTCCACCCCGGCTACGGGTTCCTGGCGGAGAACCCCGCCTTTGCCGCCGCGGTCGCCGACGCCGGGCTGGCGTGGGTCGGCCCGCCGCCGGCGGTGATCGAAGCGATGGGGGACAAGCTGGCGGCGAAGCGCGCGGCCGTCGACGCGGGCGTCCCCACGCTGCCGTCGTCGGATGATCCCGGTGCCGATGGCGACGTCGGCTATCCGCTGCTGGTCAAGGCGGCCGCCGGTGGTGGTGGCAAGGGCATGCGCGTCGTGGACCGGCCCGCCGAGCTCGCGGAGGCGGTGGCGGCCGCCGGCCGGGAGGCGGCGGGCGCCTTCGGCGACGACCGCGTCTTCCTGGAGCGCTACGTGGCCAGGGCGCGCCACATCGAGATCCAGATCCTGGGCGATGCGCACGGCGGCCTCGTGCAGCTGGGCGAGCGCGAGTGCTCCATACAGCGGCGCCACCAGAAGATCATCGAGGAGTCGCCGTCGTCGGGAATCGTCGACGCCGACCTTCGGGCCACCATGGGCGGCGCCGCGCTGCGCCTGGCGCGCGCCCTCGGCTACCGGTCGGCGGGAACCGTGGAGTTCCTGGTCGACGACGCCACCCGCGAGTTCTTCTTCCTCGAGGTCAACACCCGCCTGCAGGTCGAGCACCCGGTCAGCGAGGAGGTCACCGGCATCGACCTGGTCCGGGAGCAGCTTCGCATCGCTGCCGGAGAGCCTCTCGGCTACGAGCAGGAGGCGATCACCTTCCGCGGGCATGCCGTCGAGGCCCGCCTCTACGCCGAGGACCCCGGCGCCGGGTTCCTCCCGTCCACCGGCACGCTCGCGGCCTTCGCCCCGGCGCCGGAGCCCGAGGTCCGGTGGGACTCCGGCGTGGACGCGGGGTCGGTGGTGGGCCTCGACTTCGATCCCATGCTCGCCAAGGTGGTCGCCCACGCGCCCACACGCGCCGAGGCGGCCGGCCGGTTGGCCCGAGCGCTGGAGCGCCTCCATGTCGGCGGCGTGACGACCAACCGCGAGTTCCTGGTCGCCGCCCTGCGGCATCCGGCGTTCCTCGCCGGGGAGACGACCACCGACTTCATCGACCGCATCGACCCGGCGGCGACGCCGGGCCCCGCCGACGACGAGCTCGTGCGGGTCGCCACGCTGGCGGCGCTGTGGGTGCAGGGCGACAACCGGTCGCAGGCACCGGTGCTGTCGACCGTGCCCAGCGGCTGGCGCAACGCTCGGCTGCCGGCCCAGCGGATCACGCTCGCCCACGGCGACCGCACGGTCACGGTGTGCTACCGAGCGCGCCGCGACGGCACGTTCACGCTCGGCGACGGCGATGGGCGGGCCGACGACGCCGATGATCGCGCCGGAGGCTCGGCCCGGCTCCACCGGTGGACGCCCACGAGCATCGATGCCGAGATCGACGGGTGGCGTACGACCGCGCTGGTGACACGGGCGGGCGACCGCCTCTACGTGCAGGCGCCGGGTGGCACCGTGGGGTTCGAGGTCGTTCCCCGGTTCGTGGCGCCGGGCGCCGCGGGCGCGACCACGGGTGGCCTGGTGGCACCCATGCCGGGGATCGTGCTCGACGTCCGCTGCGCGCCCGGCGACGTGGTCGACGCCCGGCGGACGCTGGTGGTGCTCGAGGCCATGAAGATGGAGCACCACGTGCAGGCCCCGGCCGATGGCGTCGTGGCGGACGTGCGGGTGGCCAAGGGCCAGCACGTCGAGAACGGGGCGGTCCTGCTGGTCCTCGATCCCGTAGGGGAAGGCGGCCGGGAGCAGGCCCGATGAAGGCTCCCGTCCGCATCGCCAACTGCTCGGGCTTCTACGGCGATCGCCTCTCGGCCGCCCGCGAGATGGTCGAGGGTGGGCCCATCGACGTGCTCACCGGGGACTGGCTGGCCGAGCTCACCATGCTCATCCTCGCCCGAACCAAGGCCACGCGGGCCGGGGGTGGCTACGCCCGCAGCTTCGTCGCCCAGATGGAGCAGGTGATGGGCGCCTGCATGGACCGGGGCATCAAGGTCGTTTCCAACGCCGGTGGGCTCGACCCGGCGGGTTGCGCCGAGGCGGTGAGCGAGGTCGCCGAGCGGCTGGGCCTGTCACCCACCGTTGCCTACGTCGACGGCGACGACCTCCTGCCTCGGCTCGGGGAGCTGACGGCCGCCGGGGTCGACCTCGCGCACCTCGACACCGGCGAGCCGGTGGGGGACACGTCCCGGTTCGTCAGCGCCAACGCCTACCTCGGGTGCTGGGGCATCGTCGAGGCGCTCCGGCGGGACGCCGACATCGTCGTGACCGGCCGGACCACCGACGCCGCCGTGGTCTGCGGCCCGGCGGCGTGGCACCACGGCTGGGCCCGTGACGACTGGGACGCGCTGGCCGGCGCCGTCGTCGCCGGCCACGTCATCGAGTGCGGGACGCAAGCCACCGGGGGCAACTACTCGTTCTTCACCGAGGTGCCGGGCATGACCCGTGTCGGCTTTCCCTGGGCCGAGATCGCCGCCGACGGCTCCTCGGTGATCGGCAAGCACGATGGCACGGGGGGAGAGGTGTCGATCGGCACCGTCACGGCGCAGCTCCTCTACGAGATCGCCGCGCCCGCCTACCTCGGCCCCGACGTCACCGCCCGGTTCGACACGATCCGGCTCGAACCCGACGGGCGCGGCCGCGTACGGCTCCGCGACGTCCGGGGCGAGCCCCCTCCGGCCACGCTCAAGGTGGCGATGAACGAGCTGGGCGGCTACCGCAACGACATCGCCATCGCCCTCACCGGCCTCGACATCGAGGCCAAGGCGCGGCTCGTGGAGGACGCGTTCTGGGACGCGTGCCCGTACAAGCCGGAGGACTTCGCCAGCGTCACCAGCCGGGTGGTCCGCACCGACAAGGCCGATCCACTCACCAACGAGGAGGCCGTCGCCGCCTGGCGGCTGACGGTCAAGGATCCCGACGAGCGCAAGGTGGGCCGCGCGGTGTCCAGCGCCATGGTCGAGCTCGGTCTCGCCACCATCCCGGGGTTCTTCGGCTTGTCCGGCGGGCCCCGCGAGGCGCGGCCGTACGGCGTGTTCCGCCCGGCGCTGGTTCCCGCCGAGCTGGTGCCCCAGCACGTGGTGGTCATGACGACGGGCGAACGCAGCGTCGTCGACTCCACCGCACCCGTCGCCGCCGCGCCGCCGGTCGACGTGGACCCGGCGCCCCGATCGGAGGCGACGGCACCCGGCGGCCGGACCGTGCGCGCACCGCTCGGGCACGTCGTGGGCGCGCGCTCGGGCGACAAGGCGGGGAACGCCAACGTCGGCGTCTTCGCCCGCACCGACGAGTCCTGGGCCTGGCTCGACCGGTTCCTCAGCGTGGATCGGCTGCGCGAGCTGCTACCCGAGACGGCCGATCTCGCCGTCGACCGCTACCGGCTCGCCAACCTCCGAGCGCTCAACTTCGTGATCCACGGCCTGCTCCAGGAAGGCGTGGCGGCCTCCACCCGCCAGGACGGGCAGGCCAAGAGCCTGGGCGAGTGGCTGCGGGCCCGGGCGGTCGACGTGCCCGCGGCGCTGCTTCCCGACGGATCATGAGCGCGGTCGTCGTCGACGAGATGTGGCGGCGCCTCGGCGCGGTGAGGCGGCCGCGACCGATCATGGGCCGGGACCGCGAGCGGGCCCTGACCGACCGCCAGCGGCAGCTGCTCGACCAGATGGAGCACCTCTTCGCGGGCGGGTTCGCGACGCTGACCATGGCCGAGCTGGCGGCGCGTCTGAACTGCTCGCTGCGCACGCTCTACGCCCTGGCCCCCAGCAGGGACGAGCTCGTGCTGGTGGTGGTCGATCGCAACCTGTGGCGCGTCGGGCGGGCGGCGCGTGAAGCCGTCCGCGAGGACCTGGCGCCCCTCGACGCCGTGCGCGCCTACCTGGAGGCCGCGACGGTGGCGGTCGGTGGCTGGACCGAGGCGTTCGCCCGCGACCTGGCCGCGGTCCCGGCCGTCCGGGAGCTCGAGGAGGGCCACAACGAGTACCTGTTCGACGTGACCCGCACCCTGCTCGACCTCGCCGTGGAGCGGAGGGACATCGCCGACGTCGACACCGCCGCCGTCGCCCGGGTGCTGGCCGGCCTCGGCCGGTTCTTCTCGCGCCCCAGGGTGATCTCCGGCCTGGAGTCATCGCCCAAGGAGGCGGCCGACGAGGTGGTCGACCTGGTGCTGCGGGGCCTGCGGAGCCGCGCTGCCAATACGGGGAGATGACCAGATGACCGATGTGCACCAGGTGGCGGTGGACCTGCGGGCCGAGCAGGACGCCCTCGATGCGATCGTGGCCGGCCTGAGCGAGGAGCAGTGGCGGCTGGCGACGCCGAGCCCCGGGTGGACGGTGGCGGACCAGATCGGCCACCTGACGTACTACGACGGGGCGGCGGCAACCGCCATCGAGGATCCGCCGGCGTTCAGGGAATCGATGGCCGAGCTCATTTCCGACCCGAGCCGCATCGACGACCTGACGCTGCACCGCCACCTGCCGCCGCCCGACCTGATCGACACGTGGCGTGCCACGCGTCGCCGGCTGGCGCGCGCCACGGCCTGCCTCGACGGGGACAGGCGGGTCGACTGGTATGGGCCTTCGATGGGCGCCAAGTCGTTCCTCACCGCCCGGCTCATGGAGTGCTGGGCCCACGGTCAGGACGTCGTCGACGCCGTCGGGGCCCGGAGGCCGGCCACCGACCGGCTGCGCCACGTCGCCCGGCTCGGGTTCATCACGCGGGGGTGGTCGTACGTGAACCGTGGACTCGAGCGGCCGGCCGGCGACGTGCGGGTCGAACTGGCCGGGCCCTCGGGGGATGCCTGGCGCTTCGGCGCCGACGACGCCGTCGACGTCGTGCGGGGCCCGGCGGAGGACTTCTGCCTGGTGGTCACCCAGCGTCGCCATGTCGACGACACGTCGCTCGACGTCACGGGGCGGCTCGCCCGCGACTGGCTGGCCAAGGCCCAGGTGTTCGCCGGGCCGCCCACCGACGGCCCCGCCCCGGGGGCGAGGATCCCGGCATGAGCGTGGTCGAGACCGCCCTGGACGCCAGGGGCGTGCTCACGGTGACGCTCGCGGACGAGGCCAACCGCAACGCCCTGAGCACCCGGCTCGTCGGCGAGCTGAGCGACGCGCTCGACGCCGCCGACGTGGATCCGCAGGTGCGGGTGGTGGTGCTCACCAACCGGGGGAAGGTGTTCTGCGCCGGGGCCGACCTGTCCGAGCGCTCGTCGGGGTCGCGGGCCGGAGGCGCCGACGATCGGCCGGCGGCGGTGCGCCGGCCCGAGGACCTGTTCGGACGGTTCGCCCGCTCGCCCAAGCCGTACGTGGGGCGGATCGCCGGCCACTGCGTCGCCGGGGGCATGGGGCTCGCCGCCGCAATGGACATCTCCATCGCCGCCGACGACGCCAGGTTCGGCTTCACCGAGGTGCGCGTGGGTGTGGCCCCCGCGGTGATCTCCGTGGTCTGCCTGCCCAAGTTGCGTGCCGCCGACGCCCGGGCGGCGTTCCTCCGGGGCACCCGGTTCACCGCCGCCGAGGCCGCCCGGATCGGGTTGATCAACACCGCCGCCCCTGCGGACCGGCTCGACGACGAGGTCGCGGTCGCCGTCGACGATCTGCTGGCCGGCGGCCCGGGTGCCCTCGCTGCGTCCAAGCGGCTCCTCGCCCGGGTGCCGGGCATGCCGGTCGACGAGGCGTTCACCTGGACCGGTGCCCTGTCGGCCGAGCTGTTCGCCGGGGACGAGGCGAGACAGGGCATGCGGGCCTACCTCGAGAAGCGGCCCGCGCCGTGGGCCGTCCCCGTGCCGGACGGCGAGACCCCCGAGCAAGGAGGCTGACCATGCGCACCGCCGTCACCGAGGTGTTCGGGATCGACGTGCCGATCCTGGCCTTCAGCCACTGCCGTGACGTGGTCGCCGCCGTCACCAAGGCCGGCGGGATGGGCGTGCTGGGCTCCGCCGCCCACTCGCCGCGCCAGCTCGAGATCGACCTCGACTGGATCGAGGCCGAGGTTGGCGACCGACCCTACGGCGTCGACCTCATCGTGCCCTCGAGCTACGCCGGGTCCGAGGCGGGCGGCCTGTCGATCGAGGACGTCCGCGCCCTGATACCGCCCCAGCACCGGGCCTTCGTCGCCGACATCCTCAATCGCTACGACGTGCCCGAGCTGCCCGACACGTCCGACCCCGAGGGCGAGAGCTCGTTCCGTGGCGGAGCCGTGGGCGACGCCGGCGCCGGGATGATCTTCTCTGCCGAGCGCGCCGACCCCCAGCTCGAGATCGCCCTCGCCCACCGGACCGCCCTGGTCGTCAACGCCCTCGGGCCGCCGACCGAGCACATGATCGACCGGGCCAAGGCCGAGGGCCGGCGGATCGGGGCGCTGGCCGGTGCCGCCCATCACGCCGAACGTCACGTGCGGGCGGGGGTCGATCTCATCGTGGCGCAGGGC
>JBOGHG010000050.1:0-20200 GCA_050744525.1 Acidimicrobiales bacterium | reverse complement strand
CGGCGGGCGGTGACCGGCCCCGCCGACGGCAAGCGGCCGGCGCCGCTGATCAGCGTGTTCGTGGGCTACGAGACGTTCAAGGGCCGGATCTGCGAGCTCGCCGACGGCACCGTCGTCACGCCGGGCACGGTGGCGTCGCTGCTGGACGAGGCGTGGATCGAGCGGGTGGTGTTCGACGGGCCGTCGCGGGTCATCGACCTGGGCCGGGCCCGGCGGTTCACCGCCGGGGCGCGCCGGGTGCTCGAGGTCCGGGATCGGGGCTGTGGCCACGGGGGCTGCGACCTGCCCACCGCGCGCTGCCAGGGCGACCACGTCCAACCCTGGGCCGCCGGTGGCGCCACCACCCCCGACAACGGCCAACTCCGCTGCGGCTACCACAACCGCTGGCGCTGGGACCACCCCGACCCCGACCCACCGCCAGACACCGACCGCCAACAACGCATCGCCCGGCTCGAGAAGTGGCGCGCCGACCTCAGGGCCAAGGCGCTGCAGGATCCCGACTGGTGAGTAGCCAGCGCCGCGGCCGCGGCGCGACCATCAGGGCGTGGAACGTGTGCTGCTGGTCGTGCTGCTCGCGGCGGCGGCTGTCGTGGTGGCGCTGCTGATCGAGCGTCGGCGTCGTCCTCCGGCCCCCACGAACGTGCGCCACACGATGCCCGGGCAGCTCGACCGGGAGGACTTCGAGCGCCCCGACGCCCCCTGGTTGGTCGCGGTGTTCACGTCGGCGACGTGCCACACCTGCGGCGACGTGTGGGACAAGGCCAGGCCGTTGGCGAGCGACCACGTGGCCGTCCAAGAGGTGGAGGTCACGGCCGCCCGTGACGTCCATCGGAAGTACGCCATCGACGCCGTCCCGGCGGTGGTGGTCGCGGACGGGTCGGGTGCGGTGAGGGCCGGGTTCCTCGGTCCGGTCAGCGCCACCGACCTGTGGGCCACGGTGGCCGAGCTGCGGGCCCCCGGCACCCTCCCGGCCGAGGGCTGCGACCACGGCATCTCGCCGCCGACCGAAGCCGATCCCGCCGCGTGACCGAGTGAACGAGGCGCCGACGGGGCACCCTGTGGGGGGGTGTCGGACCGGCGAAATCGACGGTTGAGCCGAGGAGCTGTTCATGACTGGGATCGCCATCATCACCGAAGCGTGCATCGACGTGAAGGACAGGGCGTGCGTCGATGTCTGCCCGGTGCAGTGCATCTACGAGTTCGATCCGTCCAAGAACCTGCTGTTCTCCGAGGACGAGGCGGGCAGCGGGGTCATCGAGAACACGCATCAACCCGCCGCCGACATGGTCGCCATCTTCGGGGACAGCCTCCTGTACGTGAACACCGAGGAGTGCACCTCCTGCACGGCGTGTTACCAGTCCGACGTGTGCCCGGTGGGTGCGATCTACCCGGAGGAGGACGTCCCGGACGGATCCTCGGCCGGCGCGTACAACTCCGAGGACCCCAACAAAGGTAACGACCACACGTTCTTCATCGAGCACAGCCGGGCCGTCTTCGCCGACTGACACATCGGCACGCTTCGGCGGTCCCGTGACGACGACACCGATCGGGCGATCAGCCTCGGATCGGGCGATCAGGTAGCCGGGGCGGGCGGCGGAGGATAGGGCGGGCGCGAGCCGGCCATCGCCTCGCCCGGAGGCGGGCCCGGTGCTGCGGGGGCCGGGGCGTCGGGACCCCGGCCGGGGCCGATCTCGATGCCGCGGTCACGGCCGGCGGGGGCCGGGGTCGGTGGGGCGTCGGGGCTTTCGCCGTTGGCGGCCACCTTGATGAGCCGGGTCACCTCGGCGCCGTCGATCGTCTCGTGCTCCAGCAGCGCCCGGGCCACCAGGTCGAGGCCCTTGCGGTGCTGGCGCAGCGTCTCGCGGCACCGTTCCTCCTGGACCCGCAGGATGCGCTCGGTCTCCTCGTCGATCACCCGGGCGGTCTCGTCGGAGTAGTCGCGGGTGTGGATCAGGTCCTCGCCCAGGAACACCTGGCCCGACGAGCCCCACGCCATCGGGCCCACCCGGGTCGACATGCCCCACTCGCTGACCATCTTGCGGGCCAGCTCGGTGGAGCCGACGAGGTCGTTGTTGGCGCCGGTGGAGATGACCCCGAACACCAGCTCCTCGGCGACCCGGCCACCCATGCGCACGACCAGGCTGTCCTCGATGTAGTCCTGCCGGTAGATGTGCTTCTCGTCGACCGGCAACTGCTGGGTCACGCCCAGCGCCATGCCGATGGGCAGGATCGTCACCTTGTGCACCGGGTCGGCGTTGGGCAGCACCGCGGCGCACACGGCGTGGCCCGCCTCGTGGTAGGCGATGACCTCCTTCTCGGCCTCGGACAGCGCCATCGAGTCGCGCCGCTGGCCCATCAGCACCCGGTCGCGAGCCTGCTCGAAGTCGGAGTTGCGGATCTCGTCGGACCCGTCGCGAACCGCGAAGAGCGCCGCCTCGTTGACCAGGTTCGCCAGGTCGGCGCCGCTCATTCCCGGCGTGCCCCGGGCGACCACGTCGAGGTCGACGTCGGCGGCCAGCCGCTTCGACTTGCAGTGCACGTCGAGGATGGCGCGGCGCTCGTCGATCTCGGGCAGCGGCACCACCACCTGGCGGTCGAACCGGCCGGGGCGGAGCAGGGCGGGATCGAGGATGTCGGGCCGGTTGGTCGCCGCCATCATCACGATGCCCTCGGTGGCCTCGAAGCCGTCCATCTCGGACAGCATCTGGTTCAGGGTCTGCTCGCGCTCGTCGTGCCCGCCCCCGAGCCCGGCGCCCCGCTTGCGGCCGATCGAGTCGACCTCGTCGACGAAGATGATGGCGCGGCCCAGCTTGCGGGCGTTCTGGAACAGGTCCCGCACCCGGCTGGCGCCCACGCCGACGAACATCTCCATGAAGTCGGAACCGGTCACCGACAGGAACGGCACGCCCGCCTCACCGGCCACGGCCCGGGCTATCAGGGTCTTGCCGGTGCCCGGCGGGCCCACGAGCAGCACGCCCTTGGGGATGCGTGCGCCGATCTCGGCGAAGCGCTCGGGGTGCTTCAGGAAGTCGACGACCTCGGTGATCTCCTGCTTGACGCCCTCGTAGCCGGCGACGTCGCCGAACGTCGTGCCTGGCCGCTCGGTCGTGTAGGTCTTGGCCCGGCTGCGGCCGATGGACATGATGCCGCCCATCTGGCTGGCGGCCCTTCGCTGCATCAGCCAGAAGATGCCGACGATCAGCGCCACCGGGATGAGCAGCGGCAGCAGCGCCGTGAGCCACGAGCCGCCGGGCGTGTCGAACTTCACCTTGACGTCGTGCTCGCGGAACAGCGCCCGGTCGTCCTCGCTGGGCTCCAGGGGCCCATTGCTCTCGAACTCGGTGTTGTTCTTAAGCTCGCCGGTGATCGAACCGTCGTTGTTGTCCCAGGTGATCTCCCGGACCTCGTCCTGTTCCACTCTGGCGAGCAAGTCGGAGTATTCGATTTCCTGGCGATCTGTGCGGTTCATGAAGGTCGGCAGCACCAGCACGGCCAGGACCACGCCGGCCAGGACCCAGATCGACCAGCGTGGGAGCGATTCGCGGCCTCCGGTACCCGAGCCGCGCGGCGACCGGCCCTGCGACGGGGGCGGCGGCGGAGGGGGAGGCGACTGCTGACTCATGGCTGCCAGGATACGGGTGGTCGGTGGCAGTGGTGCCATCACCACGATCGGGAGGGTGACCTTCCTGTGATCACCGGCGCACCCGGGTGCTGCCGCTAGCTTGTGCCGCCATGCATCGCGCCTGCGCACGGCCCGGTTGTGGTGAGAACGCCGCCGCCACCTTCACCTACGACTACCGGGCGCGGACCACCTGGCTGGACCGCTTGGCGAGCGAGGCGCATCCCGTGTCGTACGACCTGTGCAAGGTTCACGCCGACGCCCTGTCGGTGCCGCGTGGCTGGCGCCTCGAGGATCGCCGCGACACGACGCCGTATGGTGAGTCGCTCGCGTCCTGACCGCGCGATGGCGGGCTCCCGGCGGCGCCGTAGCCTGTTCCGGTGCCCGAGGCCGAGCCCACGATGACTGCGCCCGAACGGCGCAGCGATGTTCGCTGGGGCCTGGGCGACGCCGCGCTCGGCTGGGTGCTCGCTCAGCTCGGGGGAGCGATCGCGGCCGCGATCGTGCTGGCCATCAACAGCGACATCACCGACTTCGAGGACCTGTCGCTCGCCTGGGTGGCCGTCGCCCAGCTCGGGCTGTGGTTCGGCATGCTGGGCGTGCCTTTGGTGGCGTCGAGGCTCAAGGGACTCGGCCCCGTGCGGGACTACGGCCTCCGGTCGGAGGGATGGGACCCGCCGCTCGGGTTCGCGGCCGGGGTCCTGACCCAACTGTTCCTCATCCCGCTGCTGTACGGGCCCATCTTCTGGCTCACCGAGCTCGACTCGAGCGATCTCGAAGATCCGGCCCGAGGCCTCACCGACCGCGCCACCGATTCCCTCGGTGTCACCATGCTCATCCTCATCGTGGGCATCGGAGCACCCATCGTCGAGGAGATCTTCTACCGGGGCCTACTGCAGCGATCGCTGCAGCGGCGCTTCGGCGTGTGGCCCGGCATCCTGGGTTCCGCTCTGCTGTTCGGGGTATCCCACTTCCAGCTGTTGCAGCTTCCGGCGTTGGTGTTGTTCGGGATCGTGCTCGGGCTGCTCGCCCAGCGGACGGGCCGCCTGGCCGCGCCGATCGCGGCCCACATCGTGTTCAACATGACCACCGTGCTGTTCCTGGTCGGGAGCTGACGTGCGCGCCGAAGCCGCCGAGGGCATCGACGTCACCACCGTGACCGCCCCGGACATCGTCGACGATGGCCACGTCGAGGATGCCGGGCACGTCGAGGCCGTCGACGAGGCGGATCACTACGACGACTACGACGAGGAGGCCGAGGCCCGGCGGCGGCGGATGATTCGCTGGGGCGTCGACCTGACGGTCCTCGCCGCCTGCGTCGTGTTCGTGGTGCTGCAGTTGCAGCCCGGCCTGCTGGTCCGGGACACCACGCCCGCGGGCGGCGACATGGGGGCCCATGTGTGGGCCCCCGCCTACCTGCGGGACCACCTGCTGCCCAACCTGAAGCTCGCGGGGTGGACGCCCGACTGGTACGCCGGCTTCCCCGCGTTCCAGTTCTACATGGTGCTGCCGTCGCTGCTGATCGTGGCGCTCGACGCCGGGATCCACGGATGGCCGGCGTTGCTGCCGGCGGCCGTCGGGGTCGGCTTCGTCGCGTTGGCGGTGCGCCAGCGCCACCTGCCCCGCCTCCGCAACCTGTCCATCGCCATGGCCGTGCTGGCGCTTGCGCTGGTCGGGTTGCCCTACGGGGTCGCCTTCAAGCTCGTGACCGTCAGTGGGGTGGTGGCGCTGCCGCCGGCGGTCTACGCGTTCGGTCGCCTGGCCGGGGCCCGCTTCCCGACGCCGGCGGTCATGGCGGTGGCGACCCTGCCCTTCCTCTTCTATCGAGGCTTCACCATCTACGGCGGCAACATCGCCTCGACGCTGGCCGGGGAGTTCGCCTTCTCGATGTCCCTGAGCCTGGGGATCCTGTACCTGGGCGTGGTGCTCAGGGGCCTACGCACCGGCGAGCACCGGGCGCTCGCCGCCGTGCTGTTGGCGCTGACCGGGCTGTGCCACCTCATCCCCGCGTTCTGGGTTCTCGCGGCTACCGCAGTGGCCGTCCTGGTGTGGTTCCGGCGCTCGACGACCCCCCTGGCACCGGGGCTTCGGCTCATCGGCGGCGGCGCTGCCCTGGCCCTCGCCGGATTGGCGCTGGGGGCGCCCACGAAGACCGGGCCGCTGGCCCTGGCCGGACTCGGGACGTTGGTGGCCCTCGCCGGCCTGTGGCTGCTGTCGGAGAGCGTGCGCTGGCTGGCGCCGACGCTGGTCGTGGGCGGGCTGCTGTCGGCCTTCTGGGTGGCGCCCTTCTACCTCCGACGCGCCTACCTCAACGACATGGGCTGGGAGAAGCTGCCCTACGCCGACGCCGAGCTCTCGCGGTTCCGGGAGTGGTTGCAGCTCCTGTTCCCCTACCGCACGCCCGATGTCGATCTCCGCTGGGTGTTCGCCCTTGCCCTGGTGGGTGCCGTGCTGAGCCTGGCGTTGCGCCTGCGGATCGGCATCTTCCTGCTCGTCCTGACCGTGGGCGTGGCGATCGCCTTCATCGTGATCCCCGAGGGTCGACTGTGGAACGGGCGGCTGCTGCCCTTCTACTACCTGACCGCCATGTTGCTGGCGGCGGTCGCGGTCGCGGAGACGATTCGCACGGTCATGGAGCTGTCGCGGGCGTACCGGCGCGAGCCCGCTGGCGCGGGTGCGCTCACCGCGCTCGGCTCGCTGGCGGCCGTGCTGGTCGTCGTGGGCCTGCCGCTGGGAGCATTGCCGTTCAGCGAGCGGGTCGTCTCCGGCGACGGGGTGACGACCTCCGGCTACCGGTGGCCGAGCTTCAGCCCGTGGACGACGACGGGCGCACCGGCGAGCTTCGTCACGTCGTGGGCCAAGTGGAACTACACCGGCTACGAGCTGAAGGACTCGTACCGGGAGTACTACGACCTGGTCCGCACCATGCAGCAGGTCGGGGACGACGAGGGCTGCGGCCGGGCCTTCTGGGAGTACGAGCGGGAGCTCGATCGCTACGGCACCCCCATGGCGCTCATGCTCCTGCCGCACTGGACCGATGGCTGCATCGGGTCGATGGAGGGCCTGTACTTCGAGGCGTCGGCGACCACGCCATACCACTTCCTGGTGCAGACGGAGCTGTCCACCGCGCCGAGCGCCGCCCAGCGCGACCTGCCCTATGGCGGCTTCGACATCACCAAGGGCGTCGACCACCTGCAGATGATGGGCGTGCGCTACTACATGGCCACCTCCGAGAACGCCGTGAGCCAGGCCCGGTCGAACCCCCAGCTCACCGAGATCGCCGAGTCGGGGCCCTGGGCCATCTTCGAGGTGGCGGAGAGCGAGGTCATTCAGCCGCTCGCGAACCAGCCGGCCGTCGTCACCGGCGTCGACGACACCCAACGGGAGTGGATGGAGGAACCCCGCGACGGGTCCGGCCGCTTCTACGGGCCCGCCATCCAGTGGTTCACCGACCCCACGTGGTGGGACGTTCCGCTGGCGAGGACCGGACCCGACGACTGGCAGCGGGTCGCTGTCGGGGAGCACCCCACGGCCACCCCGCTCGACCCGGTGGAGGTGTCGAACCCGGTCATCGGCGACGAGAGCATCTCGTTCGACGTCGATCGGGTGGGTGAGCCGGTGTTGGTGAAGATGTCGTACTTCCCCAACTGGAAGGCGTCCGGCGCCGAAGGGCCGTACCGGGTGGCGCCCAACTTCATGGTCGTGGTCCCCACCGACACCCACGTCGAGTTGACCTACGAGCGCACGGGCGTGGAGTGGCTGTCGTACGCGCTGACCGCGCTGGGCGTCGTGAGCCTGGTGCTGCTCGTGCGGGGCGGCGTGTACCGGTTCCACTCCCGGGGGCAACCGGCGCCACCAGAATCGGGGCCGTGACCGGCAGGATCCGGCGCTTCTCCATCGTGGCGCTGGTGCCCACGCTGGTGGACGTCGGGTTGCTGGTGCTGTTCCGGCAGGCGCTCGGGTGGATCCTCGTCGTGGCCGACCTTCTTGCCATCGCCGCGGCCAGTGCCCTGTCGTACGTGCTGCACAGGGTCGTCACCTTCCGGAGCGACCCGTACGTCCGCTGGGTCGAGGTTCCCGCCGCCTTCGTCGGCGTGGCGACGCTGGCGGCGCTCGTCGACGTGGTCGTGCTGCAGGCCCTGTTCGCAGGCACCGGCTTCTCGTCGACGGCGGCGCTGATCGAGGCCAAGGTGGTCGCCCTGGTGGTGGCCGGAGCCGTGCGCCTGGTCGGGTACCGCTGGGTACTGGTCGCGGAGCTGACCTCCGCGCGGCGGGTTCGTTGGACGCGGCCGGACCCGCCCGGCGACCTTCGCCTCAGCGTGGTGGTGCCCGCCTACGGCGAGGCCGACCGCATCGGCGAGACCGTCCGCCGGCTGGGGGAGTCCCTGGCCGACATCCGGGAGTCCGGGGGCTGTGAGGTGATCGTGGTCGACGACGGGTCCTCGGACGCCACCGCCGACGTGGCCCTGGCCGGCGGGGCCGACCAGGTGGTGGTCCAGCCCCACAACCGCGGCAAGGGCGCAGCGGTGCGCAGCGGCGTCCTGGCGGCGCGCGGCCGGACGATCGCCTTCACCGACGCCGACCTGGCCTACGCCCCCGACCAGGTCCGGCGGGTCCTCGCCGCCGTCGAGGACGGCTGGGACGTGGCCATCGGCGACCGGCGCCATCCCGGAAGCCGCACGCTGGCAGCGGCCCCGCGGCTGCGGGCGCTGGGCAGCCGGGCCATCAACTGGCTCGGCTACGCGGTGCTGCTCGGCAGCTATCGCGACACGCAGGGCGGGCTGAAGGGATTTCGCTCCGACGTCGCCCGGTTCGTGTTCGGCCGCACCCGGGTCGACGGGTTCGCCTTCGACATCGAGGTGTTGCACCTCGTCGAGCGCCACCAACTGTCGCTCGTGGAGGTGCCGGTGGAGGTCGTGAACACGCGCCGTTCGACGGTGCGCGAGGCCCGGGATGCCGGCCGCCTCCTGCTGGACCTGGCCCGGATCCGACGCTGGTCGGCCGAGGGGCACTACGAGGCCCACGGCGACGCTCCCCCGTCCGTCGAACCGCCGTTCGGGGAGCCCAGCCCCGCCGTCCCGAAGCACTAGTTGCGGGGCACTAGCTTGGGGCGCCGCATGGCGGATCTGGACACCATCTTCAAGGCCTACGACGTCCGGGGGGTCGTCCCCGACCAGATCGACGCCGCCCTCTGCGAACAGATCGGCGCGGCGTTCGGCCGATTCGTCCTCGACCACGCCGATGGCCGCAAACCGCGGCGGGTCCTCGTGGCCCGCGACATGCGCACCAGCGGGGTCGAGCTGGCCGGCGCCTTCGCCGAGGGGGTGCAGCGCCAGGGTCTCGACGTGGTCGACCTGGGATTGGCCTCGACCGATCTCGTGTACTTCGCCGCCGGTACCCTCGACGCCCCGGGGGCGATGTTCACCGCCTCGCACAACCCCGCCCGGTACAACGGCATCAAGCTGTGCCTGTCCGGCGCCCGGCCCATCGGCCAGGACACCGGCCTGGACGAGATCAAGCGGCTGGTGGCCTCCGGGGTCGCGGCAGCGACGACCGAGGCCGGGCGCATCGAGCCCCTCGACATGCTGGACGACTTCGCGCGGCACGTGCGGTCGTTCATCGACGTGGCCGCCCTGCGTCCCCTGAAGGTCGTGGCCGACACCGCCAACGGCATGGGTGGGCTCGTCGTCCCCAAGGTGTTCGAAGGCCTGCCGTTCGAGCTCGACCTGCTCTACCCGGAGCTGGACGGCACGTTCCCCCACCACCCGGCCGATCCCATCCAGTCCGAGAACCTGCAGGACCTCCGGGCCCGGGTGCGGGCCACCGGCGCCGACGTCGGCCTGGCGTTCGACGGCGACGCCGACCGGGTGTTCCTGGTCGACGACCAGGCCGAGCCGCTGTCGGGATCGACCACCACCTCGATCGTCGCCACCGGCATCCTCGAGCGCGAGCCGGGGGCCACCATCCTGCACAACCTCATCTGCTCGAAGGCGGTGCCCGAGGTCATACGCGAGCACGGCGGGACGCCGGTGCGGACCCGCGTCGGCCACTCGTTCATCAAGCAAGTCATGGCCGAAACCGGCGCCGCCTTCGGCGGTGAGCACTCGGCGCACTACTACTTCCGGGACAACTTCCGGGCCGACTCTGGGAGCATCGCCGCCCTGGTCGTGCTCGAGCGGATCTGCAAGGTGGGCGTCCCCCTGTCCGAACTGCGCCGGCCGTTCGACCGCTATGCGGCGTCCGGCGAGATCAACACGGCCGTCGACGACCCCGCTGCGGTCATCGACCGGGTGGCTGCTGCCCATCGGCATGCCGCCCAGGACCGTGTGGACGGTCTCACCGTCGATCTGGGCGACTGGTGGTTCAACCTGCGGCCGTCCAACACCGAGCCGTTGCTGCGGCTCAACCTCGAAGCCACGACCCGCTCCGACGTCGACACCCACGTGGCGGAGGTCCGGGCACTGATCACAAAGGGGTGACCCGATGGCACTCGACCCCCAGCTCCTCGAGATCCTCGCCTGTCCCGAGGACAAGGGCCCGCTGCTCTACTTCGCCGACGAGGAAACGCTCTACAACCCACGCCTGAAGCGGCGCTACGCCATCCGCGAGGACATCCCGATCATGCTGATCGACGAAGCCGAGACCGTCGACGACGGCGAGCACGAACGGCTGCTGGCCAAGGCCGACGCCGAGGGCATCAGGCCCACGTTCGAGGCGTAGCGGCAGCTTGCTCGACGACGCCGTACTCGACAGCCTCGACATGTTCGGCTTGGCCCGGGCGTTCCCGGAGCAGGTGGCCGCCAGCGTCGACGCGGCCGCGTCGGTGGCGGGTTTGCCCGCCGGCGACGAGATCGCCAACGTGCTGGTGCTGGGCATGGGCGGCAGCGGCATCGCCGGCGACGTGGTGACCGCCGTCGGTGGGCCCTTCGTGCCGGTACCCATGCTCGTGTCCAAGGGCTACGCCCCACCATCGTTCGTCGGCCCGGGCACCCTGTGCTTCGCCGTGTCGTTCTCGGGGAACACCGAGGAGACGATCGAGGCGGCGCAGGCGGCCGCGTCGTCGGGCGCCCGCATGGTGGTGGTGTCGGTGGGCGGGCGCCTGGCCGAGCTCGCGCCGGCCTGGCAGGCGCCCCACATCCGGCTGCCCGGCGACATTCCGCAGCCCAGGGCGGGGCTGGGCGCCCTGGCGGTGCCCATGCTCCTGACGCTCGAGCAGGTGGGGCTGTTCCCGGGCGCAGCCTCGTGGATCGACGCCGCCGTGGACCGCCTCCGCATCCGGCGCGACGCCCTGGTGGCGGGGGATCTGGCGCCGGGGATCGCCCGCACCATCGGCCGCACCGTGCCGCTCGTCTTCGGCGCGGGTCCCCTGGGCCGTGTCGCGGCACACCGCTGGAAGGCGCAGGTCAACGAGAACGCCAAGGCCCCGGCGTTCGCGGCGACGATCCCGGAGCTGTGCCACAACGAGATCTGCGGCTGGGGCCAGCACGGCGACATGACGCGCCAGGTCTTCACGCTGGTGGAGCTGCGCCACGACGAGGAGCACCCCCAGGAGCAGCGCCGCTTCGAGCTGGTCCGGGAGCTCATGGCCGAGGTGGTGCACGACGTGGTCGAGGTACGGGCAGCCGGTGAGGGTGCGCTGGCCCAGTTGTTCGACCTGACGCTGGTGGGCGACTTCGTGTCGCTGCACATGGCCGCCCGGGAGGGCATCGACCCGGGTCCCGTTCCCGTCCTCGACGACATGAAGCGCGCGCTCGCGGGCTAGCTCCGGGCTAGCTCACCCAGAACGCCAGGAAACTAGTTTGGCGGGATGAGCAGCGAGACCCGCATCGCCTACCGGACCTGTCCACTGTGCGAGGCGGGTTGCGGCCTGGAGATCGCCATCCACGGCACCGACGGCGGCGAGGGCTCCGAGCGGGTGGGCCGCATCCGCGGGGACCGCGACGATGTGTTCAGCCATGGCTTCATCTGCCCCAAGGGCTCGACGTTGCGCCAGCTCCACGAGGATCCGGACTGGCTCCGCGAGCCGCTGGTCAAGCGCGACGACGTGTTCGAGCCGGCGGGTTGGGACGAGGCGTTCGCCGAGGTCGAGCGCCGGCTCCTGCCGATCCTCGAGCAGCACGGCCGCGACGCCGCCGGCATCTACCTCGGCAACCCCAACGCCCACGCGCTGGCCGCGCTGATCTTCCTGCGGCCGCTCGTCCGCGCCCTCGGCAGCACCAACGTCTTCTCGGCCAGCACCGTCGACCAGCGGCCCAAGGAGGTATCGGCGGGCCTCATGTTCGGCGGCGCGCTCACCGTGCCGGTGCCCGACGTCGACCGCACCCAGTTCCTGCTGATGCTGGGCGCCAACCCCTACGCCTCCAACGGCAGCCTGGCAACCGCTCCCGACTGGCCGGGGCGCATCGAGGCGCTGCTCGAGCGGGGCGGGCGGCTGGTCGTGGTCGATCCTCGGCGCACCCAGACGGCCGAGGTGGCGAGCCAACACCTCGCCATCCGGCCCGGTGCCGACCCCTTCCTGCTCATGGCGCTGGTCAACGTGCTGGCCGCCGACGGCTTGATCGCGCTCGACCGGCCCGAGCCCTACGTCAGCGGCGTCGACGAGGTCCTGCGGCTGGCGGACCCGTTCACGCCCGAGGCGGTGGCGCCGGCGACCGGCCTCGACGCCGCGGAGATCCGCGGGCTGGCGCAGGACCTGGCGGCGGCGCCGACGGCCTGCGTGTACGGGCGCATCGGCACGACCACGGCCGAGTTCGGCACGTTGACGTCGTGGTTGGTCGACGTGCTCAACGTGCTGACCGGCAACCTCGACCGCCCCGGCGGTGCCATGTTCGCCACCGCCGCGGCCGGCGCCGCCAACACGCGGGGAACGCCCCGCTACGGCCGCGGGGTCAAGCTCCACCGTCGGCGTAGCCGGGTCCGGGGCCTGGGCGAGACGATGGGCGAGCTGCCGGCCGCCTGCCTGGCCGAGGAGATCGACACGCCGGGCGAGGGCCAGATCCGCGCCATGGTGACCGTGGGTGGCAACCCGGTGCTCTCCACGCCCAACGCCGGGCGGCTCGACGCCGCCCTGGCCGGGCTCGAGTTCATGGTGGCCGTCGACCCCTACGTCAACGAGACGACCCGCCACGCCGACGTGATCCTGCCGGTGCCCACAGCGCTGCAGAGGCCCCACTACGACCTGGCGTTGCTGCAGCTGGCGGTGCGCAACGTGGCCAACTACAGCTCGGCGGTCCTCCCGCTCGACGACGGCCAGCCCGACGAGTGGGAGGTGCTGGCGCGGCTCGCGCTGGTGCTGCAGGGCTTCGGGGCCCACGCCGACCCGGCCCTGGTGGACGACCTGGTGTTGCGGACCCTTGTCGAGGGCGCCGTCGCCGACGACACCAGCCCCGTAGCCGGGCGCGAGGTCGACGAGATCATCGCCCTGCTGGGCGAGCGCACGGGCCCGCCTCGCATCATCGACTTCATGCTCCGCACGGGCCCCTACGGCGACCGCTTCGGCGCCGATCCGGACGGGCTCGACCTCGACGTGCTGCTCGACCACCCGCACGGCGTCGACCTCGGTCCGCTCGTGCCCCGGCTCCCCGAGGTGCTGCGCACGCCCTCGGGCATGGTGGAGCTCGCGCCCGAGCCACTGGTGGCGGACGTCGAACGCCTGCGGTCGGCGGTGAGCCGCCCGACCGGCGGCATGCGTCTCATCGGCCGGCGCGACCTGCGGTCCAACAACTCCTGGATGCACAACGTGGAGGTGCTGGTGAAGGGCCGCCCCCGCTGCACGCTCCACGTCCATCCCGACGATGCCTTGCGCCTCGGGTTGGTCGACGGCGAGCCGGCGTCGGTGGTGTCCCGGGCGGGCGCGGTCACGATCCCGGCCGAGGTGACCGACGGCATCCGCCCCGGCGTGGTGAGCATCCCCCACGGTTGGGGCCACGACATGCCCGGCGTAGAGCTGTCGGTCGCCCGGCGCTACGCCGGTGTCAACAGCAACCTGCTGGCCGACGAGGAGCTGATCGACCCGGTGTCCGGCAATGCCGTCCTCAACGGAATCCCGGTCGAGGTGGCGCCGGCCGGCTGACCGCGAACACTTCCAGCAGGAGGACGGTCGGCACGGGCGCCGCTAGACGACCTCCATGACCCGTCCGGCGTCGAGCACCACCACCTTGTCGGCGCGCTCGAGCACCTGGGCGCGGTGGCTGACCAGCAGTGCGGTGGCGAAGCCGCCGTCCCCGACGCGCTCCCACAGGCGTGCCTCGGTCTCGACGTCGAGCGCGCTCGACAGGTCGTCGACGACCAGAAGCTGAGGCGAGCGGACAAGCGCCCGGGCGGCGCCGGCGCGCTGGATCTGCCCGCCCGACAGCCGCAGTCCCCGGGGCCCGATCACCGTGCCGGTGCCATCGGGCATGCGGGCCAGGTCCTCGTCCAGGCACGTGAGCCACAGGGCATGGTCGAGGCCCTCGCCGGAGGCGCCGAGCAGGATCGTGTTGCTCAGCGGCTCGCTGAACAGGCGGGGGACCTGGGGGAGGTACGCGGCACGGGGCGGCACCAGCACCGTCGAGGGGTCGTCCACGGGCACGCCGTTCCAGCGGATCATGCCGGCGTCGGCGCCGACCAGGCCGAGCAGCGCCCGGAGCAGCGTCGACTTGCCCGATCCCACCGGGCCGGTGACGACCACGAGCTCGCCCCGGCGCACCACGAGATCGACGCCGCGGATCCCCCGTCCCGAGACCGGGTGGCTGACCGTGAGGGCCTCGACGGCAAGCTCCTCGAACGGTGCGATGTCCGGCGTGCCGACCGCGCCGGTGTCGGCGGGTGCGAACGGCGGGGGGCCGTGGCGCAGGTACGTGCGGGTCGGGGCGACGACACCGCGTCGGTCGGGCGCGGGGAGCAGCTCGGCCAGGCGGTCGACCGACACGTCGGCCTGGCGCTGGTACACGAGGTAGCGACCGACCCACTTGGGCAGCTCGGCGATCAGCGTGGCGTAGGCGGCGAACAGGCCGAGGTCGCCGACGCTCAGCTCGCCGCCCCGGAACGCGGCCGCCACCGTCACGAGCAGGACGCCGACCGCCACCTCACCGGTCCCGTAGCCGAGCGAGCGCACGAGCTCCGAGCCGACCTGATCGCGCCGCGACACCTGGGCCCGCTCCGCGTTCAGCCGAGCGAAGCGGTCCTCGACCGCCGTGCCGGCGCCGCCCGCCTGCACCGCCAGGACGCCACCGAACGTGTCGCCGATGAACCCGGTCACCCGCGCCGTCGCCTCGCGGGCGGCCCGGCGCCAGCGCCGCAGCCGGGGGCCCAGCCACGTGGTGCCGATGGCGGCGAGGACGATGGGCACGACGATGGCCAGGGTGGCGCTGGGATCTATGGCGATCAGGACCGCCACCGCGATGGTCGACGCCACCACCGCGCCCGACAGGTCAAGCCACACGTCGAGGACCATCGCCAGGTCCTGGACGTCGTCGCGGAACCGGCTCACCGCCTCACCCGGGGAGCCCGGCAGGCGGCCCGCGGCCGGCCCCGGCGCCGCCACCAGCGACCGCAGCAGGTTCAGCCGCGGCACCGTCTGCCAGCCGACCCAGCAGCCGTGCCACTGCACCGCGATGAAGATGAGCCACGTCCAGCGGACCACCTCGATGCCCAGCAACACCGCCAGGAGCGCCCACGGTGTGGCGACGCGACCCTCGGGGGCGCCCGCCACACGGTCGAGCACGACCTTGACGAGCAGGCCGGTCAGCAGGGGCGTGGCGAAGAAGGTGACCCACCCGATCCAGGTGAGGGCGTAGGCCACGGGCTCGTGGCGGGCCAACCGCCACGCCACCCTGGTGGTCGAGCCGCTGTTGCGCAGGCGCGTCACGCCGTCGCCTCCTCGGGCTCGTCCCCCAGCAGGCCGTGCTCGGCGGTCTGCAGCAGGCGCGCGTAGCGGCTGCCGGCGTCCGCGGCGAGGCGATGGCGGTGGCCGTGCTCGATCAGCCGTCCGTCCTCGAGCACCGCGATCTCGTCGACCCCTGCCAGCGTCTCCAGCCGGTGGGCGATGACCACGGCTGTCCGCCCGTCGAGCAGCCGTCGGGTCGCGGCGGCGATGCGGGCCTCGGTCAGCGGGTCCAGGCGGCTCGATGCCTCGTCCAGCACCACGACGCCGGGGTCGGCCAGGAAGGCCCGGGCAAACGCCACCAGCTGGCCCTCGCCCGCGGAGAGGCCCTGGCCGCCCTCGAGGACCGTGTCGAGCCCGTCGGGCAGGTACGCCGCCCAGTCGCCGAGGCCGACGCGCCCGAGCAGCCCGTGCAGGTCGCGATCGCGGGCCGCGTGCGTACCGAACAGCGTGAGGTTGTCGCGCAGTGACGCTCGGAACAGGTCGACGTCCTGGGTGACGATGGCGATCCGCTGCCGCAGCGCGGCCACCCGAAGGTCGCGCACGTCGACGCCGCCGACCCGCACGGCGCCGGTGTCGACGTCCCACAGGCGGAGCAGCAGCCGGGCGAGCGTCGTCTTGCCGCTGCCGGTCCGGCCGATGACCCCGAGGTGCCGCCCCGCCGCCACGTGCAGGTCGAGCGCCTCCACGGCGGGGGTACCGCCGCCGTCGTAGGTGAACGTGACGGTCTCGAAGTCGACGGACAGCCCGTGGCCCCGCCCCCGCCCGGTGGCCGGAAGAGCCTCGGCGTCGAGCGCGCCGTCGGTGATGCGGGGCTCGGTGGCCAGAAGGTTCGCGGCCCGCCGGGCACCCGCCATCGCCTTCTGGAACTCCTTGAGCTGCTCGGCGATGCGCTGCAGCGGCTGGCGCAGCATGTCGGCGTAGCGGTAGAGGCTGAGCACCGCGCCGACCGTGATGGCGCCCCGCTGCTGGAGCAGGATGCCGGCCAGGAGCGTGCCGGCCGTGCCCGCGGCGAACACCATGGCGGCGGCGGCGTGGGCGCTGTCGCCGTGCAGCGAGGCGCGCCGGGCCGTTCGCCACGACCGGGCGCTGTGGTGGTGCAGGCGGTGCACGGCGTAGGCGCCCGCACCGTTGGCCCGCAGGTCCTCGAGGCCACCGAGCCGCTCCTCGAGGTCACCGTACAGCTCGGCGTTGACCTGGCGCTCGGCCTCCCGGGCGCTGACGGCCGCCACCCGCAACCGGATCATGACGGCGGCCCCGGCGAACGCGGTCACCGTCAGGACCAGGCCCGACCACGGGTCGATGACCGTGGCGACGATGAGCATGCCGGCGATCAGCGCCACGTTGCCGGCGATCTCGATCGCGATGCCCGAGAAGAACACGACCATCGCCTCGACGTCGCCGTCGATGCGCTCGATGAGCTGCCCCGGGCTGTGGCGCCCGTGCCAGGCCTGTTCGAGCCGCAGCGCGTGGGCCCCCAGGCGCTCCCGCAGCCGGTTGCCTGCCCGCCACGACAGCCGCACCGATCCCCATACGACCCCCAGGCCGAGGACCTCGCTGACCAGTGCCACCGCCACGTACGCCAGGGCCAGGCGGGTCAGGCCATCAGCCGGGCGCCCGGCCAGCGCGTCGTCGGCGAAGCGCCCGAGCAGCAGGGGCAGGCTGAGCCGCAGGGCCATGGACGCGCCGAGGACGGCGAGCACGCCCGCCAGGGGCTTCGCCTCGGAACGCAACGTGGCGGCGAGCAGGCGCGCCGCACCTCGGGAGGTCTGCGGCATGGGGATCCGACGCTACGTTCCGGAGTGACCGCGGCCCCAGCGATTTTCGGCACCCGCCCCACCCACGAACTTGCGGCGATTGGCGCCGCTATGACCTCGCTATCCGCCGCAAGTTCGAGGTGGATATCGCCGCCCGCCAGCAGCGGCGCTAACCTCGGCCGCCTCGGGCTGAGATGGGTGGTGCTGCTGCACCCAGCCCGGTGACGCACACAGCCGGCGGAGCCCGCCGGCGTAGACACGACGTCATCAGGGAGAGAACCCATGTCCACCCTTTCCGAGGGCGACTTCAAGGTCGCCGACCTGTCCCTGGCGGGCTGGGGCCGCAAGGAGATCGAGCTGGCCGAGGTCGAGATGCCCGGCCTGATGGCGCTGCGCGCCGAGTTCGCCGACGGCCAACCGCTCGCGGGCGCGCGCATCATGGGCTCGCTGCACATGACCATCCAGACGGCGGTGCTCATCGAGACGCTGACCACGCTCGGCGCCGACGTGCGCTGGGTGTCGTGCAACATCTTCTCCACGCAGGACCACGCCGCCGCGGCCGCGGTCGTGGGTCCCGACGGCACCCTCGAGGCACCCCGCGGCGTGCCCGTCTACGCCTGGAAGGGCGAGAGCCTCGAGGAGTACTGGTGGTGCACCGAGCAGGCCCTGCGCTGGCCCGACGGTGCCGGTCCCAACATGATCCTCGACGACGGCGGCGACGCCACGCTGCTCGTCCACAAGGGCGTCGAGTACGAGAAGGCCGGCGCGGTCCCCGACGCCACCGACGACGACCCCGACGAGTGGCACGTCATCGTCGATCTGCTGAAGCGCTCGCTGGCCACGGATCCCGGGCGCTGGACCGGCATCGCCGGCGGCATCAAGGGCGTCACCGAGGAGACCACCACCGGCGTCCACCGGCTGTACCAGATGCACGACGCTGGCCAGCTGCTGTTCCCGGCCATCAACGTCAACGACTCGGTCACGAAGTCGAAGTTCGACAACCTCTACGGCGTCCGCCACAGCCTCGTCGACGGGATCAACCGCGCCACCGACGTGATGCTCGGCGGCAAGGTGGCCGTGGTGTGCGGCTACGGCGAGGTGGGCAAGGGCTCCGCCCAGTCGCTGCGCGGCCAGGGCTGCCGGGTGATCGTCACCGAGATCGACCCCATCTGCGCGCTCCAGGCGGTCATGGAGGGCTTCGAGGTCACCACCCTCGAGCGGGTGGTCGACACCGCCGACATCTTCATCACCGCCAGCGGCAACAAGGGGATCATCTCCGCCGAGCACATGGCCCGGATGAAGCACAACGCCATCGTCGGCAACATCGGGCACTTCGACAACGAGATCGACATGGCCGGCCTGGCCCGCATGAGCGACGTCCGCAAGGTCGAGATCAAGCCCCAGGTGCACGAGTTCGTCTTCCCCGACGGGCACTCGATCATCGTCCTGGCCGAGGGGCGGCTGCTGAACCTGGGGTGCGCCACCGGTCACCCGAGCTTCGTGATGTCGATGAGCTTCACCAACCAGGTGCTGGCCCAGATCGAGCTGTTCGGCAAGACCGACGACTACCCGCTCGGTGTCTACGTCCTGCCCAAGCAGCTCGACGAGAAGGTGGCCCGGCTCCACCTGGACGCGCTCGGCGTGAAGCTCACGCCGCTCACCCAGGAGCAGGCCGACTACATCGGCGTCCCGGTGGAGGGGCCCTACAAGGCCGACCACTACCGCTACTGATCCCGCGCGTTCCATCGGCCCGGGCGCCGGGGCACCATGGTGGGCATGGGATCGATCACCGTGGTGGCCCGCGGCCTGGTGGACGTCGCCGCCGACAACGGCCGCTGGATGACCTGGAACCTGATCCTGGCCGCCATCCCGGCGGCTCTGGCGGTGGTCGTGTTCCGCCACCGCGGCCCGCGGACGGTGCTGTGGTGGACCGGCGCGGGGCTGTGCGCCCTGTTCCTGCCCAATGCCCCCTATGTGGTCACCGACCTGGTGCACCTGCGCGACGACGTGCTCCGGGCGGACAGCGACCTGGGCGTGATCACCGCGGTTCTGCCGGCATACGCGGCATTCATCGCCGCAGGGCTCGTGGCCTACGTCGTGGCGGTGGGGGAGATGGGGCGCTACCTGACGCGGCTGGGGCTCGGCGGCTGGCGCGGGCCCGCCGAGGTGGCGACCCACGCCCTGTGCGCGGTCGGGGTCGTGCTCGGGCGCGTGGCCCGGCTCAACAGCTGGGAGCCGATGACCGAGCCGCACGGAACCGCCGAGCGCATCCTGCTCACCCTGTCGTGGCGCGGCGCTCCGTTCGCCGTGCTCTTCATGTTCGCCGTGATCTGGCTCTGCCACGGCGCCATGAGGGCGCTGGTCCGGCAGGGCGCCGCTGCGGTCGGCTCCACCGTTGCCAGTCTGCGCCGCATGGTCTGACCCGGGTGGTCGGCTTGCCGGCGCTGGCCGTTCCGGCGCCGATTTCTCGCCAGGACCGCAAGAACTGACCGCAGGTTGGCGGGCCGACGGCCGAATGTCGGTGGTCGTGCTTATGGTGCCGGGCAATGGTCCTCACGGCGTTGTTACCCGTCCGCTGCCCGGTGTGTGGTGCGGCCGGCTGCGCACCCTGTGCGCGCTGCATCGCCCACATGCGGCCGGCAGCGGCGGGCCCGCTCCCGGCCGCGCTCGACCTGTGCCGGTCGCTGCTCGCCTACGAGGGTGGGGCGCGTGAGGTGGTGGCCCGCCTCAAGTACCGCAACGACCGCGCCGCAGTGGCGTGGCTGGCGGGCGGGATGGCGACGCTCGTCGAGCCGCCCGCCGGCGTGGTTGTCACCTGGGCGCCCACGAGCGGCCGACGGCGGCGGCGGCGGGGCTTCGATCAGGCCGAGCTCCTGGCCGCCGCCGTGGCCCGCCGGTGGGGCGCGCCGTGCCACCGGCTGCTCGTCCGGGCGCCGGGCCCGCCCCAGACCGGCCTTTCCC
>JBOGHG010000049.1:19074-20427 GCA_050744525.1 Acidimicrobiales bacterium | reverse complement strand
GTGCCCAGCCCCTCGTAGTCGCTCAGCACGACCAGGTAGCCGGCGTCGACGAACGGTCCCATGAGCGACAGCTCCGTGGCCTGCGGCTGCTTCGACGGGGCGCACTCGTCGGCGATGCCGCTGGTCCCGTGGGCGATCGTCAGCACCGGACGGCCTGCGGCCGGCGCTTCACCGGCCGGCACCAGCGCGGTCCCCGTCACCACGATCGGCTCGCCCTCGAGCGACTCTGACACGTACATCATCCGCCAGGCCGTCGCCCCGCCGACGTCGAGGTCGTCCACCGGCTGGTAGCGCACGAGCGTGCCGTGCTCGTCGTCCGGGACAGGGTCGGGCGCGGCGTAGAAATCGGCTCCATCGAACTCCTCGGGCTGGCGCTCCGCTGGAGCCGCCGACTCGTCGTCGGCTGCGCCCGACTCATCCGACCCCCCGGAGCACGCCGCGGTCAGCGCGGCGAGCACGAGCAGAGCAACCGGTCTGCGCATCCCCCTGGGCACGGCCACCAGTTTTCCATCTACTCGGCGTCGCCGTCGGCGTTGCGCCGGGCTCAGACGCCGCGGACGCCACCGGCGGCGGCCATCCGGACGTGGGCGCGGCGGGTGGCGGCCTCGGCCTCGATGTCGTCGGTCTGGCGCAGGCGTGCCTCGGCCTCCTCGGCTGCCCGCCGGGCCCGCTCGACGTCGACCTGGCTGCCCAGCTCGGCCACGTCCGACAGGATCGTGACCCGGTCGTTGGACACCTCGACGAACCCACCGTGCACGGCCACCACCTCGTCGCCCGCCTGCGACCGGATGGTCACGGTGGCGATGTCGAGCGCGCCCACGAACGGCGTGTGCCCGGTGAGGAAGGCCAGCTCGCCCCCGCCCACCGTGCGGGCGATGACCATGTCCGCCTCGCCCGAGTACAGGATGCGCTCGGGCGAAACCAGCTCGACCTGGAGGGTCATGGGCGGGCTCCCTACTCCCCGCCCACCCGCTGGCGGATCTGCTCGGCCTTGCGCCGGGCGTCGTCGGCGCCACCGACGTTGAGGAACGCCTGCTCCGGCAGGTCGTCGAGGTCGCCGTTCACCAGCGCCTCGAACGACGCCACCGTCTCGTCCACCGGCGTGAAAATGCCCTCCATGCCGGTGAAGGCCTTGGCCACGAACATGGGTTGCGACAGGAACCGCTGGATCTTGCGGGCCCGGGCCACCGTCACCTTGTCCTCCTCGGACAGCTCGTCGAGTCCGAGGATGGCGATGATGTCCTGGAGCTCCTTGTAGCGCTGCAGGATCTCCTGCACCCGCCGGGCCACGGCGTAGTGGCGCTCCCCCACCACGTCGGGTTGGAGGATGGTCGACGTCGACGCCAGCGGGTC
>JBOGHG010000049.1:0-18974 GCA_050744525.1 Acidimicrobiales bacterium | reverse complement strand
CCCACCGGCATGGCCAGTCCGGAACCCAGGTTGCGCACGGGTGCGCCCCTGGTCAGGCCGTCGGTGGGGCGCAGGCAGATGGCCCGCACCCGCGACTCCCCGATCTGCTGGGCCACCTCGGCACGCACGGGGACGTCCTGGCCGTCGACGGTGACGGTCATCTCGAGGGCCGTGTTGATCCCGGGCACGGCGTCGGGCGGGAACTCGACGTCGACGACGGGGCCGGCGATGGCCACGACGCGGCCGTCCTTGAGCGTTGCTCCGGTGTCGGTGCTGGTGTCGGTGACGGTCATTTCGGGTGCTCCTGGGTGCCTCAGCGGCGGGAGGGTTCGAGACGGTCGGACAGGACGTCGGCGGACATCAGCGCGTGGTCGACCAGCAGGTCGCTGCCGTCGGCCCTGGCGGCCCGCATGGCCTCGGCGCCGCCGACGATCTCCATGATCTCGGTGGTGATGGCATCCTGGCGGGCCCGGTTCATGGCCCGGGTGTACCGCGTGATCAGGTCGTTGGCGTTGTCGGTGGCCGACTTCATGGCCCGCTGCTGGGCGGCGAAGAACGACGCCGCCCCGTCGAGCAGCGCGGCATAGAGGCGGGCCTCGGCGTAGCGGGGCAGGAGCCGGTCGAGGATCTCCTGGGGCTCGGGCTCGAACTCGTAGTCCGCCGTCGGGCCTTCGGCCGCCTGCTGCAGCATCGACCGGTCCAGGGGCATGAACCGCCGGATGAGCACCCGCTGCGACGCCACCGACAGGAACTGCGTGTACGCCAGCTCGACGAGGTCGTACTCGCCCGACTCGAACCGCGTCGCCACGTGGTCGGCGATACGCCGGGCGTCCTCGTAGCCCGGCTGGTCGGTGAAGCCCTCGAAGTTGGCGTCGATCTCCCAGCGCCGGAAGCGGAAGTACGACGTCGCCTTCTTGCCCACGGTGACGAGCCGGGTGTCGCGGCCCTCCGCCCGCTGGCGCTGCATCGAGCGCTCGGCCGCCCGGATGACCGTGCTGTTGTAGGCGCCGCACAGGCCCCGGTCGGCGGCCACGACCACGTACGCCACGGTGCGGAGCTGGTCGCGCTCTGCGAGCAGCGGCGAGTCGCCGCCCGCGCCCGCGGCCGCCAGGTTGCGGAGGACCTCGGTGATCTGCTCGCTGTAGGGGCGGGCCGCGGCGACACGCTGCTGCGCCTTGGCGATGCGGCTGGTGGCGATCAGCTCCATCGCCTTGGTGATCTTCATGGTCGCCTGCACCGAGCGGATCCGCCGGCGCAACGCGCGCTCTTGCCCTCCGGGCACTTGGTCAGCCCTCCGCCGTCTCGGTCTCGGCAGCAGCGCCATCGCCGGCCCCGGCGGCGGGCGCCACTGGGGCGTCCGGGCTTGCCGTCGCCGCCTCGTCGCCAGCGAGCTCCCAGGAGAACTGCTCGCCGAACTCCTTGATCGCCGTCTCCAGGGCCTCGACGTCCGCGATCTCGCCCGTGGTGCGGATGGCGTCGAGGATGTCGCCATGGCGGCTGCGGAACCACTCCAGCAGCTCGGCCTCGAAGCGGCGCACCTCGGTGACCGGAACCGGGTCGAGGTAGCCATGGGTGGCGGCGAGCAGCGACACCACCTGCTCCTCCACCGGCAACGGGCTGTTGAGCGGCTGCTTCAGCAGCTCGACCAGCCGGTAGCCGCGGTCGAGCTGGGCCTGCGACACCTTGTCGAGCTCCGACCCGAACGCCGCGAACGACTCGAGCTCGCGGAACTGCGACAGGTCGCCCTTGAGCGTGCCCACCGCCGTCTTCATCGCCTTGATCTGGGCGTTGCCGCCCACCCGGGACACCGACAGGCCGGTGTCGAACGCAGGGCGGACGCCGGACTTGAACAGGTCGTCCTGCAGGTAGATCTGGCCGTCGGTGATCGAGATCACGTTGGTGGGGATGTACGCGGAGATGTCGCCGGCCTTGGTCTCGATGACCGGCAGCGCCGTGAGCGAGCCGGCGCCCTTCTCCTCTGACAGCTTGGCGGCGCGTTCCAACAGGCGGCTGTGCAGGTAGAACACGTCGCCGGGATAGGCCTCGCGGCCCGGCGGCCGCCGCAGCAGCAGCGAGATCTGCCGGTAGGCCTCGGCCTGCTTGGACAGGTCGTCGTAGACGACGAGCGCGTGCTCGCCGTTCTCCATCCAGTGCTGGCCCATGGCGCAGCCGGCGTACGGCGCCAGGTACTTGAACGGCGACGGGTCGGAGGCGCCGGCCACCACCACGACCGTGTAGTCGAGGGCACCGTGCTGCTCGAGGGTCGACACGGTGTTGGCCACCGTCGACTCCTTCTGGCCGATCGCCACGTAGATGCATTTCACACCCAGGCCGCGCTGGTTGATGATCGTGTCGACCGCGACGGTGGTCTTCCCGGTCTTGCGGTCGCCGATGATCAGCTCGCGCTGGCCCCGGCCGATCGGCGTCATGGCGTCGATGGCCTTGATGCCGGTCTGCAGCGGCTCGTGCACCGGCTGGCGGCCCATGATGCCCGGCGCCTGGATCTCCATGCGGCGGTCATCGACACCGACCAGTGCGCCCTTTCCGTCGATGGGGTTACCGAGGGCATCGACCACCCGGCCGAGCAGGCCGTCGCCGACCGGCGCCGACAGGATGCGACCGGTCGCCTTGACCGACTCCCCCTCCTTGACCTCGGAAGCGTCGCCCAGCACCACGCAGCCGATCGACTCCTCGTCGAGGTTGAGGGCGAGGCCCAGGGCGCCGCTCTCGAACTCGAGCAGCTCGTTGACGGCGGCGTCGGGCAGGCCCCCCACGGTGGCGATGCCGTCACCCACCTCGGTGATGCGCCCGACCTGGGCGGTCTCGACGCCGGGCTTGAAGTCCTCGAGGTTGCGGCGGAGCGCCTCGGCGATGTCGGCGGTGTTGATGGTCAGCTCTGCCATCGGTGTCGTCCTCGTTCCTCAGTGTCTCCCGTGGGGCTGCGCCCCACACCCATCGCCACCGGGCGAGCTGGCGCTCGCGCCGTCGGCCTGCAGTTTTCGCTTCGCTCGCACTTCAGAACGCGTTCTTCAGCTGGTCGAGCCGGCGACGCACCGACCCGTCGATGACGGTGTCGCCCACCTGGGCCACGATGCCGCCCAGCACCGACGGATCCACCACGACCTTGACCTCGACCTGCTTGCCGGTGGCGTCCTCGAGCGCCTTGGCCAGCCGGTCGCGCTGGTCGTCGGTGAGCGGCACCGCCGAGCGGACCTCCGCTACCTCCTTGTTGGCCTCGGCCGCGCTCATCTCGACCAGCTTCTCGATGATGCTGGGCAGCTGCCGCGCCCGGCCCGTGCCGACGACCATCGAGACCAGGGCCACCGTGGTGGGCGACGCCCTCCCGCCGAGCAGGTCCTCGATGATCTGCTGGCGCCGGGCCGCCGGGATGCCGGGGTCGGTGAGGGCGTTCCGCAGCTCGTCGTTGCCCTTGAGGGTCTGCGAGAAGCGGAACAGCTCGTCCTCCGCCTCGCCGAGGGTGCCCTCGGCGCGGGCCACCCCGAAGAGGGCCTCGGCGTAGGCGAGCGTGCGGTCGTCTGTCATCCGGATCTCCTTCAGGAGCGGCTCGCCGCCACCTGGTTGATGTAGTCCTCGATGAGCTGGGTCTGGGTCTCGCCGTCGAGGCTGTGCTGGACCACGGTCTCGGCGGCACCGAGGGCGAGCTGCGCCACCTCGCCCCGCAGGTCGGACACGGCCTGGGTCTTGGCCGACTCGATGTCGGCCACCGCCCGGGCCCGCAGCTCGGCCAGCTCGGTCTGCAGCCGGGCCTCCTGGTCGCGCTTGAGGCGGTCGGCGGCCTGGCGGGCCTCCTCGATGATGCGCCCGGCCTCGGCGCGGGCGTCGTTGAGCTGGGCCCGGTACTCCGCCAGCACCTGCTCGGCGTCGCCCTTCGCGGTCTCGGCCGCCTGGAGGTCGGACCGGATGCGCTCGGTCCGGTTGTCCATCATCTGCCTGACCTGCGGGTAGCCGAACTTGTAGAGCAGGAAGAGCAGGGCGGCGAAGCTGAGGGAGCCCCACACCAGCTCGTCGGTCGCCGGCACGATCGGGTTGGGGGCTTCCTGGCAGGCCTCGGGGTCGTCCGCCTCCTCCGCCAGGTGGATGCACTCCTCGGTGTCCTCGGAGAGCTGCGGCTCCTCACCGCCCTCCTGCGCGCCCGCCGGGGACGCCCAGAACAGCAGCCCGCCCAGCGCGAGCAGCAGGGTTGCCAAGAGTGTGCGGGTGCGCACGACGGCCTCCTCAGCCGGAGATGATGAAGGCCAGCACGAAGCCGAACAGGGCCAGGGCTTCGGTGAAGGCGATGCCGAGGAACATGGTGGTGCGCACCATGCCCGCGGCTTCCGGCTGGCGGGCCATGGCGGTGATGGCGTTGCCCACCACCAGGCCGATGCCGATGCCGGGGCCGATGGCGGCGCCGCCGTAGACGACGCCGCGGCCGATGGCGGTGAGGCCCGCCTCGAGCTCGCCTTCGGCCTGCTGGGCTAGGACGTGAAGCACGGGTTCGTCTCCTTGGTTTGTGCTCAGTGCTCGGGGTGCATGGAGCTGTCGATGTACACGGCAGCCAGGATGGTGAAGATGTAGGCCTGCAGGAACGACACCAGCAGCTCGAACCCCATCAGGAAGATGAGCAGCGCCAGGGGCAGCGCCCCGCCGATGATGGTCGATGCGAACAGGGCCTGGGTGATGATCGCGAAGGTCACGAGCAGCAGGTGGCCGGCGAGCATGTTGGCGAAGAGCCGGATCGCCAGCGAGAAGGGCCGCGTGATGAGGATCCCTATCAGCTCGATGAACGCCACCAGCGGCAGGATCGCCTTGGGGACACCGGGCGGGATCGTGGCGTTCTTGATGTAGCCGACGAACCCCTGATGCCGGATGCCGACGATGATGTAGACGAACCACACCACGATCGCCATGAACATCGGCAGGGCGATCCGGGCGTTCACCGGCATCTGCACCACCGGGATCAGCTCCCAGAGGTTGCAGACGAACACGAAGGTGAACAGGGTGAGCAGGAACGGCATGTAGCCGCGGCCGTCGGGCCCGATCGTCTGCATGACGATCTGGTCGTCCACGAACTCGACCGTGCTCTCGGCCACGTTCTGGACGCCGGTGGGCACCAGCTTCGGCCGACGCGTGGCGACGTAGAACAGCCCGAACACCACGCCCACCGAGATCCACATCAGCAGGATCACCTTGTTGACGCCGAACACGTCGCCACCGAAGAGCGTGGGCCACTCGACGAGGTGGCTGATGGGCGGGAACTCCAACCCGAGGATCACCGGTGCACTGCCTCCTTGTCACCCGGCTTGAGGGCCGGAAAGGCGAGGGACGCGGACACGTAGCGCAGCTCCCAGAACAGGAGCCCGAGGTGGGTGGCCAGCACAGTGACGCCGAGGGCGACGAGGTCGATCCAGGGCTCGTCCTCGACCAGCAGCATCACGACCGTGACCAGCCCCATCCGCACGGCGAAGCCGCCGAGGGCGACGGCCATGAGCAGGTTCAGCGACCGGCGGGCGGCCCAGGACAACGCCATGGCTGCCAGCACGAGGTTGGCGACCACGAGCGCGATCGCCACGCCGGCCGAGGACGCCCCGGCGCTCCCCCAGATGGCGGTGGCGGCGATCACGACCAGGGGGGCGAACCACACGCCTCGCTTGAGCATGTCGAACGCCAGCTCCCGCTCCACTGCGGGCGCATCGGGGACCGGAGCCCGCAGGTCGGCGGCGGTGGGCTTCACCGCCCCGGCTCCTCCGGCTCGGCGGCCCGGCCCAGCCCCACGACCCGCGCCTGCTGGTCGCGCATCCGGGCGTCGTAGCGGACGAACTGCTTCCAGATCTCGTAGCCGACGGTGAAGAGGAAGAGCACGAGCAGGAACAGCGGCGAGGTTCCGAGCCAGACGTCCAGCCGCCAGCCGATGAGGGCCAGCAGCGCCGGGGTCACCGCCAGCTCGCACGCCATCGACAACGCGTCCCCGGCCGCTCGGTTCAGCTCACGCCTGGCGGACAGATCGGCCACCCCTCGCTCCTTGCATCGTGGGCCCCCACACAAGTTGCGCTCCAGGACCTTGTGAATTCTTTCGCAATGTACCAGACACGGTCTATCCCCTGGCAAATCAAGAATCAGCGGGGAACGGCGCGGCAGGTTAGCAACCTCGCGAGTCAGGCTTGCCACCCGGCAAACTTGGTCGCCGTGCCCCGACTCCGCCCCTACCGGGCCGGCGACCACGATGCCGTGTACGACGTCTGCGTCCGCACCGGAGCGGCCGGCAAGGACGCCACGCATCTGCTCCGCGACCCTGCCCTGCTGGGGCACGTGTACGCCGGTCCCTACCTGGCGCTGGCACCCGATCTGGCCTTCGTCGTCGAGGACGACGAGGGGGTCGCCGGTTACATCCTGGGCGCCGCCGACACGACCGCGTTCGAGGACCGCCTCGAGCGCGAGTGGTGGCCCGAGCTTCGGCGGCGCTACCCGGTGTATCGCACCGACGTCGAGGCCCCCTTCGACGACCTGCTCGTGGCCCTCATGCACTCGCCGGTCCGAGCGCCGCCGGACCTGGTTGCGACCTATCCCTCCCATATCCACATCGACCTGCTGCCGCGGCTGCAGGGACAGGGCTGGGGCCGGCGGCTGATCGACACGCTGGTCGAGCGGCTGCGCGCCACCGGGTCACGCGGCCTCCACCTCGGCGTCGCCACCGCCAACACCGAGGCCCAGGCCTTCTATCGCGCCCTCGGCTTCACGGAGCTCGGCGCCGACGGCGTCACCGTGACGTTCGCGATGCCGCTCTGAGTCCGGCGATGCTGCGTCACTAACCTCCGCCCATGCCCACCGACCTCCTTGCCGGCCACGCCGAGAACGCGCCCGACCGCGTCGCCATCATCGACGGCGACACGTCCATCACCTACGGCGAGCTCAACCGCAGCGTCAACCGCCTCGCCAACGGGCTGCTGGCGCTGGGCGTGCATCCGGGCGACCGGGCCGTGTGGTGCGGTCCGAACAGCGTGCCCGTGCTGACCTTCCTCCACGCCGCCCGCAAGATCGGCCTGGTGGCCGTGCCCCTCGCGTACAGGTTCACCGCGGAGGAGATGCAGTACGTCATCGACAACAGCGACGCCGTGCTCGTGGTCGTCGACGCCGAACAGGCCGACCGGGTGGCGGCGGTGCGCAACCAGCTCCCCACGGTCCGTCACGTGGTCGTGTTCGGCGGCCCGGCGTTCGACGGTGCCCTGCCCTGGGACGACGTGCTCGCCGGCGCCCCCGGCGACGACGGACGGGCCGCCGACGCCGAGCCCCCCACCGTGGGCGACCAGTCAATGTTCCAGTCGACGATGATCTACACCTCGGGCACGACCGGCAAGCCCAAGGGGGCGCTGCGCACGTCGACCGACCCCGCCCTGGTCATGGCGCTGCTCCAGGAGCTGCGGCTGCGGCCCGGCGAGGAGGTCCACATCACCTCGGGTCCTCTGTACCACTCGGGGCCGCTGGCCTGGGCGGTCCTCACCCACACCCTGGGCGGGACCATCGTGCTGCTGCGGCACTTCGATGCCGAGCGCTGGATCCACCTCGTGCGCCAGCACCGGGTCACCAACACGTTCTCGGCACCCACCCAGCTCAAGCGCATCGTGTCCCTACCGGACGACGTCCTGGCGCGTGCCGACCTGTCGTCGATGCGGTCGCTCGTGGCGAACGCCGCGCCGGTCCCCTACGCGCTGAAGCAGGAGGTCGTCGCCAAGCTGGGCGACGGCTTCCTGTTCGAGGTCTATGGCTCGACCGAGCTCGGCGTCGACACGATCCTGCCGCCGGAGGACCAGCTGCGGAAGCCGGGCTCGTGCGGCCGGACCTACGGCAGCGTCCAGGTCAGGATCGTGGGCCCGGACGGCCGGGAGCTGCCCACCGGCGAACCGGGCGAGCTGTTCATCCGCAGCACCCTGGCGCTCGACGGCTACCACCGCACGACCGAACCCATCAGCGACCTCGACGGCTGGAAGTCGGTGGGCGACATCGCCTACGTCGACGACGAGGGCTACGTCTACATCTGCGACCGCAAGAACGACATGATCATCAGCGGCGGGATGAACATCTACCCGGCGGAGATCGAGGCGGTGCTGCACGCCCATCCCGACGTCATGGACGCCGCCGTGTTCGGGGTGCCGTCCGACGAGTGGGGCGAATCCGTCCACGCCGTCGTCCAGCCCAAGGCCGGGCACACCATCGACCTCGGTGCACTCGAGGCCCATGCCGTTGAGCACCTCGCCGGCTACAAGCGGCCCCGCTCCTGGGAGGTCCGGGCGGAGCTGCCGCGCACCGAGTCCGGCAAGCTGCTCAAGCGGCTCATGCGCGACGAGCATTGGGGGGACCGCGCCACCAAGGTTTGAAACCCGAGGCAATGGGGACCGCCCGGGAGGACTCGAGGCAATACGGTCCGGGGGCCCGTCCTCAATGCCTCCGGAATCCCCCGGCGGACCCCATTGCCTCGCCCGAAGCGTGGGCGGTGTGCCGGCGAGCGGCAACCGCGGGCTCCTCGGCCTCCCCGTTGCGCTTGGCCACGATCCCCGGTCCGAAGATGGTGTAGAGGAACAGCGCCAGGGCCACCACCCCGAGCGGCACGAACGACGTGCCCTTGCCCGTGTACACGGGAATCAGCACGAGCGACGACAGCAGCCCGGTCCACGCCCAGAGCACCAGCACGGTCCGCCGGTGCCCGTGACCGAGGCGCAGGAGCCGGTGGTGGAGGTGGCCCTTGTCGGCGATGGTGAGGCCCGCCCGACCCTTGGCCCGCCGCAACAGCGCCCACGCGGTGTCGAGGATGGGCACGCCCAGGATGACCAGCGGCAGGAACAGCGGCGCGAAGAAGAAGAACGTCTGCCCCCGCACCTCGGCGTCGGTGTTGCCGCCGATGGCGATGGTGGCCGCGGCCATCAGGACCCCCAGGCTCAGCGCCCCGGCGTCGCCCATGAACAGCTTGGCCGGGTGGAAGTTCCAGGGGAGGTAGCCGAGGCAGGCGCCCAGTACGCAGGCGGCGATGAGGGCGCCCATGTTGTCGTCGCGGATGATGGCGTCGTTGTTGTCGAGGAACTCGGCGAACATGAGGATCGCCCCCGCCGCGATCGCCACCACGCCCGCCGCCAGCCCGTCGAGCCCGTCGATGAGGTTGACCGCCATGGCCATGCCGACCACCCACAGCACGGTGATGAGCGTGGCCAGGTCGGGTGGGAGGGCCACCAGGCCGACGAAGGGGATGCGGAAGAACACGATCGTGAGGCCGGCGATCGCGAGGACGCTGCCCGCGAGCACCGACCCCGCCGTCTTGGCGGGCGCCGACACCTCGCGGAGGTCGTCCAGCTGCCCGACGACGTAGATCGTCACGGCCGCCAGCACGACGCCGAGCGGCTGGGCGATCGTGCGGAACGTGGCCGCGAACTGGCCGCTCAGCCACGCGACGGCGAACCCCACCAGCACCCCCGCCACGATCCCGGCGCCGCCCAGGACCGCGGTGGGCCGGGTGTGCATGCGGCGGACATCGGGGTAGGCGACGGCACCGATGCGGAACGACAGGTTCCGCAGCAGCGGCATCGACGCGCAGCTCACGACGAATGCCGCCCCGATGACGAGGAGGTAGCCGATCACCGCGTCTGCCGCCTCGCGGTCGTCAACCGGGATAGGGGGCGAACTTGGAGCAGAGCGCGAGGACCTCATCGCGGATCGCGGCGATGGCGGCCTCGTCCTCGCGATGGCTGAGCACCTCGTGGATGAGCGACGCGACCTGGGCCATCTCGGGCGCCCGCATGCCCTGGGTGGTAACCGCCGGGGTACCGATGCGCAGGCCGCTGGTGATGTAGGGCGGTCGGGGGTCGTCCGGCACGGTGTTCTCGTTGAGGCTGATGCCGGCGCGGTCGAGGGCCAAGCGGGCCTTCTTGCCGGAGAGGTCGGCGTCGAAGCGCCGCAGGTCGACGAGCATGAGGTGGGTATCGGTGCCGCCCGACACCAGGCGCAGACCGGCACGGGCCAGGCCGTCGGCAAGTGCCGCGGCGTTGTCGACGATGTCGCGGCTGTAGTCGGCGAAGGACGGCTGGGCGGCCTCGTGGAACGCCACCGCCTTGGCGGCGATCACGTGGTCGAGCGGTCCCCCCTGCAGCCCCGGGAACACCGCCTTGTCGATCTTCTCGGCCAGCTCGGCCCGGGTGAGGATCGCCCCCGCCCGCGGCCCCCGCAGCGTCTTGTGGGTCGTGAACGTGACGATGTCGGCGTGAGGCGTCGGGTTCGGGTGGACGCCGCCGGCGACGAGCCCGGCGACATGGGCGGCGTCGAACATGAACAGCGCGCCGGCCTCGTCGGCGATCTGGCGGAACGGTTCGGGGTCGATGATGCGCGGGTAGGCGGTGGCCCCCGTGACGATGAGCTTGGGGTTGTGCTCGAGCGCCAGGTCGCGCACCTGGTCGAGGTCGATGCGCTCGTCGCTCGGTGTCACGCCGTACGACACGAAGCGGTAGAGCCGGCCGCTGGCGTTCACGGGCGAGCCGTGCGTCAGGTGGCCCCCCTGGTCGAGCCGCAGTCCGAGGACCGTGTCACCGGGCTCGAGCAGCCCCAGGTAGACGGCCATGTTGGCGTTGGCCCCCGAGTGGGGCTGCACGTTGGCGTGCTCGGCGCCGAACAGCGCCTTGGCGCGCTCGCGGGCGAGGTCCTCGACCTGGTCGATGACCTCGTTGCCGCCGTAGTAGCGCTTGGTGGGATAGCCCTCGCTGTACTTGTTGGTGAGCACCGAGCCGGTGGCGCGCAGCACGGCGGGCGACGTGAAGTTCTCGCTCGCGATGAGCTGCAGCGTGGTGTTCTGGCGCTCCACCTCGCGGTCGATCAGGCCGAACAGCTCGTCGTCGGGGACAGTGGGCCAACCCATGCTCATGCCTCTTCGATCTCGGCGATCTGGGTGATGCGTCGCTCGTGACGGCCGCCCTCGAACGGCGTCGTGAGCCACAGCGTCAGGATCTCGTCGGCGAGTTGGGCGGCGACGATGCGCGCCCCGATCGACAGGACGTTGGCGTCGTTGTGCTCGCGGGACATCCGTGCCGTGTAGAGATCGTTGCACAGCGCCGCGCGCACCCCGCGGACCTTGTTGGCCGTCATCTGCTCGCCCTGCCCCGACCCTCCCAGAACGATGCCCCTGTCGGCCTCGCCCTTCGCCACGGCACGCCCCACGGCGGCGCAGATGGGCGGGTAGTCGACCGGTTCCTCGCTGTCGGTACCCAGGTCGTCGACGTCGTGACCGAGGGAGATCAGCGTCTGGCTGAGGTGCGCCTTGAGGGCGAACCCGGCGTGGTCGGAACCGATCGCCACCCGCATGTCACGGACCTCCCGTTGCGTGATGGGTCTCGTCACCGATCGGTCGTGGGGGATACGAGCTGGCGTACGCCGCGCTGCGTGGCGGCCCGCCGATCAACAACACCACCAACCGCCGGAACAGGATGTCGAGCTCGCGCGCCGTCGCCTCGTAGTCGGCCCGGGGCCGACCCACCGGATCGGGGACGTCGTCATCGTCGTCGTCGCCCATGAGATCGGCGGTGCGGCGGCCGGCGGCGACGCGGGCCAGCCAGTCGAACACGGTCTCGTCCGGCCGGCGGGGACCCGCCTCCTCGCCCCGCCGCACCAGCTCCTTGAGCGTGAAGGTGTGCTCGATGTCGGCTCCGTAGCCGACGACCGCCTCGCGCACGTGCTCCCGGGCCATGCCGATGATCAGCGACGTCGACCGGACGACCTCGGGGTCGATCGTCCGGCTGACGTGGCTGCTGATGTCGATGCCGCGCTCGGCCATGACCGCGATGGCGTCGCGGGTGGCGGGCGCGCCGCCCCGCAACAGGCCGGCGGAGCCGATGTCGGCGTGGGCACCGTTGTCGGACAGGAGAGCGCGGAGCATGCCCTCTGCCATGGCGGAACGGCACTGGTTGGCAGTGCAGATGAGGAGGACGTCGATGGGGGGAGTGTAGACAGGGGCCGATGGCGCTCGACCCGCGCACCCCGGTCCTCGTGGGCGGCGGACAGTGGACCAACCGCGTGGACCGCGGCGACCCGGCCGTGGAGCCCGCCGACATGATGGCCGAGGCGCTGCGCCGCGCCGCCGGGGACAGCGGCGCCGGTGCCCTGGCCCTGGTCGGCGCCGATGCCGTGCGCGTGTCCCGGTCGTTGTCGCGTCACTATCGCAACCCGGCCCGCCTCGTGGCCGAGCGCCTCGGCGCAGCCCCCCGCGACGAGGCCGTCACGCCCATAGGCGGCAACGAACCGCAGGGACTGGTGGCACAGGCCAGCCGCGACATCGCCGCCGGCGACGCCGACATCGTGCTGATCTGCGGCGCCGAGGCCTGGCGGACCCGCTCGGAGACCCCGCGTGAGCGGCGCGAGCAGCTCGGCTGGACGACGCAGGACGACACGGTGCCGCCGGCGCGCCAGACGGCCCCCGACTTCCAGCTCAACCACCCGGCGGAGATCGCCCGCCAGGTGTTCGCGCCGTCCCAGGTGTACGCCCTGTTCGAGCAGGCCCTCCGGGCCGCAGCCGGACGGTCGATCGACGATCACCTGGTGCGCGTCGGCGAGCTGTGGGCCGGGTTCAACGCCGTGGCCGTCGCCAATCGCCATGCCTGGATCCGCGAGCCGCTGACCGCCGAGCAGATCCGCACCCCGACGCCCGACAACCGCTGGATCTGGTGGCCCTACACCAAGGTCATGAACGCCAACAGTGCGGTCGAACAGTCGGCGGCGCTGATCGTCTGCTCGGCGGCGAGCGCCACGGCGCTGGGCGTGCCCCGCGACCTGTGGGTGTTCCCCCTGGCGGCCACCCAAGCGCACGACACCTACATCGTGTCGCACCGGCGCGACCTGCACTCGGCGCCGGCGCTGCGGGCCGCGGCGCACGAACTGCTGGCGCTGGCCGGCACCGCGGCCGACGAGCTGGCGCACGTCGACCTCTACTCGTGCTTCCCGTCCGCCGTGGAGGTGGCCGCCGACGAGATCGGGCTCGGGCTCGACCGGCAGCTGACCGTCACCGGCGGGCTGTCGTTCGCCGGCGGCCCGTGGAACAACTACGGCACCCACGCGATCGCCACCATGGCGGAGGTGCTCCGGGCGGACGCGGGGAGCCTTGGGCTCGTGACCGGCGTCGGTGGCTACCTGACCAAGCACACCCTCGGGCTGTACTCGACGGAACCACCGCCGGACGGCTTCCGCTGGGCGGATGCGCAGGACCAGGCGGAGTCGACGCCGCACCGCGAGCTCGCCGAGGCGGTGGACGGGACGGCCACCGTCGAGTCGTGGGTGGTCCAGCACGGACGCGACGGCGATGCCGAGCGGGTGCTGGCGGCCTGCCTGCTCGACGACGGCCGACGCGCCTGGGCGTCATCGGACGAGGCCGACACCGTGGCGGAGCTGCGCGCCGGCGCCGAGCAGGTCGGCCGCGTCGTCAAGATCGGCCCCGGGGGCGCCTTGTTCCTCTGAGAAGGCAGCGTTCTGGCGTCCGTCAGGCCGAGATCTCGGCGTGAGAGACGTCAGTCTGGCTTGGGGCCGGCGGACCGATGCGCACCTCGGTGATGGCGCGTCCGTCGACGGCGAGGACCTCGATGGTGCGCCCCGCCACGGTCACCCGGTCTCCGGGCGCCTCGGGCACGCGCCCGAGCACGTCGAGCACCAGCCCGGCCACCGTGGCGTAGGGCCCCTCGGGCATGTCGCGCACGCCCACGTCCTCCAGGTCGTGCACGGGGAACCGTCCGGGCAGCACCAGCGATCCGTCGGCCGCGCGGCGCGCCCCCACGACGTCGCGATCGGTCTCGTCATAGATCTCGCCCACCAGCTCCTCGAGCAGGTCCTCCACGGTGATGATGCCGGCGGCGGCGCCGTGCTCGTCGACCACCAGGGCGAGCTGCAGGCGGCGGACCTGCATCTGGTGGAGCACGTCGAGCACCCCGGCGGTCTCGGGGAAGGCGGCCAGCTCCCCCACCTGCTCGCGCACCGGGCGGTCACCAGGGCCGAGCAGGTCGCGCAGGTGGACCATGCCGACGACCTCGTCGAGGTTCCCGTCGTGCGCCACCGGCGCCCGGGAGTGGCCACTGCCGGCGAGCGCCCGGCGCGCGTCGGCGACGGGCTGGTCGGCATCCAGCACGAACACGTCGGGCCGGGGACGCAGCACCTCGTCGAGCGTTCGCTCGGAGATCTCGAACGCCCCGTCGATGATCAGCCGCTGCTTGGCGGTGAACGACGCCTGCGTGCCCACCAGCTCGCGCAGCTCGGCCTCGGTGACCTCCTCGCGCTGGACCGAGGGATCGGCGCCCATGATGCGGACCACGATGTCGGTCGACCGCGACAGCAGCCACACCACGGGCCGGGTCAGCATCGCCATGGCCGACAGCGGGCGCGCCGCCAGCAGCGCCCAGCGCTCGGCCCGCTGCATGGCCAGCCGCTTGGGAGCCAGTTCGCCGATCACCAGCGTGGCGTACGACAACACCAGCGTGACCACGACGATCGACACCGCGCCGGCGGCGCCACCGAGGAAGCCGAGCGGATCCTCCAGTGGCTCGGCCAGCGACACGGCGGCGGCCGCCGACGCCAGGAAGCCGGCCAGCGTGATGCCGACCTGGATGGTGGCCAGGAAGCGGTTGGGGTCGCGTGCGAGGCGTGCGACTAGCGCCCCCGTCGACGAGCGCTGCTCGAGCTGCTGGAGCTGGCCCTCGCGCAGCGACACGAGTGCCATCTCCGTGCCCGAAAGGGCGGCGTTGAGCAGCACCAACACGAACACCAGCCCGAGCTGCAGCCACTGCCCGCTCACGACGAGCTCCCCGTTGGGCCGGGCGTCGAGGCCGATGGAGGGTCTGATGGGTGCTTCACAGTGCCTTGATCAGGCTAACGAGTCGGAGCCGTCCACCGGCCGGAAGCCGGCGCCCAGGCGCAGGGCCAGGCGCACCTGCCCGGGGTCGTCGAGGTCGACGGTGTTCGGGTCGACGCCCAGCTCGGACAGGTGATCGCGCAGGAGCTCGTGGCTCGAGCGCACGATCGCCTCGGGCGGGGGCGAGAATTCGTTCGGCGGGATGTGGTCGTCCATCACGACGTCGGTCAGCTCGGTCCTCGAGCACGGATCGCCCTCGAGCGACCCCTCGTGGCGGAGCACGATGCCGGTGCGGGCCTCGAACCAGAAGCGGTGCTCGACACCCAGGAACTCCTCGGGCAGCCGGGACGCGGCCAGCGCCGTGGCGGCCGCTTCCGGGACGCCGGCCACGCCACCGAGCGGACGCGGGTACGCGTCGACCGTCCAGCAGAAGCGGCCGGCCCGCTCGTCGGGCTCGGGATCGCCGAGGTCGAGCCACGCCAGCAGCGGTCCGGGATAGAGGCAGGCGCCGATGGGACCGGCGTCGTGGATCGCCGCCCGGGTGGAGTCCCGCTCCGTCACCAGAGAACCGGTGCCGACCCAGCTCTGGTGGCCATCGCTCACGGCGATGTGGCCACGTCCGACCACCCGCCAGCGGTCGGGCAGGGCGACGAGGACGTACGCCAGGGACTCGTCGATGCGGCCGGGGCCGTCGTGGCTGGGTTCGTCGGGCCCGTCGCCCTTCTCGGCGACCGCCTGGGTAACGGGGGCATCGCCGCCGAGGCCCGCCACGCGCGCCAGGTGCTCGTGCACGGCCGCCACCAGGCCCAGGTCGACCCAGCGGGTCAAAGCCGCCTCGAGCGTGCGCAGCGGTCCGGGTGCGGCATCGACCAGCGCCAAGAGGTCTCCCCGACTCATCATCGGCGGAAAGATACGGTCGGTCGAAGACCGACGCCATCCTGGGGCGGCGGGTGGGGGTCGGGCAGGAACGTCATGGGCGGGCCGCAGCCGTGACCTCCGCCAGCGGGATCGGGCCCTCGCGGAGCAGCTTCCACGCCGCGCCCGTGACGGCGACGACGGTCGAAGGCGGTGCGCCGCAGCGTCCGCCGTCGAGCACCAGTCCCAGCCCGGCGCCGAAGGTGGCGGCGACGCCCTCGGCGGTCGGCGGCGTCGGCTCCCGATGGCGGTTGGCGCTGGTGGTGGCGATCGGCCCGGCGGCGGCGGCGATGGACCGCACGAGCGCATAGTCCGGACAGCGCACCCCGATGGTGTCGGCCGGCTCGCCCAGCTCGTAGCCGAGGCCCGGGAGGCGGGGCAGCACCAGCGTCAGTGGGCCGGGCCACAGGCGCCCGGCGATGCGCCGGACGTCGTCGGTCAGGGCGGCCGGTGCCGCCAGCCCGAGCGCCTGAGCGGCGTCGGCGCACAGGACGGCGATCGGTGCGTCGGCCGCCCGGCCCTTGAGCGCGAACAGCCGGTCGGTGGCCCGGGGGATGGTCGGCAGCGCCGCCAGGCCGTAGACGGTGTCCGTGGGCAGGGCCACCACCTCGCCGGCGCGGAGGGCGTCGGTCGCCAGGGTGACGGCGTTCGGGCCGCTTTGCGAAACCTGCCGCGGAAATGGTGGTCCTGACCACCAGAACCGCGGCAGGAATCCGGGGGTTTCAGGCACGGGCCAACAGGATCCGATCCCGGCCGGTGAGGTCGGGCCAGACGGCGGCGGAGCCGAACCCGGCGGCGCGGGCCAGCGCCTCGGCCTCGGCCGCCTGGTGGGGCGCGATCTCCACCAGCAGCGCGCCCGGGTGCGCCAGCCAGAGCGGCGCCTCGGCCACGATCCGCTCGATGGCCTCGAGACCCGTGGGCCCGGACACCAGCGCCCCGAGCGGCTCCCAGGCGCGCACCTCGTCGGGCAGGTCCTCCACCTCGAACTCGGCCACGTACGGCGGGTTGCTCACGATCACGTCCACCGCTCCGGCCAGCTCCGCCGGCAGCGCCTCGTACCACGATTCCTCGGCCAGCCGCACGGCGGCGCCGATCCGCCCCACACCGGCGACGTTGGCCCTGGCCACCGCCAGCGCCGCGGGCGACACGTCGGTCGCCCACACCTCGATGCCGGTCCACTCGACCGCCAGCGCCAGGGCGATCGCCCCCGAGCCGGTGCCGAGGTCGACCGCCAGCCGCGCGTCGAGCCGCCGGCACTCTTCCAGGGCCATCTGGGCCAGCGCCTCGGTCTCCGGCCGGGGGATGAGGACCCGATCGTCGACGTAGAGGTCGAGCACCCGGAAGCCCCAGTGCCCGAGCACGTACTGCAGGGGCTCGCCGCGCAGGCGCCGCTCGAGCATGTCGTAGAAGTACGCGGCGTTGCGCAGGCTCGCGGGCTGGTCGAGGCCGACGATCGGCCCCGCCCCCTCCAATCCGCTGGCCCGCTGCACGAGCCAGCGGGCCTCCTGCCCGGCATTCTCGAAACCGGCGCCCGCCAGCCGGCCGGTGGCCTCGTCCAGCAGCGTCTGCCAGGCAACGCCTCCCGTCGCGGTGTCGGTCACCGTGGGTCCCGGCCGGGCGATCTCAGGTCGCCTCGGCCAGCCGGCGGGCCTGCTCGTCGGCCACCAGGGCGTCGCTGATCTCGTCGAGCTCGCCGGCCAGCACCTTGTCGAGCTTGTAGAGCGTGAGGCCGATGCGGTGGTCGCTGACCCGGTTCTCCCTGAAGTTGTAGGTGCGCACCTTCTCGGAGCGGCCCCCACCGCCCACCTGTCCCCTGCGTGCCGCGGACGCCTCGACGGCTTGGCGGTCCTGTTCGGCCTTGAGCAGCCGCGAACGGAGCACCTGTAGCGCCTTGGCCCGGTTCTGGATCTGGCTCTTCTCGTCCTGCATGGACACGACGATGCCCGTCGGCAGATGCGTCAGCCGCACCGCCGAATCGGTGGTGTTGACGCTCTGGCCGCCGGGGCCCGATGACCGGTACACGTCGGTTCGCAGGTCGTTGGGTTCGATGTCGACGTCGACCTCCTCGGCCTCCGGGAGCACCGTCACGGTGGCCGAGGAGGTGTGCACCCGCCCCTGGCTCTCGGTGACCGGCACCCGCTGCACCCGGTGGGTGCCGGCCTCGAGGTGCATGCGCGCCCAGACCCCGTCGCCCTTGACGGCGAAGGTCACCTCGTTGAAGCCCCCGAGGTCCGACGGATCGCTGCTCAGCACCTCGACGGACCACCCCTGCCGGGCGGCGAAGGCCCGGTACATCTCGTAGAGGTCGCGGGCGAAGAGGTTGGCCTCCTCGCCCCCCTCGGCTCCGCGGATCTCGACGATGACGTTGCGCTCGTCGTTGGGATCGCGGGGCAGCAGCAGCAGGCGCAGCTCGCCTCTCAAACGAGCGATCGCGGTCTCGGCGGCGTCGATCTCCGCCCGGAGGTCGGCGCGCTCATCGCCGGCCGCGTCCGGCAGCAGCTCCTTGGCCACCTCGAGGTCACCGCGGCGGGTGCGCAGCTCGCGGGACCGCTCCACGATCGGGGCCAACTCGCGGTAGCGCTTGGCCACCCGCTGGAACCGGGGCTGGTCGGCGATCAGGTCGGGGTCGCCCAGGCGCGCCTCGATATCACGGAACTCCTGGTCCAGCTCAGCGAGGCGTTCGAGCACGACCTACGAGGCTATCCCGCGGCGCGCCAGTCGCCGGGAACCGGGACGACCTCGGCCGGATGGCGCAGGCGGGCGGCGAGGTGGCGATGTTCGGGGTGGTCGTCGCGCTGCGGCACCGCCAGCAGCAGGCGCGCCGACGGGTCGATCGCCTCGCGGGCATCGGCCGCGGTGGGCACCAGGTCGAGGGCGATGCCGACCGAGCAGGCGACGACCACGGCGTGTCCCTCGACGTCGGCGGCCGTTCCGGCGGCGATGGCGATGTCGCGCTCGGTGAGGTTGGGACGAGGGCGGACGCCCGCCGCCGGGCGGAGGGAGGCCAGGCCGACGATGCCCGGGTTGCGGCAGAGCACCGCCCGCAGCCAGCGGTCGGGCACGAGCTGGTTGAGCGGATGGCGGGGGGCGCCGGCCCGCCGGTGCTCGCGGACGATGTCGACCACACGGGAGAGCTGGTCGACCGGGGCCAGCTCGCCGTGGACCATCGCCGCCAGCTCCCGATCCGCCTTACCCACCCCCA
>JBOGHG010000048.1:0-20437 GCA_050744525.1 Acidimicrobiales bacterium | reverse complement strand
GCTCGCGATCGGCGACCTCGTCGACGTCCTGGCGGTCGTGCCCCTGGTGGCGGAGGAACAGCCCCCACCGTCGGGGGACGCGCCCTCGTTCCCCCTGGTCGAGGCCGCCGCCGTGGTCGACGTGGGCGAGCAGTCGATCACCATCGCCGTTCCCGAGACCGACGCACCCCGGGTGGCGTGGGTGCTCACGAACGGGTCGGTCGTGCTGGCGCTCGCCGGCGCCTGATCACCGGAACGAGCTGGCGAGGATCAGCAGGATGCCAACCCCGAGGATGATGCGGTAGACGACGAACGGCAGGAACGAATGGGTGCGGATCAGCTTGAGCGTGCCCCACACGGCGATGTAGCCGGTGATGCCCGAGGCCACGATCCCCCAGGCGAAGGGCGCCCGGAAGTCCGCCGGGATGCCACCCTCGTTCGACACGTCGAACCATTTGTAGACGATGGCGCCGAACGTGATGGGCAGGCTCATGAGGAAGGCGAAGCGGGCGGCCCCGTCGCGACCCAGCCCCGAGAAGCGGCCGACGGTGATGGTGACACCCGAGCGCGACAGGCCGGGCTGCAAGGCAAGGGACTGGGCACCGCCCATCAGCAGCGCATCGCGCAGACCGACCTCGTCGATCGTGCGCTTGCCCCGCACGCCGTCGGCCCACGCCAGCGCCAGCGCCCCCACGATGAGCATGACCGCGATCAGCCCGATCTGGTCGGTGTTCTCCTCGATGCTGTCGGCCAGCAGCGCCCCCGTGATCGCGGCCGGCACGGCCGAGAGCGCCACCAGCCAGGCGAGCCGGCCGTCCTTGGAGCGCGGCCTGCGCACGGCGGCCCGGGAGAGGCGCACGATGTCATGGCGGAAGTAGGCGACCGCGCCGCCCAGGGTGCCCAGGTGCAGCGCCACGTCGAACGTCTTCTGCAGCGACTCGTTACCGGCGAAGTCGTCCCACCCGAACAGCCAGGGCACCAGGATGAGGTGGCCCGACGACGAGATCGGAAGGTACTCGGCGAGCCCCTGGGCGATGCCCAGGACGATGGCGTGAAGGATCGACACGGTCCGGGGAGATTAGAGGCCCGGCGGATGGGGCGCTCCATCCGCTCGGGCACGTCAGCGACCGCTGAGCGTGACGGCCGGGATGACGATGGCGGCGGCGCCGGTACCGCCCGGCGTCCACTCCCGTTGGCCACCGACGGCGCTCACGTCGAGCAGCAACCGCTGGACCGTCGAGGCGATCGTGGCCTCCCGGATCGGCTCCGCCCGCTGCCCGCGGCGCACCATCAGTCCCTCCACTCCCACGGAGAAATCGCCCGATACCGCGTTCACGCCCGAGTGCAGTCCGGTCATGGATTGCACGAGGACGCCGTGGTCGACGGTGGCCACGAGGTCGTCGAGGCTGCCGGCGCCGGGGGCGAGCGCCAGCGCCTGGGCGCCCACCCCGGGTGTGGACCGGTAGCCCCGGATCGCCGAAGCGGTCGAGGGGACGCCCGCGCGGCGGCCGGTCATCGTGTTGTGGAGGAACCCCTGGAGCACGCCGTCGACGATCAACGGCGCCCGACGCGTCGCCAGGCCCTCGCCGTCGTGGGAGTCGGCCCCCAGCGACAGCGCGTCGGTCGGGTCGTCGACGAGCGTGACCAGCGGCGACGCGATCGGTTCGCCGACGCGGTCGGCGAACGGCGAGCGCTGCTTGAGCACCGACTCCCCGTTGAGGGTCCCGCCCACCACGCCGAGCAGGGTCGCCGCCATCCGGGGTTCGAGGACGAGCGTGACGCTGCCGCTGCCCGGTTGGACGGCTCCGAGCAGCCGAGTGGCACGGTCGACCGCGTCCTCAGCCGCCTCGTCGAGATCGACGTCGTCGGGCTCGCGGCCCACCGACACGCCGTAGCCGGTCTTGGTCTCGTCGCCGTCGGTCGCCAGCGCCTGCACCGAGAGGTGGCAGAATGTGGAGCGACCCGCCACGGCGATGCCCGTCGACGTGGCCACCGCTCCCTCCCCGGCCCCGTCGGCCCACTGGGCGGTGCGCACGCCGCCGATGCGCGGGTCCCGGGCGCGGACCGCCCGCTCCAGCTCCAGCGCCAGGTCGACCTTGCGCGCGGTCGGCTGCGCCGCCAGTCCCTCGCGCCACAGGTCGATCGGCGGCGGTTCGACCCCGTCCGGCTCCGCGAGCCCCACCCAGGGCTCGGGCTGGGCATAGACGACGTTGTCGCGGGCCTCGGCCAGCACCTCGGCGATGACGTCGTCGTCGAGCGAACCGGCCCAGGCGAAGCCCTGCCGACCGTCCTCGATCACGCGAACGCCGATCCCGGCCGATGTCGCCTGGGTCAGCGACTCGATGGCGCCGCCGTGGACCTTGACCGACGTCGTTGTCGACCGGCCCACGAATGCCTCGACCTGTTCCCCGCTGCCGGCGGCGCCGGCGACCTTGGCCGCGAGGTCGAGCAGCTCGCCCATCGTTCCCCGCTCGTCAGGCGCCCGAGACGGCGACGTCGCCGACGACCAGGGTCATGCCAGCGGCGCTCATCGGCAACCACGTGAGGTCGGAGCCGACCGCCACCAGGTCGTGCAGCAGGCGCTGGATCGTCGAGGCGATGGTGAACTCGCGGAGCGGCTCGGCCAGCGCACCGCCCCGGATGCGTAGCCCCTGGGCCCCGGTCGAGAAGTCGCCCGAGATCGGGTTGACGCCGGAGTGCAGGCCGGAGACCTCCTGCACCAGCACGCCGTCACCGACGCCGTCGATCAGGGCGGCGGCGTCGGCGGCGCCGGGCGCGAGCGTCACCGCCCGGCAGCCGGCCGTCGGTGTCGACTTGAACCCGGCCCGCACGGCCGACCCCGTCGGGTGCACGCCCATGCGCCGGGCGGTCCACGTCGAGTGGACGAAGCCCGCCAGGACGCCCCCCTCGATCAGCGGCACCGCCCGGGTCGCCAGCCCCTCGGCGTCGATGGGCGAGGCGCCCCACGACCGGGCGTCGGTGGCATCCTCGATCAGCGTGACGAAGGGCGCCGCCACCTGCTCGCCCTCGCGACCGGCGAACAGCGAGCGTGCCTTGATGACCTCCTCGGCGCCGAGCGTTCCGGCCACGATGCCGACGAGCTGGGCCGTCACCCAGGGATCCAGCACGACCGTGAGCCGCCCTGACGGCGGCTTGGTGGCGCCCAGCATGCGCAGCGCCCGATCGGCGGCGTCGCCGGCCGCGGCCTCGACGTCGAGCTCGTCGAAGTCGCGGCCCAGCGAGAACCCGAACCCCGTCTGCGTCTCGTCGTCGTCGCCCGACAGGGAGTAGGCCACCAGCTCGCAGCCGGTGGCCCGGGAGCTGCGGCGGATGCCGGTGGTGGTCACCACCGCCGTCTCGCCGAGGGAGTCGCCGTAGTCGCAGGACTCGACGCCGACGATGCGGGGATCCGCAGCCAGCAGCGCCCGTTCCAGTTCGACGGCGAGGGCCACCTTGCGGTCGGTCGGCACATCTGCCAGTCCGGGTCGCCACAGGTCCAGGTCGGCGGGCTCCACGCCGTCGTGCCGGGCCAGTCCCGCAGCGTCGTCCGCCTCGCCGAAGGCGGCGTTGTCGCGCGCCTCGGTCACGGCCTCGGCCAGCGCCTCGGGATCGAAGGTGCCGCAGTAGGCGAACCCCTGGCGCCCCTCGTGGACGATGCGCACGCCGACGCCGAGCGAGTCGGCCACGGCGAGCTGCTCGACATCGCCCTGGTAGACGCGCACCTGGGTGTCGGTCGATCGGGCGACGTAGGCCTCGAGCTGCTCGTCGCCGCGGGCCTGCGCGACGACGGCGTCGGCGACGCCGAGCAGATCCTGGGCGGTCACGCCGCCGTTCCGCCGACGGTGAGGGCCTTGACCCGCAGGGTGGGGACCCCGTCGCCGACGGGCACGCCTTGGCCGTCCTTGCCGCAGGTGCCGGGATGGCCCATGGCGAAGTCGTTGCCCACGGCGTCGATGTCGACCAACACCTTGGGCCCGTTGCCGATGAGATTGCCCTCCCTGATCGGCTCGGTGATCTGGCCGTCCTCGATGAGATAGGCCTCGGTCATGCCGAAGACGAAGTCGCCGGTGGCGGTGTTGACCTGCCCCCCACCCAGCGACGACACGTACACGCCGCGGTCGGTCGACGACACGATGCCATCAGGGTCGCCCTCCCCACCCATCAGGTAGGTGTTGGTCATCCGCACCATGGGCAGGTGCTGGTAGCTCTGGCGGCGGCCATTGCCGGACCTCGGGCGTCCCTCCTTGCGCGAACGCAGGTGGTCCCACATGTAGTCGGTGAGGACGCCGTCCTGGATGAGGACGTTGCGCTGGGCGGGCGTTCCCTCGTCGTCGATGGCGTAGTTGCCCCACTCCTCGGCCATGGTTCCGTCGTCGACGAGCGTGACCAGCGGCGAGGCCACCCGCTGGCCGAGGCGGTCCTTGAACACCGAAGCCCCCTTGTCGACCAGGTCCTTCTCCAACCCGTGGCCGCAGGCCTCGTGGAACAGGACCCCGCCCCCGCCGGGCCCGATGACCACCGGCAGCGTGCCCGAAGGCGCCGGGCGGGCCGCCAGCTTGGTGATGGCGCGGCGCGCGGCGGTGCGGGCGATGTCCTCGACCTGGTACCGGTCGAACAGCTCGAAGCCGACGGTGCGCCCCAGCGACTCGTAACCGGTCTGCATGCCGGTGTCACCCAAGGCCACGGTCGACACCACGAACAGTGTGCGGACCTGGTCGTCCTCGGACAGCAGGCCGTCGCTGTTGGCCACGAGGATCCGGCGGCGGGAATCGCCGTAGCGGGCGCGGACCTGCCGAATCGAGCCACCCTCGGCCCTGGCGGCCTCGTCGGCCCGGCGGAGCAGGTCGACCTTGGTGCCCTTGGCCACCGTCTCGGGGAGCACGGCGACCCGGTTCGGGCGTGTCGCCTCACGAGTGAGCGCCACCTCGCGCACGCCGCCGCCCCCGGACCGGGCCGCCGCGGCCGCGGCCTCGGCGGCGGTGCGCATGCCCCCGTCGGTCAGGTCGGCGGTGTGCGCGAAGCCGGTCGTCTCTCCCACCACGACTCGGATGCCCGCGCCCCGGTCGCGACCCGACGACAACTCCTCCACCCGGCCGTCGTCGAGCATTGCCGCCGAGGACCGCTTGTCCTCGACGAACACCTCGGCGAAGTCACCGCCGGTGCGGAGAGCGGTGGCGAGCGTGCGCTGGATGACCGATTCGTCGAGCACGGGGACCTCGATTCGCGTGGACGGCGGGTGGCTCAGGGCGGGGTCCCAGGGGTGATCCGCGGTGATCGACGCCGGCTGACCTGGGCCCCGGGCGGTTTAGCCCGCCGACGACGTGGGTGCGTACTGTACCCGGGTGCCCCTGGAACCCGGCCTGTCCGCGGCCGTCACACTCGACGTCGGTGACGACGACACCGCGCTGGCGTTCCGATCCGGTCAGGTGGCGGTGCTGGCCACGCCTCGCCTCATCGCGCTGTGCGAGGAGGCCTCCCTGCTGGCGGTCGACGGCCGGGTGCCCGAGGGGCACACGTCGGTCAGCATGCGGGTGCAGATCGACCACCTGGCGCCGACCGCGGTAGGCACCAAGGTGCTGGCCGAGGCCACGCTCGAGAAGGTGGAGGGACGCCGCCTCACGTTCACCGTCTCCGCCACCGACGAGCGGGGACTGGTGGCCGCCGGCAAGGTGACGCGGGTCGTGGTCGACGTCGACCGCTTCCTCGAGAAGTGCACGTCGTAGAGGCCGAGCGGATTGGCTTGCAAGTGGGCACAGAACGGTACGGGATTTGCAGCGTGAGCCCAGGCCACACAGCTCGGCCTCCGGCAGCGCTGGCCGCGGTGAGCCCAGACGACGTGCCTATCCGCACATGTTCGTAGGGGCCACAGCGCCTTCCGGCTTCCGCCGATGGACCACTGACGATGGGCTGAAGGGGGCGACCGGGCGGTGATCCGCCGGGAGGGGCGGGAGTTGGTCGAGCTGCTGGCGGTCTGGGGCTTCGCCATCGCCCAGCCGCTGCTCGACGTGTTCGGCCGGGCCCCCGAGCAGTTCGCCTTCCGGGTCGCCGGGCCGGCCACGATCGTCGCCTTCGCCCTGGTCGTCGCCTTGGCCGGGCCGCTCGTCCTCTGGCTGGTCGAGGTCGTCGCCGGGCTGGTGCACCCACGGGCCCGCCGCGTGCTCCACCTCGTGTTCCTCGGCGGGCTCGTCGCCGCCTTCGTCGTGCAGGCCGCCCGGCCGCTGGCCGACGGGCCGGTGCTCTACGCCCTCGGTGCCGCCGCCGGCGCGGCGGCGGTCGCGGCCTACCAGCGGGTCGAGGCCGTGCGGGCGTGGCTGGCGCTCGCGGCGCTTGCGCCGGCGGCATTCGTCGGCCTGTTCCTGCTCACCTCCCCGACCTCGCGGCTGCTGGACGACGTCGACTCGGCGGGCGCCGGCGACGTCGGCAACCCGGTCCCCGTGGTCATCCTGGTGTTCGACGAGCTCCCGCTCACGTCGGTCGTCGACGCGGACGGCACGATCGACGCCGAGCTGTTCCCCAACCTCGCCGGGCTCGCCGCCGAGAGCACGTGGTTCCGGAACGCCACCGCGGTGTCGAGTTCGACGTGGCACGCCGTGCCGGCGCTCGTCACCGGCCGGCTCCCGGACGCCGACAGCGCCCCCGTCGCGGCCGATCACCCCGACTCCCTGTTCACCCTGCTCGGCGACGGCGGCGAGTTGAACGTGGTCGAGTCGGTCACCCGGATGTGCCCCACCGACGTGTGCGACGACGTCACGGTCCTCGGAGCACCGCGGGGCCTGGGCGAGCTGCTGCGGGATGCCCGGCGGGTCATGCGAGCCCGGCTCTCGCCGTCCGGGGACACCGGCGACGCGGTCGCCGGGATGGTGGAGGAGCGGCCGCGCGGCGAGGCGCCTTCGGAGGACGGCTTCGCCGACTTCGGGCTCGACCAGCCGACCCGCTTCCGGGCGTTCACCGAGCGGATCGTCGACGAGCGGCCGGCGCTGCACTACCTCCACGTGCTCCTGCCCCACGTGCCGTACCGCTACCTGCCCTCCGGCGCCCGCTACCCCGGACCGGACCCGGACCTGGGCCGCGACGGCGACCAGTGGACCAGCGAGCCGTGGCCGGTGGACCTCGGCCGCCAGCGGCACCTGCTCCAGGTCGGCTACGTCGACTCGCTCCTCGGCGACGTCCTCGACACCTTGCGGGAGCGAGGCGTCTACGACGATGCCATGATCGTCGTGACCTCCGACCACGGCATCTCGTTCCGACCCCGCGAGCCCATCCGTGGGCTCGAAGGACAGGCCCTGGCAGACGACGTGCTCGCCGACCTGGCATGGGTGCCCCTCCTCGTGAAGCGGCCGGGCACCACCGCCGGGACCGTCGACGACACGAACGTGCTGAGCATCGACGTCCTGCCGACCATCGCCGACGTCCTCGATGTCGACATCCCCTGGGAGGTCGACGGCCAGTCGGCGTTGTCGGACCCGCGCACCGATGGGCACAAGCCGTTCCTCCCGAGCGACGTGAACGACTTCGGCGTCGCCATCGGCAGCGAGCTGGCCGTCGAGGACCGGGCCGAGCTGGCCGACGTGCTGGCGGACGGCGTCGATCGCTTCCTCGGGGCCGCCGGCGACCCCTTGCGCTGGTTCCGCGCCGGACCCCGGCCGGACCTCGTCGGCACCGAGATCGGCGCCGAAAGCGCGGTAGAGGCCTCGTTCGTGGACGTCGATCCGGTCGTTGACCGCAGCACGGGAACGGTGCCGGCGTTGCTCCGGGGCAGGGTGGGCACGGGGGAGGGGGTCGAGCCCGGCGACGTCCTCGCCGTCGCCGTCAACGGCGTGGTCGGTGGCACCAGCCCGGCGATGGCCGCCGACGACGGGGTGAGCGTCGCCGTGGTCGTCAGCGACGAGCTCTTCCGCGACGGCGCCAACGAGATCAGCGTCCACCGCGTCGGCGCCCGCTGACGCCGGCGGCCCTATCCGGCAACCACGGTAGGACGAGCACGCCCGACCGCCAGGCGGCCGTCGACGCCGGCGTGCCGGGAAGCCCACGAGGCGGGCCGACGGCCCCGGTACGATCCGGTCAATGCGTCCGCTGACGTTCTTGGCCGTGGGGCTGGTGCTCGTCGCCATCGACCTTCGCACGGAACACCTCGACGTCCTGCCCGACGCACTGGGGTGGGGTCTCGTGGCCTTCGGCGCTTGGCGCCTGTCGCTGAGCTGGCCCGCAATCGCTGCGGCCGCGACGGCGCTCCTGGCGCTGCCCGAGGTGTCGTTGCCGTACCGCTTCGTGATGCTCGATCCGGAAACGGGCGAGAGGATCACGCCGCGACCCGGAATCGATATCGCCTACCCCGAGCAGCTCGTCTTCGACGACCTCACAGGCTGGCGGCTGGCCGCCACGGCCGCGGCCACACTCGCCGCGGGCGTGACGCTGTGGTTGCTGCTCGGGGCGCTGGCGACGCGAGCGGCGACCTGGGAACGGGCGGGCACCGCCCGGCAGATCCGCCGGCTGCGCTGGCTGTCCCTCGGCGTGTGGGTGGGCCCGTACCTCGTCGTGCTGGCCGTGTCGGCGTCGGCCGGGGACGGGTCCTTCGATCCGGTGTGGAACGGCAGCCTCGAGCTGCTGGCCCTGGCCGGCACGGCTGTCATCGGTGCCTTGGTCGTCGTCCTGTTGCGCGAGACCAACCGAGCCTGGGCCGTGCCCCGCTGGTCGGCCCATCGGTCGCCACGCCTGGGGCCGCTGCCGCCCCGGAGCGACGGCCGGCGTCCCGCCTGACCGGCGCGGTCAGCCCAGGTTGGACGAGCGCGGGTACACGTCGGCGGGATCGGTGATCACGTTGACCAGGTACGGGACGCCGGACGCAAGCCCGCGGTCGAGCGCGGGACCGATCTCGGCGGGATCGGCGACGGTCTCGCCCGCACCGCCCAGGGCGGCCACCACCTGGTCGTAGCGGCAGCCGGGCTGGAGGTCGGCCGCCACGTCGTAGCCGTAGAGCGCTCGCATCGGATGCTTCTCGAGTCCCCAGATGCCGTTGTTGCCCACGACCATCACGACCGGGAGCTGGTGGCGGACCAGCGTGTCGGCGTCCACGAGCGAGAACCCTGCGGCGCCGTCGCCGAGGAGCGCCACCACCTGGCGGTCCGGGTGCGCCAGCCGCGCCGCCATGGCGTAACCCATGCCGGTGCCGAGGCAGCCGTAGGGCCCGCTGTCCAGCCAGCACCCGGGCTCGTACACGTCGACGTACTTGCCGGCGTAGGAGACGAAGTCGCCGCCGTCGCACACCACGACCGCGTCGCGATCCAGCCGCTTCCGGAGCTCACCGTAGATGCGCGTCGGCAGGATCGGGGCTGCAGACGCCGCCAGCAGCGGGACCTCCGCCGCCGCGGCGGCGGCCTCGAGGTCGCGGACGCGGCCGACCCACGGCTCGCGCTCGGCGCCGCGGCCGTCGTAGCCGGCCAGGCCGGCGAGCGTCGTGCGTAGGTCCCCGGCCACGGTGACCGCGTCCACGTGCCCCGCCCGGCCCTCGTCGCTGTCGACCAGGTGCACCACGGTGGCGCTGCCGAACCGGCCGAAGGACAGGCGGAAGTCGAGTGCCGTGCCCACGACGACCACCACGTCGGCCTCGGTCTTGAGCAGGCTCCGGGTGCGGCTCACGGCCAGCGGGTGGTCGGCCGGCAGGCAACCGCGGCCCTGCCCGTTGGCGAACGTGGGCACCCGCAGGTGCTCGACCGCCGCCACGAGCTCGGCCTCGGCCCCGGCCGACCACACGTCGGTGCCGGCGACGAGCATCGGGCGCTCGGCCTGAGCGATGAGCCGGGCGACGCCCGCGACCTGCTCGGGATCGGGCTCGGCCGCGGATGGCGCCACCGCCCGAGGTATCGCCGCCTCGGCCTCCGCGAACAGCACGTCGATCGGCAGGTCGACGAACACCGGACCCCGGTGCGGCGTGAGCGCCGTTGCTGCGGCCTCGTGGACCACCCCGGGGATGTCCTCCACGGCGGCGACCGTGCGGGCGAGCTTGGTGACCGGCGCGAGCAGGGGCACGTGGTCGAGCTCCTGCAGCGAACCCGAGCCCCAGCGGGCCGCTGGTGCCCGACCCCCGAGCACCACGACCGGCGAGCCGTTGAAGTGCGCCTGCGTGATGGCCGACATGCCGTTGGTGACGCCCGGGCCGGCCGTGAGGACGGCGAGCCCCGGCCGCCGGGTGAGCCGGGCGTGGCCCTCGGCGGCGAAGGCGGCGGTCTGCTCGTGCCGCACGTCGACGATGCGGGTGGGAGGATCCCCCTTGACCGCAGCGTCGTAGAGCGGGAAGACATGCCCCCCCGACAGCGTGAACATCGTGTCGACGCCGAAGGGGCGAAGGACGGCCAGTGCCAGCTCGCCGCCGTGGTCGCGGACCGTGGTTCCGGGATCGTGTGACATGTGACACCGGAGTCTGCCCGCCCTGGGACACCCATGGCTACCGCTCGCCCCGCGGTGGCGTGATGTCGACCGCACGACCGACGTCGAACAGTTCGACCGTGGTGACGACCCTGCCCGCACCACCCCCGGCACCGCCGGCGAGACTGACCTCCAGGCGGCGGATCACACCGTCGGCATCGATCGAGACGTCGACTTGGGAGGCCGGCCCACCGGCGGAGTCGGCGCTCGTCGCCAGGTGGGTGACCGGGCTGCCGCGTATGACGTCGTGGCCGACCACGCGCGCGTCGACGGTGGTGTCGCCGAGCACCTCGAAGGGGCCGAGTGGGTCGAGCAGCAGCGCGGCGGCGTCGCTGCTCGGCCACCGATCGACGAAGGCCGCCCGGTCGATCTCGACCCAGTCGGCGGGCGCGCGCCCGACGGCGGCGGCCATGGGTCCGCCCTGGGCGTACACCACGTCGTCGGCGGCGACCATGCGGGCGGGAACCGAGAGGTCACCCCCCGCCGCCGCATCACGGCCCCCAGGGGCGCCCGCGGCCCCGGACATGTCGGTCTCGACGGCGACGCGGCCGGCACGCCGATCGAACGCCACCCGGTGCCTGGCGACGGTCAGCCGGCCGCCCGGGGGTGGGTCGGGCTGGTCGCCGAGGTGGGTGAGGACGGTCGTCACCTCCACCCGACCGCTCTCGACGGCCCGCGTGAGCGCCAGAACCCGTAAAAGCGTGGCGCGGTCGACCCGTCCCGACATCGGCGCGATGGGCCCGGCCGCGCTCGGATCGCCGGTCGAGCGACCGCGGCAGCCGGCCCCCGCGAGGAACGTCGCGGCTGTCGCGAGCACGGCCGTGACCAGCATGAACGATCGATGGTGCGCACGTCGCATCTCTGCACTCCTCTCGAAGAGCCGACGAGGAGGCGGGGAGATGCGACCGTGACCCGGGTCGCCATGGCTAGCGCCTGCCGGCGCCCCACCGAGCGATCCGGCAAGGGCCACCCTATACGGAGGCTGTGACAGGCAAGCGCCGTAAAATGCGGGGATCCTCGACAGCAATGCCAGCGGCCCGCGCGGCTAACTTTGCGCAGGCGGCGCGCATGGCGGGGAGCGCAAGGGCAACCGGTACGGACGGCACCGACCGGGCCGGTGCCCACCGAGATACAGCGGAGGAACGGTGACAAGCAAGCATGCGGTGACGCTGGGCGTGCGCATCGCCGTGAGCGCCGCCATGCTGATCGTTCTCGTCGCGCAGGTGCCCTCGTTCGACGTCCACGAGCTGGTCCCGGAGTGGTCGGCCGGCACCGCCGCCTGGCTCGGCGTCGCCGCCGCGCTCACGCTCGCCGGCATCCTGCTCTCGGCGCTGCGCTGGCAGAAGGTGCTCGAGGCCCTGGAGATCCCGGCGCGGCTCCCCCGCCTGGTGTCGTACTACCTGGCCGGCCAGTTCGTCTCCAACGTCCTGCCCACCACCATCGGCGGCGACGTCGTGCGGGTGAGCCGGCTGTCCCGTGACACCGGTGAGTCGCCGGGGACGTTCGCCTCGGTGGTGCTCGAGCGCCTCACCGGGTGGCTCGTGCTGCCGCTGATCACGTTGGCCGGCTTCGCCGTCAATCCCGGCCTGCGCCACCTCGGGACGGCCACCCAGGTCGCCCTGTTGCTGGCGTTCGCCACGCTGGCCTTGCTGGCCGGTGTGCTCGCCGCCGCCGGCAGCCGGCGCATCGGTGGACGATTCGCCACCCGCGCCGGCTGGCGTCGGTTCGCGGGCGCCGTCCACCTGGGCGTCAACCGGCTGCGCTCGGACCCCGGCGCCGCCGCCAACGTCCTTCTCGCCGGATTCGCATACCAGCTCGTGCTGGTGTTGGCGGCCGTGGCGGCCGCCAACGCGCTCGGCGTCCGGCCCGCCGGGCTCACGGCACTGCTGGCGTTTCTCCCGGCGGTGCTCATCGCCCAGGTCCTGCCGATCAGCATGGCGGGCCTGGGGGTGCGCGAGGGGGCGTTCGTGCTGTTCCTCCATCCCCTCGGCGTGCCCCAGGAGGATGCGATCGCCCTCGGCCTACTCCTCTACCTGCTCAACGTGGCCGTCAGCCTGCTCGGGGCGCCCGCCTTCGCCGCCGGGGGACGCGCCCGACCCACACCCGAACAGACCGGCACGAGCCCGACCGTCGCGGCATGAGCGAGCGTCCCGTCAGGGCGAGAGAGCGAGCCCCCGGCCCGAGCGGCCGGGCGCCGCAGGCGCCGAGAGCGGAAGGCGCGCGACGAAGCCCGAGCCGGCCGCTGCGGGAGGCGGCGGGTGCGGACGACAGCGCGCCGGAGCCCGAGCCGCCGGCTGCCGGGCAACGAGAGCGGGGAGCGACGAGGGGACTCGACAAGGCTGTGGTCGAGGAGCGCGCACCCCGTCGAGACTGGGGCCTGCGCTGGTGGCGCGAGCTGATCTACGTCGTGCTCGTGTACGCGGCCTACTCCGCCGTGCGCAACCAGTTCGGGTCGGGTGGCGGAGCGGTCGACCCGGAGCCGGCGTTCAACCACGGCAAGGCGATCATCCAGCTACAGGCGAACATCGGCCTCTACTTCGAGGACACCCTGCAGCGCTGGTACCTCGACCTGCCCCTGCACGGGCTGATCCGCTTCTGGAACGTCTACTACGGCCTGTTCCACTTCGTCGTGGTCGCCATCGCCCTGGTGTGGCTGTTCCGCAAGGCGCCGGCGCGTTATCGCCTCTGGCGCAACACGCTCGCCTTCACCACCCTGCTCGCACTGGTGGGCTTCGCCTCGTTCTCGCTCATGCCGCCGCGCCTGCTGGACGACCCCGGGGTCTACGGCGGATGCCAGATCTACGCCGCCGGCCAGGACCTGCCCGACGAGGCCGGCGAGCCCCCGTGCGACGAGTACGGCTTCGTGGACACGGTGGCCGAGTACGGCGGCTGGGCGTCGTTCGGCAGCGAGGAGATGGCGGCGGTGTCGAACCAGTACGCCGCCATGCCGAGCATGCACATCGGCTGGTCCACCTGGTGCGCCCTGGTGCTGGCGCCGCTGGTGCGCCGGCGCTGGCTCCGCGCCCTGGTCATCGCCTATCCGTTCATCACGCTGTTCGACATCATGGTGACCGCCAACCACTACTGGATCGACGGCGTGGGCGGGCTGATCTGCCTCGGCGGCGGCTATCTGGTCGCCCGCGCCGGCACCCGGTGGTGGGAGTCGCGCCACGGGATCCCTGCCGCCGCGACCGTGGCCGGGGCCACCAGTCCAGCGGCAGGCTTGCGGGGCTAGGCACGGGGCCTAGGCAAGCTTGCGGGACTGCGGCCTGCGGCCCCAATGGACCGGGGTGCCGTGGTACCCGCTGGTGCCCAGCACCTCCTCATCGCCGCCCGGCCACCAGGTCAGCCGGAGGTCGGCCACCGGCCCGGCCGGCTCCAACCGCAGCCACGCCAGCGGGGCGTCGTCGCCGCTATCCCCGCCGGCCTTCCGGAGCGCCGCCCGCATGCGGTCCCGCGACCGCCGGTCGACGTATTGCCACACGATGGAGTGGTACACGACCGTGGCGCGGCCGGGCGCCGGCCCCGCCAGCCGGGCCTCGAGCCACTCCCCCAGATCGGCCGCCTCGACGCTCGCCGGCACCCGGGCGGCGATTGCGAGCGCCGCGTCGAGGCGGGCACGGCGGTCGACCATGTCGGGCCACAGGTAGGCCCGCAAGCTGAGGCGGCCGCCCTCGCCGGTGGGATCGATCGGGGACCGGTCGCAGCCCTCCCGCGCCGCCACGCCGACCGCCACGTCGTCGAGCAGCGGCGGCGGATCGTCCCAGACGCCGACGAACCGCACGGCACTGGACGGGTCGCCGAACGTCGACGTGCCGGTGTCGTACCAGAAGCGGTCCCACCGGAGGTTCAGGCCGGCGCTGGCTCCCAGCTCCAGCAGCCGCAGGGGCAACCCGCTGCGGCGGGCCACCTCGACGAAGCCGCACACCAGCGCTGCCGCGCGACCCACCTCGTTGGTCTGCACGCCGTTGCCGACGCGGGCCTCGATCTCCGGTCGCAGCTCCGCCACCGTGGCGACGAAGTCGTCGGCCAGGCCCGGTCCCGGCGTCCCACGCACCGACGGATAGTGGGCCGCCAAGCGAGGCGCACGGCCTTCGAGCACCAGGCGATGGACGGACCCCAGGAACCGCAGGGGCAGCGCCGAACCGAACGGGTCCCCCTCGCGCGGCCGCAGGACCGCGGCGCACGGGCCGTCGGCACCGACGTCGGCGATGGTGGCGTCGAGCACCTCGGCGTAGAGGTTCGAGCCCAGATCCGCGCACGAGTTGCGCTGGAACACGAGCGCATCGACCAGGGGAACGACGCGCGGCCATACGGGCATCCACCTCTCCTAGTGCCGTGACGGGCAACATTGGCGACCCGCCACGCCGGCCATATTCGCCGCTGGCTGCGTCCTCGTCCTCGACGTAGCTACGGCTATGCCTTCGTCCTGCGTCCTTGCCAGCGACGAATCTGATTCGCCGTGGACGGGGCAAACGTTACCGGTCACGGCACTAGCACCATCAGCCCGCGACAGGGCCCAAACGGGGGGCCGCATGGTCGGCTCAGCGGCGCGGGGAGTAGCGTTGGTCGGTGCTCGGGGCTCGGACGGGCCCATAGTCCACCGCCGCAACGGAGCTGCGTCGATGCTGCTCGAATCGATCAACGACCCAACCGACCTGGGCAGGCTGTCGTACGAGCAGCTCGACGCGCTGGCCGGAGAGATCCGCCAGCACATCATCGACGCAGTGTCGGCCGCCGGTTCGGGACACCTGGGACCGAACCTCGGCGTCGTCGAGCTGACCCTGGCCGTCCACCGCGTGTTCGAGTCGCCACGCGACGTGCTGCTGTGGGACACGGGCCACCAGGCGTACGTCCACAAGATCCTCACCGGGCGCCGCGACGACTTCGCCACGCTGCGCCGGGCCGGGGGCCTGTCCGGGTACCCGTCGCGCACCGAGTCCGACCACGACTGGGTCGAGAACAGCCACGCGTCCACCATCCTCTGCTACGCCCACGGCCTCGCCGAGGCCCACAAGCTGCAGGGGATCACCGACCGCAACGTCGTCGCGGTGATCGGCGACGGCTCCATGACCGGGGGCATGGCGTTCGAGGGGCTCAACAACCTGGGCCACTCCGACAGCCGCGCCGTCGTCATCCTCAACGACAACGGCCGTTCCTACGCCCCCACCGTGTCGAGGCTGAGCGAGAGCCTGGGCCGCATCCGCCTCAATCCGGCCTACGTGCGCAACCGCGCTCGGCTCGACCGGCTGCTGCATGACCTGCCGCTCCTCGGCGACAAGCTCGAGCGGGGCGTGGAGGGTGCACTGGCAGCGGTACGCGAGATGTTCGAGCCACCGGCGTTCTTCGAGATGCTGGGTGTGCGGTACACGGGCCCGTTCGACGGTCACGACATCGCCGGGCTGGAGCGGGCCCTGCGCAACGCCCGCGAGTTCGACGGGCCGATCGTGGTCCACGTGCTCACCCAGAAGGGCCGCGGCTACGCGCCGGCCGAGAACGACCCCATCAAGCGGCTGCACGACTTGGGGGAGGTCAAGCCCGGCAGCTACACGGCGGCCTTCACCGAGGCGCTCATCAAGGAGGCCGAGCACCGGCCCGAGGTGGTGGCGCTCACCGCCGCGATGCCCGACTCCACCGGGCTGTTGCCGTTCAAGGAACGGTTCCCCGACCGGTTCTTCGACGTGGGCATCGCCGAGCAGCACGCCGTGACCGCGGCGTCGGGCATGGCGATGGGCGGCCTGCGACCTGTGGTCGCCATCTACTCGACGTTCCTCAACCGGGCGTTCGATCAGGTCAACCTGGACGTGGCCATGCACGGCCAGCCCGTCGTGTTCTGCCTGGACCGGGCCGGCATCACCGGCGACGACGGCGCCAGCCACCACGGCGTGCTCGACATGGTCCTGCTGTCCAAGGTGCCGGGGATGACGATCTTCGCTCCGTCCTCGTACCGGGAGCTCGGCGCGATGCTGCACGACGCCCTCGAGCTGTGCACTGCCGGGCCGGTGGCCATCCGCTTCCCCAAGACCATGCCACCCGACGACGGTGCGGTCGGCGGCGACGGGGTCGACGACGTCGGCTCGGGCCTGTCCGCCCGCAAGGTCCGCACCGGGCGCGACGTGTGCATCCTCGCGGTCGGCAAGATGGTCGCCCCGGCCCGGGCCGCCGCCGAGGCGTTGGCCTCGTCCCACGGGGTCGAGGCCGCGGTGTGGGACGTGCGCTTGGTCAAGCCGCTCGACGAGGAGATGCTCGCCGAAGCCGCCACGTATCCACGTGTCGTCACCGTCGAGGACGGCTACCGGGAGGGTGGCGCCGGTTCCGCCATCGCCGACCGACTGGCCGACATCGCCGGCGACCGCGAGGCCGGGGACGGTCCGCTGGTGACCGTGCTGGGTGTGCCCGTCCGGTTCATCCCGCACGGCAAGCCGGACAAGATCCTCGCCTCCGTGGGACTGGATGCCGGCGGCATCGCCGCCACCGTGCGTGCGGTTCTGGCCGGCGCGGGGTAGCGACCGACAGACGCGACAAGGCCCGGACCGGCAAACCGGCCCGGGCCTCTCCCCCTGGTCGCCCCCAGCGGTGATCGGGGTGCACCATAGCTGAGCTAGGTGTCGCCTGTCACATGTTGTTATCGAACGGCCGCGCTCCGACGTTACGGCCGGTGCGAAAAGTCACGGTGCCGGGGCCGCCGGGTACCTCACGTATAGTAGGGATTCTCCCCCATCGAGTGGTCGGTGGTGTCGACGACCTCGGCGACCTCGGGGATGGCCTCGCGGATGGATCGCGTGATGCCTTCTCGCAGGGTCATGGCCGAGACCGCGCACCCCTGGCAGCCGCCGCCCATCGTCACGTACACGACGCGGCCCTCGACCCGATCGAGGGCCGCGAACCCACCGTGCATGGCCAGCGCCGGGTTGATCTGACCGTCGAGCAGCTGGCGGACCTTCTCGTCGATCGTGCCGGACAGCTCGATGTGAGCGCCGGACAGTGGGTCGGGACGGTTGGGGTTGCGGAGGACGAGGCCGTTCTGCCCGCCGATCGCCGGCAGGTCCAGGGTGGCGCCTCGCAGGGCATCGAGGCTGTCGACCGGGATGATCACCGGCAGGGGACCCTCGTGGTCGACCACGTCGCCGGCGTCGAGGTCGGCCTCGGCCACCGGGTCGAACGTGAGGTCGTACGTGTACTCGACGCCCTGGACGCCAGTGACCTCCACGCGCAGACCCAGCGCATCCGGGTCGTCCTCCTGAGCCCGCAGCTCGAGGATCTTCTCCCGGGCGGACTCGGTGACGATCATGACCATGTGGCCAGGCTAGCGCCGCGCCCCCGCGGATCATGCCCGCTGGATGGTTCCGAGGTCTCGTTCGGGCATCAGCGGATAGGCACGTTCTGTGGATCTCGCCGATCCGTCGCGGATCAGGGCGTCAGGCCCACCGACTCGGCCTCCTCGGCAAGGGCGAGCCAGTGCTCCTCGGCCGCTGCCAGTTCGCCGCTGACGACCGCCAGCTCCTCGCCCACACCCGCCAGCGCCACGTGGTCCCCCATGGCCGCCGCCAGCTCCGCCTCGAGCGCGGCCTGCCGATCCTGGAGGCGGCGCATCTCGGTCTCCGCCCGGCGCAACAGGTGGCGCAGCGTGCTGGGTGTGCGGCGGGCGCCCTCGCCCGGCCGTCGGTCGTCGCGCCGGCGCCCACCCCGGCCAGGAACCTCCGCAGCCCCGGCACGTGCGCCGGGCTCGACGCCGGCGCCGACACCCGCCACGTCGGCGGCGCGTCCGCGCCGGCGGGCGGCTCGCCACTGGGACTCGTAGGCCGCGTACCCACCGGGCACCTTGCCGGCGTGGCCCCGGCCGTCGAGCACGACCACGTCCTCGACGGTTCGCTCCAGGAACGCCCGGTCGTGACTGACGACCACCAACGTGCCGGGCCATGCGTCGAGCATGTCCTCCAGGGCCCTCAGCGTGTCGAGGTCGAGGTCGTTGGTCGGCTCGTCGAGCAGCAACACGTTGGGGGCCTGGCGCAGCACCAGGGCGAGGTGCAGGCGGCGGCGTTCCCCACCGGACAGCAGCCGGACCGGCGCCCATTGCGCATCGTTGTCGAACCACAGCCGCTCGAGCAGCGCCGCATCGGTCCAGTCGGGCCGGCGGGTGGGCCCGGCGACGACCTCGCGCACCCGCCGGTCGGGTGGTAGCTCGGCGCCGCGCTGGTCGTAGTAGCCCAGCCGAACCGTGGATCCCCGCACGACCCGGCCGGTTCGGGGCCGGCGCCGGCCGGCCAGGACGTCCAGCAGCGTCGACTTGCCGCTGCCGTTGATCCCGATGACGCCGAGCCGCTCGCCGGGGCCCAGCAGCAGGTCGACATCCTCGAACAGCAGGTGGTCGCCATAGCCATCGCTGACGGCATGGAGCTCGACGACGGTCTCCCCCAGCCGCGGGGTTTGCACGAGGTCGGCCAGCGGCAGGTCGTCGGCCCGGTCGGGTGGGGCCGGCCGACCCTCGGTGACGAGGCGAGCGGCGGCGACGTCGGCCTTGGGCTTGCGGGTGCGCGCCGGGGCGCCTCGGCGCAGCCAGGCCAGCTCGGCCCGAGCCAGGTTGCGCCGCTTGCGTTCGGCGGCGGCCTCCCGCTCGGCCCGCTCGGCCCGGGCCTCGAGGTAGGAGGCGTAGCCACCGTCATGCACATGGGAACGGCCGCGATCGAGCTCGAGGATCCTGGTGGTCAACCGGTCGAGCACGTGGCGGTCGTGGGTCACGAGGACCAACCCGCCGTGGAACGCGGCGAGGCGCTCCTCGAGCCAGGCGATGGCGTCGATGTGGAGGTGGTTGGTCGGCTCGTCGAGGATCAGCAGGTCGCCCTCGCTCGACTCGCCCACCGCCGCCAGTGCCCGAGCGAGCGCGGTGCGCTTGGCCTGGCCGCCCGACAGGCTGCGGACGTCGGCGTCGGCGAGGGCGGACATCCCCACCCGGTCGAGCAGGGCGTCGGCGCTGTGCTTCCCGCTCTCGGCGCGTCGCGCCGGGCCGCTCGGGCCCGGCGCCTCCCGGGTCTCGCCCACTGTCTGGCGAACCGTGCCCTCGGGGAGCGCCGCGGCCTGGTCGAGGGCCACGACGTGGGCTCCACGCCCCCGGCGGATGGCGCCGCTCTCGGGCTCGACGGTGCCGGCCAGCATGCCGAGCAACGTCGACTTGCCGGACCCGTTCACGCCCACGACCGCCAACCGGTCGCCGCTCGCAACCGTGACCGACAAACCGGCGAACAGCGGCTTGCCGGGACGGCTCGCCGCCAGGTCCGCGGCATCGACGAGGATCACGACGTGCGACGGTACCGGGTGCCCTCGCCGCCGAGCCCGGCGCCGCCCGCCGGCGACGTGCGGGTTCAGGCGGCGTTGCCCGAGCCCGCGGACCGCGCCGCCCGGCGCAGGGCCCGGTCCAGGACGGCCGGGTCACCGAGACGGCGCCGGAGCTCACGTTCGAGCCCGGCGATCGGGTGCAGGTTCTGGGGGGCGCGAGGATCGTTGTGCGGCTGGCTGGCGAAGCGGGGCAGCGTGGTCGTCACGCGGTCGGCCAGGCTCAACGCGTCCGCCCGGCTCAGGTCACCCGAGGCCTCGCAGCGGACGATCCCCCACCAGGGATGCGTCGCGGCACCGGGGAGGCGCAGGTACCAGGAGTACCGGAACCGGCGGTCGCCGACGGCGAACAGCGGGGTGCGGTCGCCGTCCCCCAGGCCGGTGACGACCGGCTGCAGGGAGGCCGGAAGGTAGGACACGTGGTGCGTCTTGACGTAGCCCACCGCCCCGGGGATGAGGCGCCGGTCGCCCAGTGGCCCGTCGACGACCAGGAGCCCGGCACGATCCTCGCCCGACCCCTTGGCCTCGACCGCCACCCGGCCCTCGAGGTCACCCCGGGCGCGGCCGAGTGCCTGGGCTATGGGATCGCCACCCGTGTCGGGCACGGGATGGGGCAGGTAGTCGCCGTGGCGGGTGACGATGGGATCGACCGGGGGGCCGGGGCAGAGCACACCCCTCCGCACCGCCGTGGTCACGACCCGGGCAC
>JBOGHG010000047.1:0-21304 GCA_050744525.1 Acidimicrobiales bacterium | reverse complement strand
CTGACCCCGAGCCGACTCGACCACCCGACGGGCGCACATCGCCCGGCACCTGATGGCCCCGCCCGACGGCGAGGTGGGCGAGGTCAAGGTGTTCGGGGCCGACGAGCAGCGGGCGGCGCCGGTCGACGTGCGGCGCTGGGTCGAGCTCGCCCGGAACGTGCTGATGGCCGAGGGGGTGTGCGGCGACGCCGAGCTGTCGCTGTTGTTCGTCGACGAGGACACGATCAGCGGGCTCAACCAACGCTTCATGGACGCCGACGGGCCGACGGACGTGCTGGCGTTCCCCATCGACGATCCGGTCGACGCCGAGGCCACGCCCGCCGACACCGGCACACCGGGACCGGGACCGCTGCTGCTGGGCGACGTCGTGGTGTGCCCCGCGGTGGCCGAGCGCCAGGCGCCGGAGCACGCCACCAGCTACGACGACGAGCTGGCGCTGCTCGTCGTGCACGGCGTGTTGCACGTGCTGGGCCACGACCATGCCGAGGTCGACGAGGCGGCGTCGATGCGGGCCCGTGAGCGCGAGCTGCTGCAGCGCTTCCACCGGTGGAGGTGAGGGAACTGCCGAGCTCGATCATCGCTGCGAGCCTCTCCGTGGGCGACCGATGGATGCTGGTCGTCATCGGCGCGCTGCTGGTCGTGACGATGCTGCTGGCCGGCGCGGAGACCGGTCTCACCCGCATGCCCAAGTCGCGGGCTCAGACCCTCGCCGACGAGGGCCGGCGCGGCGCCCGCAGGCTCGTCGAGCTGGTCAGCCACCCCGCGCAGTACGTCAATCCGCTGCTGTTCGCGCTACTGGTCTGCCAACTGGCACAGGCAACCCTGGTGGGCATCGTCGCCGACCGCCTTTGGGGTGTCACGGGCGTGGCGATCGCCATGGGGGTGGACATCGTGGTCGTGTTCGTCCTGACCGCGTCCGCCCGCACCTGGGCGGTCCTGAACGCCGACCGCGCCGCGCTGGTCGCAGCCCGGCCCGTGGGCGCGTTGGTCCGGTTCCCGCTGCTCCGCGTCACCACGGGAGCCCTGATCGGACTGACCAACCTGCTGCTCCCGGGCAGGGGGCTGAAACAGGGCCCCTACGTGTCGGAGGAGGAGCTGCTGGCGGTGGCCGAGCTGGGCGTCGAGGAGGGCGTGATCGAGGAGCACGAGCGGGCCCTCATCGAGTCCATCATCGAGTTCGGCGACACGCTCGTGCGGGAGGTCATGGTGCCCCGTCCGGACATGGTGACCGTGGGACAGGACTTCCGGGTGGCCGACGTGATGGAGGTCGTGCTCCTCAACGGCTACAGCCGGCTCCCGGTGGTGGGCGACAGCATGGACGACGTCGTGGGCATCACCTATGCCAAGGATCTGATGCGGGCGGAGCGCGACGGCGAGGAGGACCTGCCTGTCGCCCAGCTGGTGCGGGCGGCCCGCTACGTCCCCGAGACCAAGCGGGTCCCCGACATGCTGAGGGAGATGCAGCGGGACAAGTTCCACATGGCGATCGTGGTCGACGAGTACGGCGGCACCGCCGGGCTGGTCACGCTCGAGGACATCATCGAGGAGCTCGTGGGCGAGATCGTCGATGAGTTCGACGTGGAGGACCCGCTGGTCGAGCCCCTGGCCGGCGGCGGCGTCCGCGTCGACGCCCGCACCGCGCTCGACGAGGTCAACGAGCTGCTGCACGCCGAGCTGCCCGAGGGTGACTGGGACACCATCGGCGGCCTGCTCTACCACCACCTCGGGCACGTGCCCGTCGAGGGCGAGTCGGTCGTGGTCGACCGCTGGCAGCTCACGGCCCAGCGGATCCAGGGCCGGCGGATCGGCCGGGTGCGCATCACCCGCCCGGATGGTATGGAAGGGGCCGTGAGCACTCGCAGAGCTCCTCGCCCGCCGTCCCCCCGGGACCCGCCCCCGGATACCCGCGCCGCGGGCGAGCGACCGGCGCCGGCCGGGTGACCCGCCACCGCGGCGACGACCGCGGGCAGGTGGGCGGCATCGAGGTCCTGCCCTTCGGGCTGCTCGTGTTCGTGGTCGGAACGCTCCTCGTCGCCAACGCCTGGGCGGTCATCGACGCGAAGCTCGCCGTCGACGCCGCGGCCCGCCAGGCCGCCCGCCACTTCGTCGAGGCGGACGTGCCGGCCGCCCGCGACTACGGCGACGCCGAGGGCGGGGCGCGGCGGGCCGGCCACGAGGCCCTCGCCGCCCACGGCCGCGACGCAGAGCGTTCGACCGTGGAGTTGACACGCCTCGAGTCGCGCGACGGGCAGGCGGGCTTCACCCGGTGTGCCCGAGCCACGTTCATCGCCACCTACGACGTGCCCGTGCTGAACCTGCCGTGGATCGGCGGCTTCGGTTCTGGGCTGGACGTGTCCGGGCGGCACTCCGAGCTGATCGACCCCTACCGGGACGGCGTGCCCGGCAGCGCCGAGGCCTGCTCATGAGAATCGTGGCGAGCGAACGCGATCGCGGCTCTGCCCTGATGCTGATGCCGGCGGGGCTGCTCATCGTGCTCGTGCTCGCTTCGATCGCCGTCGACATGTCGCTGGTCCACCTGCGCCAGCGACAGGCGTTCGAGCTGGCGGCGGCGGCCGCCAACGATGCCGCCACGGCGGGTGTCGACCAGGGCCGCCTGCGAACGGCGCATGCCTACGTCCTCGATCCCGAGAGGACCCGCGCCGTGGTCGGTGACGTCGTGGCGGCGAGCGAGCTGGCTCCCCGACTGGCGGGCCCGCCGGTGGTGACCGTCACCGGTGGCGGCGTGCGCGTGGAGCTGGCCCTGGAGGCCGACTACATCTTCGCCGACGTCGTCCCTGGCGCCCCCGACGGCGCCGTCGTCACCGCCAGCGCCACGGCCACGGCCGTAGCCGGCCCTTGAGTCCTCGAACCTTCTTGACAACTCTTAGTAAGTTTCAGCATGCTTCAGGATATGAGCATGCACGTGACAGTCGCGCTCGACGCCGACGGGCCGATCGCGGTCAAGACCGCCAGCGGCGCCGGCGACAGCGCACGGCTCCGCCTCGAGGCCGAGCGCCTCGAGCGCGCCGCCCACCCCGGGCTCGTCCTGGTCGTCGGTCCCGCTCCGGGCGAGGGCGTCGACGAGGCACAGTCCGACGGCCGGGCGGGCGTCGAGCTCCGCACCCGGTTCGCCGGTGACCCCGTCACGCACTGGACCGGTTCGGTCGCCGGCGTCGCGGGCCTCGGTGCCGCCGTGGCCGCCACGCTGGCCGACCTCCACGACATCGGCGTGGCGCACGGGCGCCTCGATCCCACGCACATCCTCGTCGGGAACGACGGCCGGCCCCGGCTCTGCGGGCTCTCGCATCCCGGCGGAGCCGAACCACACGACGACGTGGCCGCCCTGGGCCGGGTGCTCGGTGAGGTGCTGGCGCGGGCGACCCCCGAGCGCCGGCGGTCGAGGCCGTGGCTCCGGGGATCGAGCGCGGCCGACCGGCGGGCGCTCGAGCGGGTGATAGCCGGCGCGCTCGATCCCGTCCCGAGCCGGCGTCCGACCGCCCGGTTGCTGGCGGGCTCGATCCTGACCGCCGTCCCAGGCGCCGAGCTGCCGGCCGGTGGGCCTCCGTCGCCCGGGCCCGAGCCCGCCTACGTGCCGCCCGACGAGGACCTGCTCGACCTCGTCTTCTCCCACGAGTTGACCGACGACGAGCGCTGGGCCCAGGCGTTCGGCGACGATCCGCCCGAGCCGGCCGACCCCGTCGCCCCCGTCGACGCCGAGCCATCGCCGCCACGGGACGAGCGCGGCTCCCGTGCCCGCGTGGCAGCGGGCTCCGGCGCGGTGGCGGCCGCCGCCATCGCTGCCGGTGTGGTCTTCGTCGGTGGCTGGGGCTCACGGGGTTCCGCGGCTCGCCCCGACACCGTCCAGGTGACGACGCCGGCCGGGCACGGGGCATGCCCGGCCGTGGCCGCCCAGGCCGCCGATGTCGACGGCGACGGCTGCCCCGAGGCGCTCGTCGTCGAAGGCGGCACCATCTCGGCCGGTCCCGTCCGCTGGACGCTGGGCCAGCCGGGCGACGTGATCGCCGTCGGCGATTGGGAGTGCGACGGCCGGGCCGCCCCCGCGCTCCTGCGCCCCGCGACCGGCGACGTGTTCGTCTTCCCGGGCTGGGCTGCGGAGAGCGAGCCGGTGACCGTGGAGGCACGCGACCGCCTGCCCGGCGCAGTGGCGATCCGGGGCGAGCCGGCTGAGGACGGTTGCGACGACCTGGTGGTCGACCTCGGTTCGGGGGCGACCGAGACGGTCCAGGTTCGATGAGCGGGCGCTGGCGCCTCCTCGCCTGGACGGCAGCCCTCGTGCTCGGGCTCCGGGCGCTGCACGCACTCGGCGCGGGAACGCTCGGCGTCCCGCTGGACTCGGCCGAGGAACTCTCCGCCTGGCTGGACCGCACCCCTCCCGAGCTCATGGCGCTGGCGCTCGTGCGGTTGGCGGCGCTCGCCACCGGTTGGTACCTGGCCGTGTGCACGATCGCGCTGGCCCTCAGCCGCCCGTTCGGACGCACCCGTGTGGTGGCGGCCGCTGTCCGGGCGACCCCGGGCGTCGTCCGACGCATCGTATCCGGCGGCGGCAGCCTCGGCCTGGCGGCCGGGACGCTCCTCGGTGCCCTCCCGGCGGGCACTGTGGCGGCCCTGGCGCCCACGCCGGCCGCGGCCTCGCTCGCCGGGCCCACGCAGGACCCCGGGCCGGCGACGGCGACCATGACCCGCAGCGGCCGGGACGTGCCCACCGCCGTCATGATCCGCCTGCCCGCCGACGGCGCACCCGCGGCACGCGCCGCGTCCGGCCCGGACCCCGCTCCCGTCGCCGCCGCTCCGCCCTCGTGGACGGTCGAGGCGGGTGACTCGTTCTGGTCCATCGCTGTGGAGACCGTGTCTCCGACCGGGGACGAGCCGAGCGATCGCCAGGTGGTCGGCTACTGGCGCCGCCTCGTCGAAGCCAACCGCAGCCGCCTGCTCCACCCCGGCAATCCCGACCTGCTGGTGCCCGGCCAGGAGCTGCTCCTGCCCGACCCGGTCGGTTGAGGCTGCGGCGGCCGGGATGGTCGGAGTATCGACCACATCGGGCTCCGCACGTGGGTGGCCGGGCGTCGTCAACCGTGGCGCAGCCAGCGTGCGGTCACGGCGTCCCAGCGCCGGTCGCGCTCGCCCGGCGTGGCCCCCCGGAGCGCCCGGGCCACGGCCTCGTCGAGGGCGTCCTGGTCCTCCCCGATCACCTCGTCGACCACCCCGAGCTCGAGCATGTCGCCGGACGTGAGCCGTAGGCGCTCGGCGACCTCGACGGCCTTGGTGGCGTCCCGCTCGAGGATCGCCGCCGCGCCCTCGGGGGCGATCACCGAGAAGGTGGCGTGCTCGCACATCAACAGCCGGTCCGCGTAGCTCAGGGCCAGGGCGCCGCCGCTTCCGCCTTCGCCCACGCAGACCGACACGGTCGGTGTCGGGCACGATGCCAGCGCCGCCAGCGTGCGGGCGATCTCCGAGGCGACCCCGTCGACCTCGGCCGCCGGAGAGGGATCGGCGCCGGGGGTGTCGACCAGCGTCACCACCGGCATCCCGACGCGTCCCGCCAGGCCGACCGCCCGCTGGGCGAGGCGAAAGCCTGCCGGTGTCGGGCGTCCGGTGGCGGAATAGCGGTCGGTCGCCACCACCACACAGCGTCGGTCCGCGACCCGCGCCAGCCCGGCCCGCACGGTGTGATCGTTGCCCCGTAGCTCGACCCACGACGAGCACAGGCGCGCCGCCCGATCGATGCCCGACGGGCGTCCGACGGCCCGGGAGCGCAGCACCTCGATCCAGGCGCCGGAGGCGGTGGGGGTGCCGGTCCCGACGGCGGGAGCGTCCCACGCCGGGAGCGAGCGGATCGGCAGGGGGCGGTCGGTCAGCCCGAGCGTCGCCTCCACCCACGCGGCGACGTCGTCGGCGCCGAGGCGGGCATCCGCTAACCCGTGCTCGTAGACCGACTCCGCCGTGTGCGATCCCGGCGGCAACGGGGTACCCAGCGTGCCCTCCGCGACCCGGGGACCGGCGAACCCGATCACCGCTCCCGCCACCACGGCGCGGAGGTCGACCAACGACGCGTACGAGGCCAGCACGCCGCCGGTCGTGGGCGAGCCGTACACGGCCAGCGACAGCAGCCCCGCCTCGGCGTGCCGGCGGGCGGCGGCCGCGGTCCGGGCCAGTTGGACCAGCGCCACCATGCCCTCCTGCAGGCGGGCGCCCCCGGTCCGCGTCAGCACCACCATCGGCAGGCGCAGGTCGCGGGCGCGGTCGTACGCCCGCACCACCTTCTCACCGGCCGCAGCCCCCATCGTGCCGCCCAGCACCTCGAAGCGGCCCTCTATGAACGCGTAGTGCTCCGTCCGCCCGGTCCGCATCGACTCGCCGGAAGCGGCCAGCGCATGCCGCTGCTCGTCGTACCCGGGGAAGCCCAGGGGGTCGCCGGCGGTCAGGTCGACATCCCACTCCTCGGTCATCGGGTGAAACATGACCGCAGAGTCTCGCATCCCCTCCGTCCCGTCAGTGGAGGCGGAGCGCCACCTCGTTGGCGAGCAGGCGGCCGCGCACGGTCAGGACGGCGCGGTCGCCGTCGAGGGCGACGAGGTCGTCCAACTCGTCCACGGGCAGGCTGGTGGCCGGCACCCCGGCCCGGGTCCGCACCGCCAGCTGTAGCGCCTCCAGCCGGCGGGCCGCGGAGTCGAGCCGCTCCCCGGCCGCCTCGGGCGAGCACCCGTCGGCGATGGCGGCGATGTAGCGCTCGGGCGTGCGCACGTTCCATGACCGCCGCCCGGCGCGGTGCGAGTGACCGGCGCAGCCGAACGCCTGGTACTCGCCCATCGACCAGTAGAGCTGGTTGTGGCGGCACTCGTGCCCCGGCCGGGCCCAGTTGGAGATCTCGTACCACGAGAGCCCGGCCGCCTCGAGCGCTTCGGCGGCGGCCAGGTACTTCGTCGCCTGGTCGTCGTCGTCCGGGTGCCGCGGCGGGTCGTCGGCCAATGGCGTGCCCGGCTCGACGGTGAGGGCGTAGGCGCTGACGTGCGGCGGGTCGAGCGCCAGCGCGGCGTCGAGCGTTCGCCGCCAGTCGTCGGGCGACTCCCCCGCCGCGCCGTAGATCGCGTCGACATTGAACGTAGGGATGCCCGCCGCGCGCACCGCCTCCACGGCCCGCTTCACGTTGGCCGGGTCGTGCGTTCGCCCGAGTGACCGGAGGACGTGGTCGATCATCGACTGGACGCCCAGGCTGATCCGGTTCACGCCCCCGTGCGCGTAGGCCTCCAACAGGGCCGGCGTCACGGTGTCCGGATTGCACTCGACCGTGACCTCGCACCCCGGCGCCCGCGGCACCGCGTCGAGCACCGCCATGAGCTGCGCGGGCTCGACGAGGGACGGGGTGCCACCGCCCACGAAGACGCTCGTGGCCGCCGGCATGCCACCCGCCACCCGGCGCTCGATGTCGCGCCGGCAGGCGTCGAGATAGGCCGACTGCAAGTGATGCCGGTCCGTCCAGGTGGCGAAGGCGCAGTAGTCACACCGAGCCGCGCAGAACGGCACGTGGACGTAGACGCCGAATGGGGTCAGCCGGTCGGGACGGATGTCGCGAGCGAAGCAGGCCGTGCACGCACCTGTCTAACGGCCGGGTTGCGCCTGCGGGCGGCTCAGGCGGTGATCAGCGGACCAGGCACAGGCCCAGGCTGTCGAGCCTGGCCGGTACCTGCTCGGGATGGCAGTCGAGGATGCAGGCCACCGCGCGCAGGTCGTCCCGCCGGATGGTGAGCATCCGGCCGTTGTAGTCGCCCCGCTGCACTTGGATCATCCGGAGGTAGCGGGCGAGCATCTCGCCCTCCTGCCCGCCGAGCTGCTCGACGGCTCCGAGGTCGATGGTGACGGGACGATCGTCGCGCCGGCCGGCGCGCATGGCGCGCAGGTCGACGATCTCCTCCTCACCGTTGTTCGACCGACCACCCAGCTCCTCGTCGCTGGGCAGCATCTGGTCGACCGGCACGCGGTAGAAGCGGGCGAGTCGTTGCAATCGGGGGACCGATATCGCCCGCTCGCCGCGCTCGTAGGCGCCCAGTACGGACGCCTTGAACTCGTGCTCCGATGCTGCCTCGACGTCTTGAAGCGAGAGGTGCTTCTGGCGCCGGATGGAACGGAGCCGGGCACCCACCTTGATGGCGTAGCCGCTCTCGCGTTCAACCTCGAGGTCGCTATCCATATGTTCCTCCCCTTGGGTGCCGCCCCCCAGCGGGACGGCAACCGCGTCAGTTCTCGGAACTCACGCGGTCCAGGCGGGGACTAACTCTAAGGCACCGCGATCAGCCTGTGACAATCACTGCACGCCCAGCCATACCCTCCATTCGTGGCCGATGTGCCAGCCGGGCCCGCGCTCACCGCACGATGTGACCAGATCGGCGCGCGTCCGCAAGTAGGCGCGCCCGTAACGCAGCGAGGATCGCAGCGGCAGTGATGGCGGCCGTCTCCGCCCGCAACACGTGGGCGCCCAAGCGGACGGTCGGCAGGCCCGATGCCCGTTCTTCGGGCGTCCACCCGCCCTCGGGGCCCACGAGCACCACCGGCCGGTCGAGCGTGGGCGGCGCCCCGGCGGCATCGGCGAGGACTGCGCCCGGCAGCGCCGCCACCGCGTCGAAGGTGGCCACCGGCGCCACCTCGGGCAGCCACGTGCGCCGGCATTGCATGGCCGTCTGGCGGGCGATGGCCCGCCACCGCTCGACCTGGCGCTCGGCGCGGGCGGGCTCCCACCGCACCACCGATCGCCCCGCCACGAACGGCGCGACGCGATCGACACCCAGCTCGGTCAGCTTCTGCACCGCCAGCTCGGGGCGCTCGCCTTTCACGAGGGCGAACGCCACGGTGATCGGCGGATCCGGCCGGGGTTCGCCGATGGTCGGCCCGGCGACCTCGAGGACCGGTCCGTCGGTGAGCCGACAGGCCCGCCAGCCCCCCGCGCCGTCCCCGGCCGTAACATCGCTGCCGGGCGCCAGCCGCAGGACCCGCACGAGGTGGTGGTGGTCGCCCCTGGCGAGGACCGGTGCCTCCAGGTCGCCCACGAACACGTGGGCCCGAGCGGTGACCGGCGTGACCCGACCGCTGCCGGAACCGCCGGCGCTCCGATCCATCGGCGGCGCGGCTACTTGAACGCCGACCGCAGCTTCGACAGCAGGCCGGCCGGCGGAGGGGCGACGTCGTCACCCCGCAGCTCGGCGAGCTGACGGATGACCTCTTCCTCCTCCTCGCTCAGCTCGGTGGGCACGCCGACCACGACATCGATCAGGAGGTCACCCCGCGCCCGCCGCTCGATGTGGGGAACCCCCCGGCCGCGCAGCCGGAACGTGGTGCCCGACGCCGTGCCGCGCGGTATATCCAGCTCCTCGTTGCCCTCGAGCGTCTCGAACGGGATCGTCGCCCCCAGCGCGGCCTGCGTGTAGGGCAGGGTCAGCGTCGTCGTCAGGTCGGTGCCCTGGCGCTCGAAGCGCGGGTGCGGCTTCACCCGCACGTGCACGTACAGGTCCCCGGCGGCGCCCCCCCGAGGGCCGACGGCGCCGCGACCGGCCAGCCGCAGCGTCGAACCGTCGTCGACGCCGGCCACGATGTCGACCGTGTAGGTGCGCTCCTGGATCCGCCGGCCCTCACCCCGGCACACCGGGCAGGGATTCGGGATGACCTGGCCCGACCCGCCGCAGCGGGCGCAGGGCGACGAGGTCACCATCTGTCCGATGAACGACTGGCGCACACGCTGCACCTGGCCGGTGCCCCCGCATTCGTGGCACGTGACCGGCTGGGTGCCGTCGGCGGCGCCCGTGGTCTCGCAGGCGTCGCAGGGCACGGCGGTCTTGACGGCGACCGGATGCTGCGACCCGAAGACCGCCTCCTCGAACTCGAGCTCGACCACCTGCTCGAGGTCCTCACCCCGGGGCGGTCCGCTGGGCCCGCGCCGCCGGCCCCCGAACGGGCTCGACCCGAAGAACGCCTCGAACACGTCGCCGATGCCACCGCCGAAGCCGAACGGATCGGCGCCGACCGTGGTGCCCTCCACGCCTGCGGGCCCGTAGGCGTCGTAGCGCTGTCGCTTCTCGGGGTCGGACAACACCTCGTAGGCGCGGACCACCTCCTTGAACCTCGCCTCGGACGCGGCGTTGCCGTGGCCGGTGTCGGGGTGGAGCTGGCGCGCCAGCCGCCGGTAGGCGCGCTTGATCTCGTCCTGGCTGGCGTCCCGGGAGACGCCGAGCAGCTCGTAGTAGTCGGTCGGCAACGGTGGCTAGCCCTCGGTGAGGCGATCTGAGAGGCGATGGCCCACGACGGCAACGGCGGCCAACGCCTGGGGGTAGTTCATCCGGGTGGGGCCCAGGACGCCGATCGTGCCCGCCCGCTCGCCCTCGACATCGTAGGGCGACACCACCAGAGCGCACTCTGCGAGGGGCGCCATGCCGGTCTCGGTGCCGATGGCGACGTGCAGCCCACGGTCGATGACGTCGCGGATGAGCGACACGACGACGTACTGCTGCTCGAGGATGCCAAGGACCTCGCGGACGGTCTCGATGGCATCGAACGCCTGGGCCATGCGGGCGGCGCCACCGACGTAGACGTGCTCGGGGTCACCGGCGGGGAGGGTGGCGAGGGCACCGATGGCCTGGTCGACCAGCGAATCCAGGGGCGGGTCCCCGGTAGCCGGAACCGCGGGCAGGGTCTCGCGGGCGCCGCCGGAGAGGTGAGCGGTCAGATGCATGCTGGCCGCCGCCACCCGCTCGTCGCCGACGCCAGTGGGCAGTTCGACCGTGTGCTTCTCGACCGAGCCGTCGCTCAACACGGCGACGAGCACCGCTGACGTCGTGCTGAGCCCGACGAGCTGCACCGACCGGACCGTCGTCTCGACCGGTGCGGGGGCCACGACCACGCTGGTGAGGTGGGTGAGGTCGGACAGCAACCGGCTGGTCTCGGAGAGCATCTGCTCGACCTCGCCGTGGGCGTGGGCGAAGAAGGCCCGCACCTCCTCGGCCGAGCTCGTCGCCAGGCGGGCCGGCAGCCGCAGGTGGTCGACGAAGAAGCGGTAGCCCATCTCGGTTGGCACGCGCCCGGCCGAGGTGTGGGGCTGGCGCAGGAAGCCCTCGGTCTCGAGCGCCCCCATCTCGTTGCGCACCGTGGCGGAGGACACGTCCACGCCCGGCGACTGCGCGACATGGCCCGATCCGACCGGCTGCCCGGTCTGGATGTACTCCTCCACGACCGCTCGGAGGATCGCGGCCTTGCGCTCGTCCAACATCTGGCAGTCGAGTGTACCGAGTGCTAACTGCCGGTGGCCGTGGCCTCCCCGACCAGCCTGACAAACCGGATCCCAGATGGTCATAACGCCGCCAGCAGCTCGTGCGCCACGGCGTCGACGGCGATCGCCTCGACACCCTCACCGAGCCGGTAGCGCTCGGTCCCCGGGTACGCGACGTAGCTCCGTTGGGGTCGCAGGTCGTGCTGGGCGGCCCGGAACCCGCGCTCGAGCTTCGGTGTCAGGCTGCGCTTGATCTCCACGAAGTCCGTCCGCCTCGTAGCAGGGTCGTAACACACCGAAGATCAAGATTCGGTCAAGTCATGTACGGTGTAAGGACCGCTGCCGACGCGCTACGGATCGTGCGAAGGCTCAGGTCGGAAGGTCGAGCACGTAGCCCCCGCCCCGCACGGTGCGGATGAGGGGCGGGTCACCGAGCTTGTGCCGCAAGCTGGAGATGTGGACCGTCACCGACCTCGACATCAGGTCGGTCCGCTCGTCCCAGCAGCGCTCGAACAGCTCCTCGGGGCTGACGACGACGCCCGGTTCGTCGACCAGGGCCTCGAGGACGGCGAACTCCTTGGGCGTGAGGAACAGCCGGACCCCGTCCCGCCTCACCTCGCGGGTGGCCCGGTCCACCTCGACGCCGCCGCGGCGCACGACCGAAGGCCGCGGCCGCACGCCTCGCCGACACAGCGCCCGCACCCGCGCCACCAGCTCGTCGAGGTCGAAGGGCTTGGTCAGGTAGTCGTCGCCGACGCCGAGACCCTCGACACGATCGGTCGGGGTGTCGCGCGCCGTGAGGAACAGCACCAGCGTGTCGATGCCCTCGGCCCGCCACCGCCCGACCAGGTCGAGCGCGTCGCCGTCCGGGAGCAGCCGGTCGACGACCAGGCAGTCGTAGGCACTGACGTGCACCGCCTCGTCGGCTTCGTCGAGCCGGCCCGCCTCGTCGACCGCGAACCCGTCGTGGCGCAGCCGCCAGACAACCGGGCGCCGCAGCTCCGCGTCGTCCTCCACCACCAGCAGCCGCATGGTGCCACGCATCGTAGGTCGCGCCCGGCCTGCGGGCGTCGGCGGTCCCGTCTACCATCGGCGCCGTGCCGTGGGTGGGCCACATCGCGTGGGTTGCGCCGCTGACCTGCACGCGGCGCGTCGGGGGGACCGCGTTCGATGCTCGCCGGGGGTGCTGAGCGACCTGTCCTGGCCCCGCCGGCGATCCGGCGCATCCGCCGGCTCAAGCTGCTCACCGCCCTGCTCCTCATGCTGGCGCTCGGCCTCGCGCTGTCGCTGTACGCCGTCGTCGTCGCGCAGGCCGACAGCCGCTACGAGCGCGAGCGCATCGACGAGCTGCTCGAGCGCAGGGTCGGCACCGGCGGCGAGGCCGTGCGCGTGGGCTCCGACGGCACCGTCGATGTCGAGCACGGGAACCAGCCGGAGCTCGTCGGCGGCTACCCGGATCTGTACGTCGTCGAGCTCCCCGCCAGCGCCGACGAACCTCAGCGCGTGGTGCTCGCACCGGCCGCGCCGACGTGGCCCGACGTGAACGTCGTGGGCGCCGCACGCGACGCGGTGCTCTCGGGCGCCCCCACCGCCTCCGCGTTGACCGCCACGCGGCAAGGAACCGGCAGCGAGGACCGCCTCCGGGCCCTGGCCCGCCCCGTCTACGGCGCCGACGGAGAGGCTCGGGCCGTCGTGGTGGCCGTCGCCAACCGGGAGCCCGGCGAGGAGCGCCGCTCCCGCCTCGTCTCGTTCATGTGGTGGTCGGCCGGCCTCTTGCTGGCGTTCGGTGTCCTGGTGGCCGTGTTGTTGTCACGCGGCCGCTGGTGGGTCGCGGACAAGGTGCTCGTGCGCCACGAGCAGTTCCTGCGCGACACGGCGCACGAGCTCCGTGCGCCCGTGAGCGCGCTGCACGCCACCATCGACGCCGGCCTCGCCGGTGCCGAGCCGGCGGAACGGACGCTCGAACGCGTCAGCACGATCGTGCGCAACACCGACGAGGTGATCGACGACCTCATCACGATGTCCCACATGGAGACCGGCCGCGAGCCGCTGCGGGCGGAGCCGGTCCGCCTCGACACGCTCGTCGAGACCCTCGTCGACGCCCGCGCCGACGAACCCTCGATCGAGCTCGTCGTGCATCCCACGGTGGTGTCGGCCAACGCCGAGCTGCTGCGCCGCGCGGTGGGGAACCTGGTGGACAACGCGGTGCGCCACGGCCGGGCCCGCGATCCGTCGGCCCGGATCAACGTGACCGTGCAAGACGGCCGCATCGCCGTCGCCGACCGCGGGCCCGGGGTCCGGCCCCAGCTCCTCACCCACATGATCGAGCGAACCGGCAACGGCCGCCGCCGTGCGTCCGGCGGCCTGGGCATCACGATCGCCGGCTGGGTCGCCCGGCTCCACGGCGGCCACCTCGAGGCCGCCGACAACCCCGGCGGCGGCGCCGTGTTCACGCTCGAGCTGCCCCAAGAGAAGACGCTCGCCCATCACTGAGAGGACGGCCTGTCAGCAATTGGCGAGCGCTTCGAGCGCGGCACAGATGCGGTGCCGGCCCCCGACGCCGAGCCCGCCAAGGCGTCTCGTCAACACCGATTTGGGTACGGCCGCGAGGCTGTCGAAGGTTGCGACGCTGTCGTGGTCGATTCCCTCGTCGGCGCCGACGGGGATGCAGGTGGGTACGTCACGGATCGTGCTCGTCACCGGCGCCACGACGACGTTGTTCAGGGCCGGGATGGCCTCGTCGCGGGACACGACCAGAACGGGCCGCCGCTTCTGGTTCGGCGTCTCCATCAGCCACAGCTCCCCCTGCGCTACCACGGCTCGGCCTCGGTGAGCGCAATGGCGCTCGCCATGGCCAGTTCGTCATCCTCGGCGGTCTGCGGGCGCCGTCGATACGAGTCCGCGATGGCGTCGCCGACCCGGGCCCGGCGCACCGAGTCGGCGAGATGCTTCACGGCACGCCGGATCACCGCAGATCGACTGTCGCCGATGCCGTCGGCAACGAGCTGGTCGATCAGCTCGAGCTCCTCGTCGCTGAACCGGGTGGGAACGGGCGTCGTCATACGAGCCAGTATACGATCTGTAGAACGAGTCGTCCGGCACTTGCTGCATTAGCATGCATGCATGCGTACCACCATCGAGCTGACGGACGAGCAGCACCAGGCGCTGGCCGCGATCGCGGCTCGGCGCAAGCTCCGGGGGTTTTCGACCCTGGTCCAGGAAGCGGTAGACGACTACCTCCAGGCCCACGCCGACGAAGCCATCGCCGCGGCCCTGGCGCTCAGGGGCTCGATCAGCGACGACGAGGCCCGGATGATGCGCCAGCACATCGCGGAGATGTGGGGCTCGGCGTGGCGAGCGCCAGCATGACACGGCCGGTCGTCGCCGACACCGACCTCGTGATCGACTACCTGCGCGGCAAGGGCGACGGGGTCGACGCCGTCACCCGATGGATCGGCTCGGGCCAGTTGCGACTCACCGCGGTCACGGCCTACGAGTTGCGCGTCGGCGGCGACTTCCTGCGCCGTGAACACCGGATCGCGCGGCTGCTGGCTGGTCGCACTCTGCCGTTCGACGCCGAGGCGGCACTGCACGCCGGCGCCATCTGGGGCGAGCTCGCCGCTACGGGTCAGGGCATCGGCCTGGCCGACACCCTGCAAGCCGGGATAGCCCGCCGCTTCGGCATCCCCCTGGCCACGCGCAACACCAGTCACTTCTCACGGGTCACGGACCTGGAGCTCCAGCCGGTCACCGGCTGACCGATGTCGGTTCAGTCATCCAGCCGCAACGCGCTGATGAACGCCTCTTGGGGCACCTCGACCCGGCCGATCGTCTTCATGCGCTTCTTGCCCTCCTTCTGCCGCTCCAGGAGCTTGCGCTTGCGGGTGATGTCGCCGCCGTAGCACTTGGCGAGCACGTCCTTGCGCTTGGCCTTGACCGTCTCCCGGGAGATGATCCGACCGCCGATGGCGGCCTGGATGGGCACGTCGAAGAGCTGGCGGGGGATCAGCTCCCACAGCTTCTCGGCCATGCGGCGGCCGTAGTCGTAGGCCCGGTCTCGATGCACGATGGCGCTGAAGGCGTCGGCCGCCACGCCGTTGAGCAACACGTCGACCCGCACGAGGTCGGACCGGTCGTAGCCGGCCGGCTCGTAGTCGAGGCTGGCGTAGCCCTGCGTGCGCGACTTGAGCTGGTCGAAGAAGTCACGGACCACCTCGGCGAGCGGCAGCCGATAGACCAGCTCGATGCGCTCGGGCGAGAGGTACTCGAGCCTGGACATCTCCCCCCGGCGCTGCTGGCACAGCTCCATGAGCGTGCCCGTGTAGTCCGTGGGCGTGAGGATCGTGCAGGTGAGGAATGGCTCCTCGATGTGGTCGATCTCCTGGGCCGGGGGCATCGCGGACGGGTTGTCGACCTCGACGACCGTGCCGTCGATGCGATGCACCCGGTACGCGACCGAGGGAGCCGTGGCGATGAGGCTGAGGTCGAACTCGCGCTCGAGGCGCTCGCGGACGATCTCCATGTGCAGCAGGCCCAGGAACCCGCAGCGGAACCCGAAGCCCAGCGCCCCCGACGTCTCGGGCTCGTAGGTGAAGCTGGCGTCGTTGAGCCGCAGCTTCTCCAGCGAGTCCCGCAGGTCGGAGAACTGGTCGCCGTCGATGGGGTAGAGCCCGCAGAACACCATGGGCTTCGGGTCGCGGTAGCCGGCCAGCGGCTCGGCGGCGGGTCGGGCGGTCTCGGTGACCGTCTCACCCGACCGGGCCTCGGCCACGTCTTTGATGCCGGCGATGAGGTAGCCGGTCTCGCCGGGGCCCAGCGCCGCCACCGGCACGGTGGCCGGCGTGCGGACGCCGACCTCGTCGGCGTCGTGGACCGCGCCCGCCTGCATGAACCGCAGCCGGCTGCCGCTCTTGAGGTTGCCGTTGACCACCCGGACCGACGAGACGACGCCCCGGTAGGCGTCGTAGTGGGAGTCGAAGATGAGGGCCTGGAGCGGGGCGTCGGGGTCGCCGACGGGCGGCGGCACCCGCTCGATGACGGCATCGAGCAGCTTTGGCACGCCCTCGCCGGTCTTGGCGCTGATGCGCAGGATCTGGTCGGCCGGAATGCCCAGCACCCTCTCGATCTCGGCGGCGTAGCGGTCGGGGTCGGCGGCCGGCAGGTCGATCTTGTTGAGGGCGGCGACGATCTCGAGGTCGTGCTCCAGCGCCTGGTAGGAGTTGGCCAGGGTCTGCGCTTCGATGCCCTGCGCGGCGTCGACCAGCAGGATCACGCCCTCACAGGCCGCCAGCGACCGTGACACCTCGTAGCCGAAGTCGACGTGGCCCGGCGTGTCGATGAGGTCGATGACATGGTCGCGGTAGCGGAGCCGCACCGACTGGAGCTTGATGGTGATGCCCCGCTCACGCTCGAGCTCCATCGAGTCCAGGTACTGGTCCCGCATGTCCCGGGGATCGACGGCACCGCTGAGCTCCAGCAGGCGGTCGGCAAGCGTCGACTTGCCGTGGTCGATGTGGGCGATGACCGAGACGTTGCGGATGCGCAGGCGGTCCATAGGGGGCCGTCGAATGCTAGCGACGCGTCGTGCCGGCCCACGGGTGTGACAATTCGCCGGCGGCGCCGCTAGCCTGTCCCGGCTATTTGGGTCGCAAGGGAGCAGGTCCGTCCGTGGCGAACATCAAGAGCCAGATCAAGCGCAACCGCCAGAACCTCGTCCGCTACGAGCGCAACAAGGCCGTGCGCTCCGAGGTCAAGACCCGTGCGAGGGCGGCCGTCGCCGCCGCCGAGGCCGGCGAGGACGACGCCGACGCCAAGCTGCGCGAGGCCGTCAAGCGCATCGACATGGCGGCCGCCAAGGGCGTGATCCACAAGAACCAGGCGGCGCGACGCAAGTCCCGCCTCCAGGCCCGGGTCGACGAAGCGTCCGCCCAACCCGCCGAGGACTGACGGGTCCCTAGCGCGCCAGGCGCGCCAGGCGCGCCAGGCGGGCGACCAGGACCTCGAGCACGAGGTCCTCGGGCCAGGCCTTGGCGCCCCGTAGGTCGAGGTCGGCGGCGGCCAGCAACGAGATGGCGTCCACGATGCGATCGTGGCCCAGCCGCCGCGCCTGTTGCATCGCCTTGCGGGCCGGGTACGTCGATCCCCTGAGGCCGAGGAGCTGCGCTGCGTCCCTCTCGCCCCCGACCGCCGCGCCATCGAGCTGCAGCATCCGGGCGTAATGGCCGTGCAGGGTGGCCATCACCACCAACGGGTGACGGCCACCGCCGTCCAGCATGCGCCGGAGCTTGGCCAGCGCGGTGGCTATGTCGCCGCGATCCAGGGCGTCGGTGAGCTCCCACGGGGGGACGCCCCCGCCCTCGCCGAGGAACGGCTCGATGTCCTCGGCCCCGAGCCGGGTTCGCTCGCCGTACGCCCCCACCAGCGTGCCGATCAGCCCGACGAGCCGCTGGGGATCGTCGCCCAGCCAGCCGACCAGCCGTGCCGTCCCCGCCTTGTCGACCTGCAGTCCGGCGTCACGTAGCTGCCCGTCGACCCATGCCGCGACCTTGCGGCCCGGGCTGGTGTCGACCTGTTCGCCTCCGTGCGCCTTCACCGCGTCGGTGAGCGCGCGGGGGACACGGCCCTGTGCCCACACCAGCACCAATGACGTCGTCGGCAGCGGATCCTCGAGGTAGGCGACCAGGGGTGCCACCTGCTCGGCCCGCGTGAAGATCTCGAGGTCGCGTCCCACGACGACGCGTCGGTCGGTCAGGAACGGTGGCGTCTGGGCGGCCTGGACCAACGGAGCGATGCTGGGTTCGGATCCGTCGCTGGGCTGGAACCGGTTACGGCCGATCTCCTCCACGGCAAGGCCGGCGTCGACGTCGCCGAGGACGCGGTGGATCAGCTCGCGGGCGGCGTCCCGCAGGATCACATTGTCGTCGCCCCGGACCAGGTACACCGGCGCGTCCGAGCGGACGGCCGTCACCGCCGATCCACCCGCCCTCGCTGCGCCGCGAGCAGCGCCGCGACGGTCTCGACCACCCGACGGGTGCGCCGAACGTCGTTGGTGCAGAGCAGCCGGCACCCCAAGGGGACGGCGACGGACTCGACCGCCAGCGCCTCCTCCCGTGTCGAGATCGCCGAGGTGTCGATCGCCAGCGGCACGGGACGATCCCCGACCACGGTCCGGGCCCGATCGATGTCAATGATGTCGTCGATCAGCAGCGCCACGGTCGCGCCGGCGTCCGCAGCAGCGCCGACGAGGTCGAGCGGCACCAGGACCAGGGTCGCCCCGGCTTCAGCGGCCGCCTCCGCCGCCTCGAGCGACGACACCTTGGCCGCGATGGGCACTCCGCCGGCGCGCGTGGCGGGACCGACCAGCCGCGGCGACAGCGACGTGACCGCGATGTCGGCCCCCGCCCGGCCGGCGGCCCGGACCGTCGCCAGCACCTCGCTCTCGCGTCCGAACCTCGGTGCGGCAATGACCGCCCCCACCAGGGCCCGCCAGCGCAGGTCGAACGTCGTGTCACCCAACGTCAGCGCCAGGTCGACCCGTGGCACCGACGGCAGGGCGGACTCGATCACCGTGGGGAAACTATCGGTCCCGAGGCGGCGGCGGCCTCGCCGATTCGGACACCGTGCCGCGGAGTGCGATGCGGACATCGAGCCGCTCCGGAGAGCTGCCGGTCACGGTCAGTCGGAGCCCGCCCAGGTCGATCACCGTGCCCGTCGTGGGGACGGTCACCGAGCCGACGCCGTCGACCCGGCGCGCCGCAGCACCCGACCCCGCGGGCCCGAGCACGACGGCGCCCGGCCAACGCCGCCGCAGCGTGGCTGCGACCTCGGCCGCACCCAGCGCCGACGTCCGGAGGACGACGACGTCGAGGCGCGCCACGCCCCGATCCCGCAACCCCGACAACACCGCCGCGTCGCGCGCCCGCCCGTCGACGGTCAGCGCCGCCGCTCCCCCGCCCTGCCACAGCTGCGCGCCGGGGCCCACGGCTTCCCCGTCGACGACGCGGGGTCCGCGACCCGTGGCGGCGGCATGCACCAGGACGCCCACGGTCAGCAGCGCTGCGGCCCCGCGCGTGGTGCTCATGCATCGGAGCCCGCAGCGCCCCAGTGACCGTTCGGTGTCCCCGTCCGCGGCCGGTGGCGCCCAGGCCCGGGCCACGATCGCCGCCGCCGCGGCGACGGCCAGGCACACCACGTGCCCTGCCAATAGTTGGCCCAGCGGCCAGCGGGCGGCGGCGCTCGCCACCCCGTCGATCCACGCCAGCAGGGCCCGCGTCGGGAGGTGTACGACCGTGGCGACCGCATCACCGGCCAGTCCCGCGACCAGTCCGCCGGTGAGCCCCCAGATCATGACCGGCCCGGCGGCCGGCAGGGCCAGCAGGTTGGCCGGCAGCGACGCCACGGGCACGGTGTCGAAGCTCGCCACCAGCAGCGGGGCCACGGCCAACTGGGCGGCCAGGGTGACCGACAAGGGCATCGCCAGCCACCGGGGCCCGGGGAGTGCCCGTTCGAGCCGCGCCGCCCCCACGACGATCCCGGCGGCACCCGCGACCGACAACCGGAAGCCCAGGGATGTCGCCAGCAGCGGATCGACCAGCAGAACGCCGCTGACCCCCAGCGCCAGCACCCGCAGGGTCGAGGCCGGCCGGCCCAGGGCCGCGCCGGTGGCGGCGACGGCCGCCATGGCCGTGGCCCGGAGCACCGACGGCTCGAACCGCGTCAGCAGCGCGAACCCGGCCAGCACGGCGAGCGTGGCCACGAGCCGGGGCCCGAATCGGAGCCGGGACAGCGCCGGCGCCACCAGCACCATCACGAAGGCCACGTTCTGGCCCGACACGGCGAGGATGTGGGTCAGCCCCGCGGCCCGAAAGGCGTCGGTCATGTCGGCCGGCTGGTCGCGGTCGTCCCCCAGCGTCAGCCCGGCCAGCAGGCTGGCGTGGCGGTCGGACAGCACCTCTGCACCCCGCGCCAGCGTGCGGCGCAGGCCGTTGGCCAGCCGGGTGACGCCGTCGCCGGGCCGCCAACCCACCACGGCGTCGACCTCGAGACGCCCCGCCAGATGCCGATAGCGCAGGCCGGTTTCAATCGGCCCGGGGGGGCGGACCTCGCCCACGAGCAGCACCCGCTCTCCGGCCAGCCGGTCGTCGAGCGCGGCCGCCGGCGCCAGCCGCGCGTGCGCCCTCAGGCGGCGTCCATCGAGCCGGACGTCGACGCCGACCTCACCCCGCCCATCAGGAGCCGGGTCTGCCACGAGGGTCACTTCGGCCGTGACCGGACCGGTGTCCAGCGGTGCCTCGAGCCCGGCGAGCGACCGCTCCGCCAGAGAGGCCGCGAGCAGGGCGGCGCCGAGGCAGAGCACCCCCGGCCGGCGAATCGCCAGGCCCAGCGCGAGCACCGCCGCCGCCAAGCCCAGCGGCACCCCCGACACGTGGCCGTCCGCCGCGGCCAGCGACCCGGCGAACGTCGCCAGGGCGAGAACGACCGCCCAGCGATCGGACACGGCGATCCCTCACACCGAGACGAGGTCGCGTAGCTGTTCGAGCTTGGCCTCGCCGATGCCGCGCACATCGAGCAGTTGGTCGACGGCTGTGAACGGGCCGTTCTCGTCGCGGTGGGCGATGATCGCCGCCGCCGTCGACGGGCCCACGCCCGGCAGGGTGTCCAGCAGCTCGGCGGTGGCGGTGTTGAGGTCGACGAGGGGGCCGGGGACCGGGCCGCCTGCGGCTCCAGTCCCGGCGCCGGCGACCACCGGCGGCTGCTCGCCGGGCTTGGGCACGTAGACCTGCTCCCCGTCGACCAGGGGCGCGGCCAGGTTGATGCGGGGCAGATCGGCGTCCGGCAGGGCACCGCCGGCGGCGTCGAGGGCATCGATCACCCGGCTGCCCGGAGGCAGGCGGCGCACGCCGGGTGACACGACGGCGCCCGCCACGTGGACGACGAGCTCGGTGGCCACGGCGGTGGGGGTGGTCGCGGGGCCCTCGCTGCCCGTGGTGCCGGCGGCGGCGGCGGGCGACGGGTCGGCGCCGGGCTCCTCCGGCG
>JBOGHG010000046.1:5985-21397 GCA_050744525.1 Acidimicrobiales bacterium | reverse complement strand
TAGGGATTCATCCCATAACCATCCCATAACCGGAAGTGGGAGCTGCGGGTGTCGACCGGCCGCGATCCGGTGAGGGGTCGGTACCGCTACGTGAGCCGGACGATGCACGGGACGCGCAAGGAGGCCGAGGCCGCGCTGGCCGCATTGGTGACCCAGGTCAACAGCGGCACGGGCGGTCACGCCGGCACCGACGCCAGCGTCGGCGAGCTCGTCGAGCAGTGGCTCGACCTCAAGCGCGACACGCTCTCGGTGACGACGTGGGAGGGCTACGCGGGCAAGGCTCGCTTCCGGTTGATCCCGGCAGTCGGCAACGTTCCGGTCCGAAAGCTGACCGTGCGTGACATCGACGCCTTCTACCGCGCCCTCGCGCGCGACGAGCAGCTCGCTCCCTCCACCATCCGCCAGATTCACAACGTGCTCACCGGCGCCCTCGACCAAGCCATGCGCTGGGGTTGGCGCAACGACAACCCCGCGCGCCTTGCCACCCTGCCGTCGGTACGGCAGCGCGAGGTTCGTCCACCCGCTCCGGCGGACGTGATGGCGGCGATCGAGCGAGCCGACCAGGAGCTGGCGCTGTTCGTCCGCGTCTCGGCTGTCGTCGGCGGCCGCCGGGGCGAAGTCAGCGCGCTGCGGTGGACCGACGTCGACCTTGCCGTCGGTGACCTGACGATCACGAAGGCGCTCGTCGAGAGCCGGGACCGGACCATCCACGAGAAGGACACGAAGACCCACCAGGCACGGCGGATCGCCCTGGACGCGGCCACTGTCGAAGCGCTGCGAGCCTGGCGTTCCGAGGTCGAGTCACATGCCAAGCCGTTCGGTGTCAGGCCGCGCTCCGACGGGTTCGTGTTCAGCCCCGAGCCCGACGGGTCGAAGCCGTGGCGCCCCTACCACTGGACCAGCGCGTGGCGTCGACTGCGCGACCGCATCGGCATCGACCCAGCGGTCCGCTTGCACGACCTCCGCCACTTCACCGCGACCCGGCTGCTCGACGCGGGCGTGCCGGTGAAGACCGTGAGCGGGCGCCTCGGCCACGCTCGTCCGGCCACAACGCTCAACGTATACGCCCACTTCATCCCGGCGACCGATCGCGTGGCGGCAGACGTGATCGGTGGCCTGCTGGCCCCGGCCGCCCCGGTCGACGACCGTGAGCCGACATCACATTGATGTGATATCACCTTGACGTTATCCTTGCCATGTGGGAAGTCCTCTACACCGACGAGTTCGGCGCCTGGTTCGAGACGCTTACCGAGGACCAGCAGGATGCCGTCATTGCGCGCGTCGACTTGCTAGGAGCGGAAGGGCCGGCGCTCGGTCGGCCGACGGTCGACACCATCGTTGGCTCGCGCCATCCGAACATGAAGGAGCTAAGGGTCAGCAAGGGAGGCGCCATCCGCATCCTGTTCGCGTTCGACCCGCGCAGGCAGGCCGTCCTGTTGATCGGAGGCGACAAGGCAGGACAGTGGCAGGCTTGGTACGAGAAAGCGATCCCGCTCGCCGACGATCTGTTCGACGAGTACCTGCGCGAGACCGGTCAAGCGTGAAGGGAGGAACCTGATGGCCGCTCGGAAGTTCAAGGATCTGGCCGAACCCATCAAGGCCGACCCGGCCCGCGCCGCTCGGATCGCTCGGCATCGTGCCGAGGCGATCGCGGAGATCGTCGACTACACGCTCGGTGAGTTGCGCAGGGCCCGCAAGATCACGCAGGACGAGCTCGCCCGCCTCATGGCCACGACGCAGCCCAACGTGTCGCGCATCGAGAGGGGCGGGGAGATGGAGCTGTCCACCCTTCGCACCTATGTCGAGGCCCTGGGTGGTCGCCTCGAGGTCACCGCCGTGTTCGACGATGACCGGTACCCGGTCACCGTCGGGGGCGACGAGTAGATCGCCGTAGTCGACCGCGGGTCGCTACGCCGCGCACCCGAACCGGTTACTGACCTGCCTTCCGTGACGCCGCGGCGCGGTGGTCGCCCACGGGCGGTCGGCTAGCCGCGTCGAGCTCAAGACGGCCGGGATGGTGTATCAGGCGGCGCTGCGAGCCGAGCTGACCGCCCGGCTGGGGGTGGAATGGACCGGCGTCGACCGTCACGGACAGGCCGAACTGACCGGGGTGCCGGCTGGGTTGCGGCACCGGTTCTCCCGGCGTGCCGCCGCGGTGGAGGCCCGAGCCAGCGAGCTCATCGCCGAGGCAGAGGCAGCGCTGGGGCGGGAGCTGACCGCCAAGGGCCGGCGCCGCATCTACAAGGTGGCGGTGCTGGAGACCCGCACCGCCAAACACGGTGGCGGCGAGTCGGACGAAGGCCTGTTCGACCGGTGGCGCGCCGAGGCCGTGGCCGCCGGCTGGGACCCCGATCGGTGGATCGGCGACGTCGTTGAGCGCCGCGCACTGCCGGCGGCCGATGACGGCTGATGAGGTGCTCGAGGACGTGTCGCGGTCACTGTCGACATGGTCCCGCCGCGATGCGGTCCGTGCCGCTGCCCGCCTCGCCCCGCCCGGTCTGGGTGACGCGGCGGCAACAAGCCGGTGGATCGACGCCACCGCCGAGGCGGTGCTGGCCCATCCGGCGGTGGTGCGCCTGGCCGCCCCCGAGCCCGCCCCGCCAGCCGATCTAAGCCGGCGGGATGGCCTGTCGGTGTTCGAACGCCACGGCACCGCCCGCTTTTCCACCCTCGACACCCTCAGCGTCGAACAACACGTCCTCGACCAGGCGGCCCGCCCACCAGACCACCGGGGTGTCGCCCAGCCGGCCGCAGTCGAGGCGGCCATCGCCGACGCCGGCCTGGATGCGGATCAGGCCGCGGCGGTGCGGGCCGTGACCCAGAACGGCGACACGGTCATCTGCCTCGTGGGGCCGGCCGGGACCGGCAAGTCCCGCACCATGGGCGCCGCCGCCCGGGCATGGCAGACCAGCGGGATCCGGGTGCGGGGCCTGGCCGTGTCCGCAATGGCGGCCGGGGTCCTCCAAGCCGAAGCCGGCATCGCCTCGGAGACGGTGGCCAAGCTGCTCTTCGAACACGACCGGCCCGGCGGGCCCCACCCGCGGTGGCGACTGCAGCGGGGGGAAGTGATCGTGGTCGATGAGGCAAGCATGGTCGCGAGCCGCGACCTGGCCCGCCTCGCCCACCTGGCCGCCCGGGCGGAGGCCAAGCTGGTGCTGGTTGGTGATCACGCCCAGCTCGGCGCGGTCGAAGCCGGCGGCCTGTTCCGCCTGCTGGCCGACACCCGAGCCGTGGAACTGTCCGGCGTCCACCGCTTCAGTCACGACTGGGAACGCCACGCCAGCCTGCGCCTCCGGACCCGCGACCCCGCGGTGATCGCCACCTACGACCACCACGGCCGCATCCGCCCCTATGACAGCCTCGGAGCGCTCGACGCCGCCTTCGCCGCTTGGGTCGACGCCCGGGCTGCCCGCCAGTCGGTGGTGGTGTGCGCCAGCGATCACGCCACGATCGACGCCGTGTCCCGCCGAATTCGTGCCCACCGGGTGGCGGCCGGTGAGGTCGAGGCTTCCGGGGTCCGTGCCGGTGAGCAGCTGGTCGGTGTCGGCGACGAGATCGTCACTACCCGCAACGACCGGCGGCTCATGACCTCGGCGACCGGCTGGGTCCGCAACGGTGACCGCTGGACCGTCACCCAGCGGCATCGCGACGGTTCGCTGACCGTGTCCCATCTCGGCGGACATGGCCGTGTCGTGCTCCTGGTTGTCTGCGACAACCTCGACGCCGAGCACCGCGACCCGGCGCCGACCGCCGCTGAGGTCCTCGCCGCCGCCCTCGGCCGGGTGTCCGCGGAACAGGCGGCCCTCGATGTGCTGCGCCAGACGCTCGCCGCCTCGGAGTCGCTCGCCGTGCTCGCCCCCAGGCTCGCCAACCTCAACGCCTGGATCCGCCGGGAGGCCCCGCCGGACCCGTCGCTGCCGCTCCAGCGGCTCGCGGCCCGCCGCACCCATGTCGAGCGCCACACCCGCCCCGGCGTGCTCACCCCAACGGGCCGTGACGACCAACGCCTGGTGCGCCAACTCGACCAACGACAACACCAACTCGAACAGGCCGCCCGCCAGCGGGACGCCTGGCTCGAACAGCACCGCGACACCCTCACCTACCGCCACCAACTCGCCCGACAGGTCGCCAGCCGGCGCCACGCCCTCGGCGTGGAAGCCGCCGCCACGCAGCCCCAGCACCTGGTCGACCTCCTCGGCCTCGTCCCCGGCGACGACACAGGCCGAACCCGGTGGACCCGAGCCGCCCGCGGCATCGAGGCCTACCGCGAGCAGTGGGGCGTAGACCCCCAGGATCTACACCAGCCACCGGTCGACGGGGTCCAGTACCGCGACTGGGCAGCATCCGTCGAGGCATCCATGAAGACCGCCGACATGCTCCAGCGCCTCGACGCCCCACGACTCGAACGCGGCGCCGACCGAGGCCTCAGCGCCGACCGAAGCCTCAGCGCCGACCGAAGCCTCAGCATCGAGCTCTAGCGGCGCGCCGGGATGGCCGTCATGAACGACCCCTGGAAGACGCTCACTTGTTCCGGCGGAATCCTCGCGCGGCGGCTCCACTGCACAGCCCGCCGTTCACGCTTGTCATGGGAGGCGGCCCGTCGCTTGTGCCCAGGCCTCGATGCCCCACCCGGGCCACAACACACACCGACCCGTACCCTTCTCGGCTCTGGCTCCACGTGCCGCGGCCAACTGCGCGCCGCGCATTCTGTGTGGCCGTGGACGAACGATCTGAGCGCTGTCGATCTGAGCGTGCGTTCTGGCGCCGATCGCGTAAGCGACCCCGTCGCGGATCGGCAGATCTGGGCGTGTACGGTGCGGCGACTTGGGTGCACGATGACTCCATGGTCTCGGCGGAAACGACCGCTGGGACGAGGGTTCGGCGGTCTTCGATTCTCGGGAAGGCGTGATGAAGTTCAAGTCACCGATCCAAGTGGGAGGAGTGTCGATCGCGGACGACCTGCAGCGATGCCTCGGGTGGAGCACGGCCCTGGCAGCACCGCAACCGGCGACGTCCGTCACGCTCCTCCTCGCCATCCTGGAGGCGGGTAGGGGCACAGCCGCCCAACGCGTCCTTGACGACGCCGGTGTCACCACGCACGATCTCGAGCCACTCGAGCTGACGGCGAGGGCTCGGCAACCGGAGCCGAAGGGCCTGAAGCGACTAGCGCGGCGCGTTCCAGGCCTCACCCACGGGGCCGACCTAGAGCATGTGTTGCGGCGGGCGACCGAGTTGGCATTTCTCGACAAGCGAAAAGTCCTGACCAGCGACGACATGTTCCTGGCTCTCCTCACCGAGGACGGCCCAGCGAAAGCCGCCCTCATCACGCTGGGCAAGGACCCGAGCGCCATGCGGAGTGAGGTGATGCGGTCCCGCACTGTGCCCGAGTGAGGCCGCAACGACACTGGTGCCGACCGGCTCGGGCTCGATGCACGTGGCGGCCATCGCATCGACACAGCGCGAGATCGGCAGATCTGGGCGGCACGTGCCCTCAGCCGACGATGTCAAGGCACCGCAACGAAGAACACGGGGACGCTGTGAAGCGTTACGTGAAGCTCCACACCTTGGGGGCAGTCCTCGACCGATGCGAGCACGGCGACAACGGCGAGGTCATCGGCGGCAACGACCGCGTACGAGCCGCCTTGCTCACCCACCCATGCCCGACCGAACCCCGGGCCGACAACGACGTCCACGATGCCCGAGTACCGGCCACGCAGGTCACCTTCGATGAGCGGCAGAGCCGTCTCCGCGTCGCTTCGATCGACGACAGCGTCGTCGATGTAGGGCAGAGCATCAGCGGATGCCCCACCCTCATCAACACCGCGTCGAGGCACCGATCCCGGACACTGGACCGCTGCATCCGCCGACGATGGCCGCTCGATAGGACCGGGCTCGACCAACCTGGTACCCGCCGGGGCGCGACCCGAATCCGTGCCACCGTCACTGCACGCGAGGAGCCCTACGAGCATCAGAGCGATGGCGAAACGCATGCATGTAGAGACGAGCCGACAGAATGCATGGTTCGATGCGTAGCTCGAGCAAGGAAGTGCATGGCACCAGGTGACTCCCTTCCCTCGTCGCACACGTACAGACTGCCCGCCGCACATGGCCGCCGCCCATCGTCAATCGCAGAACGTCGGCCGCCCAACACGTCAGTTATGGCGCGTTGAAGTGCCGGGTCACAAGGTCGAGAACGGGGCGCCGTGCGCTACGTCCGATGAGATCAGGATCGAGTCCCTCGGCGCGGAGCACCGCGTCAGTGAACGCTTCGGGGTCGCTCGGCGGGTCTGCGATCAGACTCGCCTGTTCGACCAGCGGTAGGCAATGCCCAAGCTTCGTGCAGAGCTCGAAAAGCAGATGGGGGACGTCCGCGGGCATGAACGCGAGCTTGCCGCGTTCGACACCGAGCGAGGCAGATCTGGCGCGCACGCCACATGGTTATCGTCGCAGTACCGCGTCCCAGGTTGCGGCGTAGGACTGCACGCTTTCCACGAGTGCACCCGGCGCCGCGTCGTCGTCTTCGGCGGCCTGTACCCAATGCGCGAAGGCGGCCTCAACGACCGACATCTGCTCATCCGCGGTCCGCCCTGCTGCCACCCAGGCGACCAGGCGGCGCGAGGCCCCCAGCACGAGCGCATCACCGTGCGGTCCATCCGGTCCGCTCACCAACGGCGAGAGACGATCGGCCACGAGAGCCAGATCGGCGTTGGCCCGGTCGCGATCGACGCCGGTCGCCTGCTCGTACAGTCGACGAGTAGTGATCGGGTCGGGGAGTCGTAGGACTCGACGCAACACCGACACGGCCATCCACGCCACACCGGCGACGGCACCAATGATGCCGACGAGACCTCGTGGTTCCGTGGCACGGAGGAAGCGGCGGCCGCCGTGTCTCACGGCCAGCGGCTGCAGCGCAAGTTGGTCCGCCACCTCATCAAGTTGGCTGGCCACACTGAAACTGTGGCCGAGCCTCCAAGACGGTTTCATGGCCCTCCACCCTCGCCCCGGACCTTCACCACCCCGAGGAACGGGCTGCCCGGACCACGCTCACGGAGCCAGCGACGCCCCGGTACAGCACGCGTAGGCGCGAGATCGGCAGATCTGTCGCGGTGTGTGGTGTCCCCGATCAACGTCGGGGATGGTCGCGCTAACGGGCTGGTCGGGGATCAGTAGGTTCTCAGGTCCGCGCTTCCAGGACGGCGAGGTCGCGCACCGCGTAGCGGCGGTGCTCGCATTCCTCTTTCATCACGACGCGCAAGCACCGTCCGACCGTGCGGGACTCATCGGGATAGCCCGGCGCGGGGGACAGTGCGCAAAGCCGCTCGAGCTCGTCGTCGGTCAGCCCGTCGATGATGCCGCGCATCACGGCCATGCGATCGGCTCGTACATCGATCACCTCGTCGAAGGACGGGCGCGCCGCGAGCTCGATACCGATCGCTGCCGCATCGGAGGCCGGATAGCCGCTGTAGGGGTAACCGAGCCGGTGATAGGGCATCGGCTCGTCGAGCACGGTGCGACTGGCCCAGGCGTCCGTGGCGAATACCAGGTGGCGCAGCGTCTCGACGAACGACCACTCATCATCGACCCGCTCCTGTCGGGCGTCCTCGGGCAGTCGTCGCGCCCGGGCCACGGTGTCGGACCAGAGGCGTTCGATGGTGTCCCACATCTTGCGGTAGTCGTCGGCCGTTTGCATCTCGCGGACCTGCGCACGTTCGGGATGACGCCGATCGAGCTCGGCCTCCACGAAGGCGGTGACGTCGACGTCGTTCACAACGACATCGCCGATGAGCCCGGACACATTCACGTCGACGAGCCACGAGTCGACGATCTTCACTCGTCGCAGGTCGCAATCGCGGAAGGTCGCGCCACTGAAATCCACACCGGTGAACTGGGCGCCTCGGAACGCGGTGGTGTCGTCGTGCTCGTCTGCCATCGCGACATTGTGCCCCGATCGGCGGTGACGACCCGACGCTGCAGGCGTCCCAGACCGCCGGGGTCCGTGGCGCGGGGCGCGCACTGATTGCGCGCTGCGGGCACACACTGCCCGGCGGATCCTCAGCACAGAACGTCGGTGCGTGAGATCGGCAGTTCGGTGCTAGCAGCTGTCGAGACGACGACCGACCACTGGTGCGTGCCGAAGACTCGATGGAGAATGACAGCGTGGCCGACTCTGAGGAGACCGATCCCGAGGCCAGCAAGATGTTCGACGTCCCCGATCCGGACACAAGCCGAGTCGTCGCCCCTGAGCTAATCGACCCCGAGCGCCGGGCGCAGCATCGTCGCTGGATGCTCGACCGGCTGGAGTGCTGGATCCCGTAGAGCGCCCACGACCGAGACGGTTCCTGCGCTCGAGATCGCAGATCTGCTCGGGTGTCGAGCTGGATCAGCTGCGCTGGTCGACTCCGACTCGGAGGCGCTCGACGAGCTTGCCCACGGCGTGCTCGTCGCCCCGTGGCGCATCCGGCCATTCGTCGACCCGGTCCCACCAGTACTCACGAGGCGTACCCACATATCGAGGCAGCAGATGCAGGTGGACGTGTGGAACCTCATCGCCGACGACCATGGCGTAGATGTGCTCGATAGGGAGCACAGACATGAGGCTGCCGGATAGACGGGCTAACGCGACGCCGATCGCGCTGGCCTCGGCGTCGGTGAGGTCGGCCAACTCTGCTGCGTGCCTTCGGGGTTCGACGACGAGATGGCCCAAATACACCTCTCCGACGGCTTCGCCCTTCGGCGTCACCATGATCCGGTGGGTCGCGACGACAAGCTCGTCCTCCCAGACCAACCCCCCGGGCACGGGAAGATCACCCGATGCTTGGCGCAAACAAAGCAGGCCATCGGCGGCGCCCCTTGCGCACCCGACGGGCGGTGATCATCGGCCCCTGGCACCAGCGCATATTGCCCTGATGCTGCGGGCGCCCGCCGCCTGCCAGGACCGCAGCACAGAACGACGGCGCGCGAGATCGGCAGATCTGCGCTACCTCGTGACTTCGTCGAGCGGCTGCATCGTGTTCGAATCGTCGCGCTCTTCGTGCACGACACGGCCGTGGTGACCACGGAGCCGTTCTACGACCTCATCGTGTCTTCCGCGCAACCACGCGGGCACTTTCCGATCCCACGTGAGCGAATCCGGAACGATCGTCACGCGGGACCTCCGTTCTGTCCGCGACGACGCGATCGCTGCGATGGAGGAGGACGAGCGACGGAACGTGGCTGCAGGACTCGCGGTCGCCGCTGACTGCGCGTATGACGACCGAGGGGCGACGCCGTTCGAGCAGGCGAGGCTCGAGGCCGTGCTCGCACTCCCAGTTCCCGAGAAGGACGTGGCCGAGTACCGTCGCTCGCGACGGCACTTTTCGATTGGTGCGAGCGAACCCATCCTGTCGGGGAGGCCGGACGCCACGGCCTCAGCCATCCGACTGGTCGGCTTGACTGATGAGACGGCGCGAACAGCCGCGCGGCTCGCAGGGCGTGTGAGCCTCGGCGCCGCCGAGACGCTTATCGCCGAGATCACTCGGGCTGGGTTTGGGCACGAGGTCACATCGAGTCGGCTCATGGCCGGCGCGTTCGAAGCGATGCAGCGCGTGCTTCGAGAGAATGACCGCCGCGACGATCGGCTCATCCTCGACGAGGCGTTAGTGATGTCCTCCGTGCGCGCGACGCCTCCGGTGCGAGCTTGGCGACTGGCAGCAGCGGCGGCTCTATTCGAAGTCCTCGAGCCCGGAAGGCACGCCGTGGGCACCGCTACACGGGCTGTCGACCGCCATCCAGATCTCGTCCGACACCTTGTGCGCATGGCTGTCGGCGCAACGGGGTACCCGGTCGATAGGACGGCCGACGAAGCCGCGCGGGCGCTCGCTCTCCTAGATGCCGATCGACTCAACACCGCGATTCTGTTGCACCTCGCTGCCGATCCGCTCCGCGAGACCGCACCGGCAACGCCCGCGACTTCTGACGCCGACCTCCCGGTCCTGCGATCGTGTCTGACGTCCGCGAACGATTGGCTCTTCTGGCTCGCTGCCGAGTGGCTAGCCGAGAGCGGAGATCAGGGCGTCAGCGAACTCTGGGATGCCCTACCCGAGATGGCGCCGCTGCATCGTGGAGCAATAGCCGGCTGGGTTGCGGATGCCCTGCGGCGCCCGGAGGCGTATGCGCATTGGCTCGACGGCTCGGACCCGATGCTCCGCCTCGTTGGCGCCCATGGCATGGCGGAGCAGGGGCGAGACAGAGAACGAATCAATCCCCTCGCAGGCGATAGGGACCGGATGGTGCGGCTCGAAGTGCTGCGCACACTCTCCAAGGCGCAGCACCCGGAGCTCTTCGAGACCGCAGCCGACGAGGCGTTCGAGACGGCGCCAGAGATCTGGACCTGTCGCTGGTGTGGTTCTTTAGAGGACATCACCGCCTGGGACTGCACGTCGTGCTCCGCGGGCGACCGTCCCGACCTGAATGAGGAAGTCCGACGACTGCGCAAGTGACGGCGGTACCCAACATCTGCATGGAGCGCGTCGCGCGACGGCTACTCGAACGGCTCCAGCCGCCCGCTGTCGAGCAGGCGCTTCGCAGCGTCGACCACGGCTTGCGCGGTATCGAGCGCCTGACGTGCGTCGTCTTCGTTCACGCCGGGAGTGTCGAGATCGGGGTACTCGGTCCGGTTCCGACGACGCCGGAGTGCGTGCAGTCGACCGAAGACCTCCATGCCACCGCGGTCGTTGAACTGGAACTTCACCGCGTCGATGACCGCGATGTGGCCACCTCTCGTTGTGGCACGGATGCCCTGGACGGCGAGCAGCGCGGCGGAGGCCTTGCGGGAGGCGTCGTAGCTGAGCTGGAGCGCGCCAGCGGGGTCGTCCTCGATGCCCTTCGCGGCGAGGCTGAGGTGAGCCTCGGCATCTGCGATCAGGCGCGCCGCAACTTCATCGGAGGGCGTGACCCGTTCGAGCTCGTTGTCGGCGATCAGGCGCTCGATTTCGGCGCGGCCGCGCTCCCAGCTCACACGACTCCTCGGCTCGTGGCTTCAACGGTGTGCAGCTCTTGGGTGAGTGGCGAGTCGTCGTCGGCCGTCAAGACGACGACGAGAGGGCGCGAGCGGACTTCCTTGATGAAGCTCTCGCTCGCCGTTTCCCACTGCCGACGTGTCCGCACCGTTGCTTGGACGGGTACCCCGACCCGGCCTTCGACGCGCTCAGCGGCATCGTCGACAAGATCGCGGTCGGGATCACCGATGACGAGCACGTCGATGTCGTTCGGCGCGCGCCCGGGTTCGCCGAGGTACCGGGCAGCCCACGAGCCGAACAGCAGCACGGCGTCTGCGCCATCGACCCCCGAGAACTCGTCGGCGACCACGGCCGGTGGACCGTAGGTGGCGAGGATGATGCGACGGACGGCGTCGTGAAGAGGATGGCCGGTGTTGGCGCGCACGAGCCGTGTGGGGCCGACCTTCTCGGTGGTGACGATTCCGGCCAGCTCGGCCCGCTCCACCTCACGCTGGACCGTGGGCATGCTCGACTTCGACCACTCGACGAGTTCTGACAGGTTGTAGCTGGTCTCGGGGTCGACGAGGACACGCGCCAGGAGGCGGCCCTGGGCGTCAGAGCGCAGGATCGGTGTGAGCGAGGGAGCCGGAACTTTCATAAACCGTAGAGAAGTATACGGTTATGGGAAGTGATCGCGGAAGCATCTGGCCACGGGCGGCAGCAGGCGCCGAGACAGCCGCAGGAATTGGCCAGGATGGTGCCCATGGCTCCCAGCGCCCGTGTGAAGCAAGGGGGCGAGCTCCCCAGGTGGGTCGCGCTCCTCCCGGTCGCCGACCGCGAATGCTTCACGACGGAGTACACCGCGGCACCGGCCGCGAAGCGTGAGCGACTGCTCCTCGAGTGGCAGCACACTGTCGCGCTGCACGCTGAGCCCGCGCTCGCTCGGCGGCTTCGTCGGTCCATCGAGGTGTAGCGACCGCTGGAGCGCTCTCGGCGGAGTTGTGTTCGCAGTCGGGTGCTCTCGACGGCGCTTCCTTGAGAGTGGGGGCTCTCGGGCGCTCCGCCTCCAGGGTCGCCTTGCGGGGTAGCGCGCTCAGGCAGGATCGACGACGTCACGTTCGACTCGTATCTACCCTGAGTACCCGTCATGACCCGGCCGCAGATCGTCATCGAGAACCCGATCCTGAACACGCCGTTCAGCGAGCCGGCGCGCCACTTCCGCTTCGACGATGACGGGATCACCGACGAGATCGCCGAGGGCCGACGGCCGTCGTCCTACTTCATGCCGATCCCCAAGGCGAAGAAGCAGGGTGGACAACTCGTCTTCGACGAGTGGACCGGGGACCGGATCGAGGAGAACCGCCTCATCAACCGGATCCGCGATCGCGTCGATCGGTGGCGACAGGGTGGCTGGCAAGGTGTGACGCCGACCACCCGGGCGCTGCTGGAGCACTGGACCGACCCCGAGCGGGAGCGGCCGCTGTTCTTCTGCCAGGTCGAGGCGCTCGAGACCGCCATCTACCTCACCGAGGTGGCGAAGAAGTTCGGCGACGCCTGGATCGAAAACGAGCTGCGCACCTTCGCCGAAGACGCGAATCCGGGATTGTTCCGGGTCGCCCACAAGATGGCCACCGGCACCGGCAAGACGGTGGTGATGGCGATGCTCATCGCCTGGCACACGCTCAACAAGGCTGCCAACCCACAGGACGGCCGATTCGGTGACGCGTTCCTGATCGTGGCGCCCGGCATCACCATCCGGGACCGCCTGCGGGTGCTGCTGCCGTCGGACCCGGAGAACTACTACCGCCAACGAGACATCGTCCCCGCCGACCGGGTGGGCGACCTCGGCCCGGCCAAGATCGTCATCACCAACTTCCACACCTTCCAGCAGCGCGAGAAGGTCAAGGCACCGAAGCTCACCAAGGAGCTGGCTGGTCAGCAGCCGGGCGTGTTCACCGAGACGCGCGAGGAGATGGTCCGCCGAGTCACCCGCGAGCTGGGCACCAAGCGCAATCTCATTGTGATCAACGACGAGGCCCACCACTGCTACCGGCGACGGGTCGGCGCCGATGACGATGAGAGCCAGCGGCTCACCGGCGAGGACAAGCACGAGGCGGCCAAGCGTGACGAGGAAGCGCGTGTCTGGATCAGCGGGCTCCAGGCCGTCGCTGCCAAGACCGGCGTCCGGGTCGTCTACGACCTCTCGGCTACGCCCTTCTACCTGCGCGGCTCCGGCTGGCCCGAGGGCACGTTGTTCCAGTGGGTGGTGTCGGACTTCTCGCTCATTGACGCCATCGAGGCCGGGCTCGTGAAGATCCCGCGGGTCCCGGTCGACGACAACGCCGCCCAATCCCTTGACATGCCCACCTACCGGGGCCTGTGGCTGCGCATCCGCGACGACCTGCCGAAGAAGGGCCGCAAGACGACGCCGTCGACGGCCGCGAGCCGACGCTGCCGGGCCCGCTCGAAGGCTCACTGCACAGTCTCTATGGCAACTACGAGAAGGCCTTTGCCCGCTGGCAGGAGCGCAGTGACGGCATCGACGGCTCCACCCCGCCCGTCTTCATCGTGGTGTGCAACAACACCAACGTGTCCAAGCTGGTGTTCGACTACATCGCCGGCTGGGAGAAGGGGCTGCCAGGCGGCGACGCCATCGTCGTGCCCGGCAAGCTCGAGCTGTTCTCCAACGAGCACGCCGGCGGCTGGTCGACGCGACCGACGACAATCCTGGTCGACTCCACCCAGCTCGAGTCAGGCGAGGCGATGAGCGCCGAGTTCAAGGCCGCCGCAGCCCACGAGATCGCCGAGTTCAAGGACGAGCTGCCAGCGGTTCCCCGGCCGCGATGTCGACGATCTCACCGACGAGGATCTGCTGCGCGAGGTGATGAACACTGTCGGCAAGCCGGGCAAGCTCGGCGAGGGCGTGCGCTGCGTGGTGTCCGTGTCGATGCTCACCGAGGGCTGGGACGCCAACACCGTCACCCACATCCTCGGCGTGCGTGCCTTCGGCACCCAGCTGCTCTGCGAGCAGGTGGTCGGCCGCGGACTGCGCCGGCGTTCCTACGTGGTGGGGAAGGACGGCCGCTTCGAGCCCGAGTACGCCGAGGTGTACGGCGTGCCGTTCAGCTTCATCCCCGCCTCTGGCGGCACCGCCGACCCCAAGCCAGGTCCGATCCCCACCCGGGTGCGAGCGCTGCCCGACCGGATCGCGTGTGAGATCACGTTCCCCCGGTTGGTCAGCTACCGCTGGGAGATCCCCGACGAGCACCTCGAGGTCGAATTCATCGACGAGTCGCTCCTCGCCCTCGACTCCAAGGACGTGCCCACCCGTACCGACGTCGCCGCCATCGTCGGCGAGACCGAGGAGCATCGCCTCGACCGGTTCGAGGCGATGCGTCCCCAGCAGGTGGCGTTCCAACTCGCGAAGCGCCTCCTCGACCGCTACTTCCGGGCGCCGGATGCCGGCAGCCAACCCGGCGCTGAGCGCCCATGGCTGTTCCCGCGGCTGGTCGACATCACCAAGCGCTGGATCACGGAGTGCGTCACCCTCAAGGACGACGCCTTCATCGGGCTGCTCGCGATGGCCCAGCGCGCCGATGACGCCGTCGAGAGGGTCTACCTGTCGATCGTCCGCTACCAGGGCGGCGAGCGCCGGCTCGTCCCGCTACTGCGCCCCTACGAGCCGGTGGGCTCCAGCCGGCACGTCGACTTCGACACCACCAAGGACGTGTACGTCACCCACCCAGACCGCTGCCACGTCAGCCACGTCGCCTGCGACAGCGGCTGGGAGGGGATGAGCCGCGAGGAGATCGACGCCGCCGTTGCTCGGCACAGCGAGAACGAGATCCTCGTGGACCAGCCCTACGAGGACCGCAGGAAGGTGCGGGTCACCGGCCGGTTCACCGTCGAGAGCCTGTCTCCGCACCGGGTTCTGGACGGGGAGCGCCCGCCGCCGAGCGCCACCGAGACAGCCGGTGCCGGCGACGCCGAATCGCCGACGTTCGAGCAGACGATCCTCGACAACCTCCGCAAGGCCGGCGTACACAACACGTTCAAGGGCGAAGCCATCACCTTCGACCGGCTCGACCTGTACACCGGGACGTGGATCCAGGCGGAGGGCGAGTTCATCGACGCCGGCGAGGCCCGTCGGGTGGCGATCAGCCTAGGGCCCGAGCACGGCACGGTCGGACCCGACGCCATCAAGGAGGCAGCCAAGGAGGCGATGCGGGGCGCCGGCTTCGACCTGCTCGTCGTGTGCGGCTTCGCCTTCGACCCGCACTCCGGCGAGACCGCAAAGGAGTTCGCACCCGCCACCGACGGCTTCGCCGTCGCAGCCGATGAGCGCCGGCTCGGCAAGCTCCGGGTTCTGCTCGCACGCATGAACCCCGACCTGGCGATGGGCGGCGACCTGCTCAAGAAGACCGGCGCAGGCAACC
>JBOGHG010000046.1:0-5885 GCA_050744525.1 Acidimicrobiales bacterium | reverse complement strand
CCCGGCCAGCTACGACGATCCAGTCTGGGAACAAGAGGCCGGACCAACGATCTGGGGCGTGTTCGGTGAGGACTCCGCAATGTTCGGCCGCCCGGACCAGCAGTGGATGGTCAACTTTCGGGTCCGCGACCTCGATGCCATGGTGGGTCAGCTTCGAGCCGGAGACGTCGAGGTCGAGGTCGACCCCGAGGACTACCCGAACGGCCGGTTCGCGCCGCTCGCGGATCCCGACGGCAACCCCATCCAACTCTGGCAACCGCGCTGATGCTCACGCGAGCTCTTGCCCTTCGACCTGGCCGAGGACGCACTGTCAGGGGATCAGGACGATCTTGCCGAGGGTGTGGCGCTGTTCGAGCTCGCGGTAGGCCTCCCGCACCTCGGCGAGGGGGTAGCTACGGGCGATCGGCAGATCGAGGCGGCCGGAATCGATCATCCCTGCCAGTTCGGCCAGCACGTCGGCGCGGGCGCCGGCCATGTTCCCGTCGGTCTTGACGCCGTAACGCTGGGCGGCGGTCCAATCGACGATCGTGTCGATGCGCTCCGGCGCGATGCCGAGGGAGATCGCGAGGTCGACATAGCCGCCACCGAACGTGTCGATGAACGCGTCGACGCGGCCGTCCGCAGCATCGTGGATCCGTTCCTCCACGCCGTCGCCGTAGTCCACCGGGACGATGCCGTGGTCGAGCAGCCAGTCGTGGTGGGGCGGGCTGGCGAGTCCGAGGACCCTTGCGCCGGCCAGCCGGGCCAGTTGCACGGCGATGGTCCCGACGCCCCCGGCGGCCCCGGCTATGGCGACGGTGTCGCCCTCGGCGGGCGCCACGGCCCGCACGGCCGCGTAGGCGGTCGTGCCGACGACGAAAAGCGCACCGGCCACCTCCCACGGCACGCCGGGAGGGCGCGGCGTCAGGTGGTCGGCGTCGACGGCCACGAGCTCGGCCTGGCTGGCCCGGTCGTGCGTGAAGCCGATCACCTGGTCGCCGACCGCCACGCCGGAGACGCCGTCTCCCACCTCGTCGACGACCCCGGCCAGGTCGCTGCCCTGCCCCGAGGGGAACGTGGCGGGCCATCGCTCGTGCAGCAGCCCGGCCCTGATGGAGGCCTCGCCGGGGTTGATGCCCGCGGCCCTGACCCTCACCACCACTTGCCCGTGGTCGGGGACAGGTCGGGCGACGTCGACCACCTGGAGCACGTCGACGGCGCCGTAGCGCTCGAACCGGACAGCCTGCGGCATGGCGTGACCTCCTCGCCTCTCGGCGGTCAGATTGCGGTCCGGTGTCGCGGCTCGTAAAGCATCACTTCCAGATCGCCGGGAAGGACGATCGTGGTCGTGATGCCGTACCCCTCTTCGTGCGGGTCGCCTCGAACCTCGATGCCCTTGCTCCGGAGTTCGGCGATCGTCGTCTGGATGTCATCGCACATGAACGACAGCTGATGGCGGACGCCGCTCGCGAACGTCGGCCCCTCGGCCGGATGGATGCCCAGCTCGGCCGGCGGCAGGGCGAAGACGAGCCAACCTTCGCCGGCATCGACGTGCCGCCACCCGAACACATCGCGGAAGAGGGCCCGAACGGCCTCGGGCTCGGAGGTGTACAGCAGGGCGTGGGTGCCGGTTATCGCCATGACCACATCTTCGCATTGCCGCTACTGGTGGTTTCGGACCCCTCGGGCCATCAGCATAATGATACAGAGTATGGTTGAGGCACCCGGCCATGTGAGGGGGAGCGATGTCAGACGCACTGGAACGGGTGCTCGACCACCTGGCGATCAGGGAGCTCACGGCGCGCTACAACCGGGCCTTCGACGACGTCGACTCCGAGGCCTGGGCCGACACGTTCACCCCGGACGGGGTGATGGAGTACGGGGGCGGTGCACCCATCTCGGGCCGCGACGCCCTGGTCAAGATGTCCCAGGCCACCGGCTACGGCTACGTGCACATCACCACCGACCCGATCATCGAGGTCGACGGTAACCGCGCCACCCAGCGCTGCACCCTCATCATCGCCAACCGGAGCCGGGCGCGCGACCGGGTGGGCATAGACATGACCGGCCGCTACGAGGACGAGCTGGTCCGCACCCCCGACGGGTGGCGGTTCGAGCGGCGCAAGGCGATCCTCGACGTCGACGTCGGTGGCTGACGGCGACCCGCCATGACGATCGAGCGACCCGACCTCGAGGGCACCGCGGCGCTGGTGACCGGCGGATCCAGGGGGATCGGTCAGGCGATCGTCCGCCGGCTGCGTGAGGCCGGCAGCCGGGTGGCCGTGCTCGACCTCGAGGCACGGGACGGCGACGGCGACGTCGCGCTGGTCTGCGACGTGGCCGACGAGAAGGCGGTGGTCGAGGGTGTCGCCGCCGCCGTCGACCGGCTCGGGGGCCTCGACCTGGCGTTCCTCAACGCCGGGGTCGGCGGGCTGGCCCCGCTGCTGGCCATGACCGCCGAGGAGTGGGACCGCAACCACGACGTGAACCTCCGGGGGGCGTTCCTCTGCCTGAGGGAGTGCGCCCGGGCGATGGTCGCTTCCGGTTCGGGCGGGTCCATCGTCCTCACGGGCTCGGTGTCGGGCTTCCTCGCCGATCGCAACATGGCGCACTACAACAGCTCCAAGGCCGGCGTGGTCCAGCTCGCGCGGATCGCCGCGGCCGAGCTCGGGCCCCGGGGGATCCGGGTCAACGTGATCGCACCGGGCACCACCGACACGCCGTTGTTCGCCAGGACCGACGCCGTGCCCGGCTATCGCGAGGCGCTGAGCGCCCGCACCCCGCTCGGGACCGTCGGCAACACGGACGACGTGGCCGACGCCGCCGTGGCCCTCGCACGGCTGCGGTGGGTGACCGGCCAGGTGCTGGTGGCCGACGGTGGCGTGTCGCTGCGCAGCCCGATCGACATCGCCGAGTTCCTGGCACCCCCCGGCTCCGACCCGCCCGGTACCACGGCAGGAGCCAGCCCATGACCAATCCCGAGGCTCGATCGACGCGCCGCCTCGACGTGGTGGTCGTCGGGGCCGGGTTCGCCGGCCTCTACGCCCTCCACCGCCTGCGCGGGCTCGGGCTGTCGGTGCAGGTGTACGAGGCCGGTGCGGGCGTGGGCGGCACCTGGTTCTGGAACCGCTATCCGGGCGCCCGGTGCGACGTGGAGAGCCTCGAGTACTCGTACTCCTTCTCGCAGGATCTCGAGCAGGAGTGGGACTGGAGCGAGCGCTATGCGCCCCAGCCCGAGATCCTCAGGTACATCAACCACGTGGCCGACCGCTTCGACCTCCGGCGCGACATCCAGTTCGACACACGCGTGACCGCCGCCGTCTTCGACGAGACGGTCAACCGGTGGGGGGTCACGACGGATCGGGGCGACGAGGTGTCGGCGCGGTTCTGTGTCCTGGCGACCGGCTGCCTGTCGGCCGCGACGACGCCCGACATCGAGGGCCTGGGCAGCTTCGGCGGCAACTGGTACCACACGGGGCAGTGGCCACCGGAGGGCGTGGACCTGGGCGGCCAACGGGTCGGCGTGGTCGGCACCGGCTCCTCGGCGATCCAGTCGGTCCCGGTGATCGCCGAGCAGGCGGCCCACCTCGTCGTGTTCCAACGCACGCCGAACTTCAGCCTGCCAGCCCGGAACCGGCGGCTCGACCCGGACACGCAAGCGGCGGTGAAGGCCAGGTACCACGCGCTCCGTGAGGAGGCTCGCAACTCGTACGCCGGCATCGCCATGCCGGCACCGACGGAGTCGGCGCTCGAGGTCGAGCCCGCCGAGCGGCAGCGGCGCTACGAGGCCGCCTGGGGCGAGGGCGGCCTGCTGTCGATGACGACGACGTTCCGCGACCTCATCCTGGACAAGGCGGCCAACGACACCGCCGCCGAGTTCATCCGGGCCAAGATCCGGGAGATCGTGGTGGACCCCGACGTCGCCGGGGCGCTGACACCGACCGACCACCCCTTCGGCACCAAGCGACCCTGCCTCGACACCGGCTACTTCGAGACCTTCAACCGCGACGACGTCACGCTGGTCGACCTGAGGCGGACGCCGATCACCGAGATCGTCCCCGCCGGCATCCGCACCACCGGCGCCGTGCACGAGTTGGACAGCATCGTCTTCGCCACCGGGTTCGACGCCATGACCGGCCCGGTGCTGCGGATCGACATCCGCGGCCGGGGAGGCGAGGCCCTGAACGCGAAGTGGGCGGCCGGTCCCCGCACCTACCTCGGGATCGCGACCGCCGGGTTCCCCAACCTGTTCCTCGTCACCGGGCCGGGGAGCCCGTCGGTCCTCAGCAACATGGTCGTCGCCATCGAGCAGCACCTGGACTGGATCGCGGACTGCATCACGTTCATGGGGGGCAACGGGCTCGAAGCCATCGAGGCGGAGGTCGACGCCGAGGACGCCTGGGTGGACCACGTCAACGAGTTGGCGAACGCCACCCTCTTCCCGACGGCCAACTCGTGGTACATGGGCGCCAACGTTCCCGGGAAACCCCGTGTCTTCATGCCGTACGTGGGCGGCCTTCCCGTCTACCGCGCCACGTGCGACGACGTGGCGGCCGCGGGGTACCGGGGGTTCACGCTGACCCCCACCCAAGCCCCGGGGGACGGGTGACCCTGGGCGTGCCGGTCCCGCCCCTGCTGCGGCGGCTGTCGTCGGACGAGTACCGGCCCCTGCCCTGGCGGCGACCCGACCGGGAGGCCCTCGCCCGGTTCGGGGACACAGCCCGGGACCAGGCGCGCCGGGCGGGGCTCGGGCCGTCGGCCTACGGGGAGGATCGCCGCGGCACGGCGGCGGCGTTGCGGGCCATCGACGAGGCGTCCCCCGGCGGTGGCTTCTACACGCTGCCCGCCGAGGCCGAGATCGACGGCGCCACCGCCGACGCCTGTTTCGACGGCGGGGAGACGTCGGTCGTGATCGACGTGCAGACCCACCTCGTGAACCCGTCCAGGTTCCACGGCCCCGGCGCCGAAGCGCTCACCGGGTTCCTCCGGATGACCGATCCCGAGCGGTGGTCCGACGGCGTCGACCCGGCGCGCATCTCCGCCGCCGAGTGGGCGACCCTGGTGTTCGGGGGCAGCGAGACGGCCGTCGCCCTGCTCACGTCCCTGCCGGGGCAATCGCACGAGAACGTCCTGACCAACGCCGAGATCGCCGCCTGCCGCGAGGTCGTCGATCGTTATGCCGGCGGCGGCCGGGTGCTCACCCACACGATCGTCCACCCCAACTACGGGCCCGGGGAGATCGAGGCCATGCAGGCTTGGCGGGACGAGCTGCGGCCGTCGGGCTGGAAGGTGTACACCCTGTGGGACCCGCCCGAGACCGTGCCGCCGGGGGGCATGCCGACCGGCTGGTTCCTCGACGACGAGGCCGTGGGCATTCCATTCCTCGAGCAGGTGCGCGCGCTGGGGCCCAGGATCGTCTGCGCCCACAAGGGGATCGGCGCCCCCGTTCCCGGCGCCGCCCCCGCCGGATCGGACCCGCGCGACATCGGTCCGGCGGCAGCGCTGTTCCCCGACATCACGTTCCTCGTGTACCACTCGGGCTACGAGCCCGACCCCACCGGCGAGGAAGGGCCCCACGAGGCCGACCCCGGCCGGGGCGTCAGCCGCCTGGTGGCGGGCCTGGCCGAGGCCGGGATCGGTCCCGGCGCCAACGTGTACGCCGAGCTCGGGAGCACGTGGTTCCTCATGCTCCGCCGTCCCCGGGAGGCCGCCCACGTGCTCGGCAAGCTCCTGCTCGCCGTGGGAGAGGACCGCATCGTGTGGGGCACGGACTCCGTGTGGTACGGCGCCCCTCAGCCGCTCATCGACGCGTTCCGCGCCTTCACGATCCCCGAGCGCCTGCAGGAGGAGCACGGCTACCCGCCGTTGACCCCGGCGGCCAAGGAGAAGATCCTCGGCCTCAACGC
>JBOGHG010000045.1:0-21470 GCA_050744525.1 Acidimicrobiales bacterium | reverse complement strand
CCGGGAGCCCGGCCGCTCCCGCCCCGCGGGCTCGATCCCCGACGCGACGGCCCGCCCCCGCCCTGCCGGGCGGGGCGCCCACGGCGGGGGCTCACGTCGACCCCTGGGCGGCCGGCGCGCCGCGCGCCACCAGCGCCACCGCGAAGCAGGCGATCCCCTCGGCCCGTCCCAGGGCCCCCAGCCCCTCGGCCCGCTTGCCCTTGACCGTCACCGGCGCTCCCACCGCCTCGCTCAGTCGGGCCTCGATGGCGGCGCGCTCCGGTGCCACCTTCGGTTCCTCCAGCACGACGGTGCAGTCGACGTTGTGGGGATGCCAACCGGCGTCGTGCAGCGCCGCCACGGCCCGGCGCAGCAGCCCAACGGAGTCCGCACCGGCCAGCGCCGGATCGCTGTCGGGGAAGAGCCGGCCGATGTCGCCCAGTCCGGCGGCGCCCAGCAACGCGTCGGTGACGGCGTGGGCGATCACGTCACCATCACTGTGCCCGGCGAGCCCGGGGAACCCCGCGAACGACACCCCGCCCAGGACCAGCGGGCGACCGGCGTCGCCCGAGAACGGATGCACGTCGAAGCCCTGCCCGATCCTGATCGCCGGCTCGCCCGTGGTGGTCATGGCGCCTGGCCGAACCGGAGCAGCGCCCCCGCGATCGCGAGATCGATCGTCCGGGTGATCTTGAGGTTGGCGGGAGACCCCTCCACGACGACCACCTTGCCACCCGTGGCCTCGACCAGCGACGCATCGTCTGTCGCCTCGGGCTCGGCGGCGTGGGCCGCGCGTAGGGCTGCGGCCCGGAACGCCTGGGGTGTCTGCACCGCCACCAGGTCGCCACGATCGACCGGCCCGCCCGAGCGATGGCGCAGCGTGTCGGTGACGTCGACCGCGGGCACCGCGGCGTCCGCACCGTGGCGCACGGCCTCGACCACTCGCGCGAAGAGCTCCGCTCCGGCGAGGGGACGGGCGCCGTCGTGGACCACGATGACGTCCGCGTGGCCGGGCACCGCCGCCAACCCGGCGCGGACCGAGCTCGAACGCGTTGCCCCGCCGGCGACGACCAGGTGCGCATCGGGTACCGGTTCGCCGGCTCGATCGGGCCGGACAACGACCACGACGCCATCGTGGGGGCCGGCGGCGGTGGCGCGGGCGGCGGCGAGCGACCAGTCGAGCACCCGGCGGCCGCCGAGCTCCTCGTATTGCTTGGGCCGTCCGAACCGGCTGCCCGATCCGGCCGCCACGACGATCACCCACACCGATCGCATGACCGGCCGGGAGGCTACCGGTCGCAGGATCGGCCGGATAAGAGGCCCAGCGGATGGCGCTCCGTAGGGCACCCCTGCGTGGGAATTTGTTGCTGGGTCGCAGCTCAACAGCTGGGCCTCCTAGCAGCGCTGACCGCCGTGAGTCGCGATGGCGTGCCTATCCGCTGACGTTCTAGCCGTGGCACGAGACGAGTGCGGATGCACCGAGACACCTGGAGCGGCTTCGTATCTGCGGACGTTCGGTCGGCTCGTCGTTATCGTTCCCCGTGATGAGCGCCACCGACCTGCTCGCCGACGTCGACCTGTTCGCCGACCTGACGCCCGGCGAGCTCCTGCAGCTGGCCGACGCCAGCACCACGGAAGACCTGCGGCGGGGCGATGTGGTGTTCCACGAGGACGACGCCCCCGACAAGATGTACGTGGTGGTGAACGGGCGGATCGCCATCGCCAAGCGATCGATCGACGGGCGCGAGGCGGTGGTCGCACTCATGGAGCGGGGCGACCTCTTCGGCGACATGGGCCTGTTCGAGGGGCTGGGTCGGTCGGCCGAGGCCCGCGCCCTGGAGCCGTCGCAGGTGCTGGCGATCGGGTTCGACCCCATCCGCCAGGTGTACGAGCACCGGCCCGAGCTGCTGTGGGGGGTGGTGGCGCTGCTGGCCGGGCGCATCCGCACCATGGACGTGGCGCTGGCCGACTCGGTGTTCCTCGACGTCACCGGCCGCACCGCCAAGCGGCTCGTCGAGATGGCGGCCGGGTCCGACGAGTTCACCCTGCCGGTCACCCAGGAGGAGCTGGCGGCCATGGTCGGCGCCTCCCGGGAGCGGGTGAACAAGGCGATCGCCAGCTTCGTGCGGCTCGGGTGGATCGAGCAGGCGGAGCGCCGCTACCGCATCACCGACCGCGAGCAGCTCGAGCGTCGGGCGCGCTGAGGGCCGGGCTACGGGTCGGGCTGTCCGCCGAGGAACGCCAGCACCCGCCGCCAGGCGTCGGCGGCATCGTCCGGCCGATGCGCCGGTCGGGTGGGATCGTGGACGAAGCCATGGTCGGCGCCCTCATAGCGCACCACCTCGATCCCCGCGGCTTCGAGGGCTTCGGCGTCGGCTGGGGGCACCCAGGGGTCCGCGGTCCCGACGATGGCCAGGATGGGGCAGCACCGGGGCGACGCCACGGCGTCGAGCGGTTCGCCCTGGGCGGGACCGCGCCACTGCTCCGGCACGCGGGCCATGCCGTAGAAGGCCGCCGCCCGGTCGAACCGCCCGGTGCCCGCGGCCTTGAGCGTGTACATGCCGCCCATGCAGAAGCCGATGACCGCCACCGCGTCACACTCGGTGGCATCGGCCGCTGCGGTGGCGTCGCCGAGGATGCGGGCGTCGTCCAGGGAGCCGCCCGCGGCCAGGCGGTCGGGCAGCGACAGGGACTCCCGCCCCGCCCACAGCTCGAACGCGCACACGGCCCACCGCTGCTCCTCGGCGAGGCGACCCACGAGGTCGTCGAAGAACGGCCGCAGGCCCCCGATGTCCGGAACGACCACCAGTCCCCGCGAGGGCTCACGCCCGTGCGGCCGCGCGATCTCGGCGGGCGTCCCCGACGGCAAGCTGATCCGCATTCCCGGCGGTTCTACACGATCGACCGAGGAGCGGCCGTTCCACTACGCATAGCGGTCGAGGATGCTCGTCTCGGCCAGGCGGGACAGGCCCTCCTTTATGGCCCGTGCCCGCGACTCGCCGACGCCGGCAACGTCGTCGAGGTCGTCGATGGTGGCCCGCATGATCTTCTGGAGGCTGCCGAACCGGCCCACGATGCGCTCGATCACCGACTCGGGCAGGCGCGGGATGCGGGCCAGGAGGCGGTAGCCGCGGGGCTGCACGTTGGCGTCGAGATCGACGACCAAGCCCGGGAGATGGAGGGTCTCGGCCACGCCCCGGAGGTCGAGCAGCTCCTCGGTGCCCATATCCGCGAGCGCGGCCATGGCCTGTTCGACCGCCCATTCGGACTCGGGGCTGAAGTAGTCGAGGATCACCAGGCGGCGATCGTCGTCGACGCCGCCCATCAGCTCCTCGAGCTGGAGCTTGACCAGCCGACCGTCGACACCGAGCTCGACGATGTCGCCCGCGATCTCGTCGGCGATTCGCCGCACCATTTCGGTGCGCTGCAGCACGTTGACCACGTCGCGCACCGTCACCAGGTCCTCGACCTCGAGGGCGGAGAGCGCCGCCGTGACGCCGTCGAGGCGCTCGCGGTAGCGCTCCAGCGTCTGGAGCGCCTGGTTGGCCCTGGTCAACAGGCGCGGGATGTTGTCGAGCTGGTGCTTCTCGTCGTCGATGTAGACGGCGATGATCGACATCTGCTCCGACACCGAGATCACGGGGACATTGATGGAGCGGGCGACGCGCTCGGCCGTCCGGTGACGCGTGCCGGTCTCGGAGGTCGGCACGTTGGGGTTGGGCACCAAGTGGACGTTGGCGCGCGCGATGCGACTGGAGTCACTGGCCAGGATGACGGCGCCGTCCATCTTGGCCAGCTCCGACAGACGCTGGGGGCTGAAGGCGGCGTCGAGCAGGAACCCACCCGAGCAGATGTTGAGGACCTCCGGACCGTCGCCCACGACGATCAGCGCGCCCTTGTTCGCCTGGAGGATGCGATCGAGACCCTCACGCAGCGGGGTGCCGGGAGCCACGGCCGCAAGGGCGGCCATGAGCTCTGCGCTGCGCCGGGCAACCACGTGGCAATGCTAGTGCCCTGGCTGAGGGGGCCTGCGGTGCGCCCGGTCGACGATCGCGGGTGCCACGCGTCAGCACGGTGCGTGCGGATGACACGGCTTGCGGCGAGACGGAGGCGAACGTTTCGAAGAGGCCGAGGCTTGGACTAACGATCGGCGTGCGCCAGTGCCTCGGGCATGCGGCACCGTTCCTCGTTGCCTCGGCCCGCGACCGCCGAGGGTGCCGCGGGCATCACCCGGGTGACGCGCAGTGCGTCCCCGATCGACGGCGAGCGGGCCACGCGCATGCCGTCGGGCGCGTCGGGCGCCGACCGGGGCACGACGGCACGCGTGAACCCGAGGCGAGCGGCCTCGGCCAAGCGCCGCTCGGTGCGGTGCACCTGCCGCAGCTCGCCGCCCAGCCCCACTTCACCGCAGGCGACGAGGTCGGCCCCGAGCGGGCGGCCCAGCGCCGACGACGCCACCGCCAGCGCCACGGCCAGGTCGCCGCCGGGCTCGGGCACGCGGACGCCGCCCGCCACCGCCACGTGCACCTCGCACCGCCCCAGCGTCAGCTCCGCGTGCCGTTCGAGCACCGCCAGCACCTGGGCCAACCGGCCGCCGTCGATACCCTGGGCCGTGCGCCGCGGCGCCGGTGCCGGGCTGGGCGCCACCAGTGCCTGCACCTCGACCAGCAGCGGCCGCTGGCCGTCGAGCACCGGTGCCACCACCGACCCCGGAACACCCGCCTGCCGGTCGGCGAGGAACAGGGCGCTCGGGTCGGGCACGCCGACGAGGCCCCGCTCGCCCATCTCGTACAGGCCCAGCTCGTGGGTGCTCCCGAACCGGTGCTTCAGCGCCCGCAGCATCCGCAGCGCATGGTGGCGCTCGCCCTCGAAGGCGAGCACGGTGTCGACGAGGTGCTCGAGCACCCGGGGACCGGCCAGGCTGCCGTCCTTGGTCACGTGGCCAACCAGCACCACGGTGACGCCGCGACCCTTGGCCGCAGCGGTGAGACGGTGCGCGCACCCCCGCACCTGGCCGACCGACCCGGGCGCAGAGCTCATCTCCGGGTCGAACACGGTCTGGATGGAGTCGACGGCCACGACGTCGGGTCGCAGCGTCTCGACGTGCTGCAGGACCTGGGGCAGCGACGTCTCGGCCACGAGCCAGAGCGATGGCGGCCCGAGCCCCAACCGCTCGGCGCGCAGGGCCACCTGCCGGGCCGACTCCTCGGCGGTGACGTACAGGCACGTGCAGCCCCGCGTCGCCTGGTCGGCCAGGGCCCGCAGCAGAAGGGTGGACTTGCCGACGCCGGGCTCGCCGCCGAGCACCGTGACCGACCCCGGCACGAACCCGCCGCCGAGCACCCGGTCGAGCTCGACGTCGCCGGTGGGCACCGGCTCGGTGGCGTCGCCCACCGCCTCCGCGATGGGGATGGGTACGGACGGCGGGCCGATGGCGCCCACGCCTCCCCAGCCTGCGCCGAGACCCAGGCCGGGCCCGGTGGGTGGGACCGGCTCCTCGACCAGGGTCCCGGAGGCCTCGCACGCCGTGCACCACCCCATCCACTTGGGTGCCTCGGCGCCACAGTCGCTGCAGCGGTAGACGGTCCTGGCCCTGGCCACGACCCGAACCATATGGAGAGGGTGTGACAGCGAAGATCAAATGGCGGGCGGCTGGCGGAGCTTGAACCGGATGCCGTTGGGATCGGCCGCACGGGCGAGGCGGCCGTACGGGGTGTCCTCGGCGGGCTCGACGATCGACCCGCCCAGCTCGACGACCCTCGCCAGCGTGGCGTCGGTGTCCTCGACACCGAAGTAGATCGACCACTGGGCCGGCGCGCCCTCGGGCAGGAAGTTGCCGGCATCCATGATGCCGGCGAGGGCGCCGTCGCCTTCGCCCAGCGTGGTGTAGCGGAACTCGGGCGTGTCGCCCTCGACGTGGGTGTCCCAGGCGAACACCGTGCGGTAGAAGTCGACCGAGGCGTCGTAGTCGCGGGTGTGCAGCTCGAACCACGCCGGCGTGCCGGGCTCCCGGTGGACGCCGAAGCCCTGGTGGGTACCGGGCTGCCACCCGCCGATGGCCGCCCCGCCGGGGTCGGTCACCACGAGCATGCTGCCGAGGTCCATCACCTCCATGGGCTCGGCGATCACTTGGCCGCCGTTGGCCTTCGCCGCGTCGGCGGCGGCCTTGGCGTCCTCGACTGCGAGGTAGATCGACCAGGCGTCGGGCGCGCCCGACTGGCCGTCGTTGTGCATGCCGCCGGCCACCCGGGTGCCGTCCTTGTAGAAGGTGAAGTAACCGCCGAGCTCCTCGGCGGGGTCGTCCGACGTCCAGCCGAACAGCTCGCCGTAGAAGGCCCGGCCACGCTCGACATCGGATGTGAACAGCTCGATCCAGCAGGGGGCGCCGACGGGCGCAGACTCACGTGTGGGCATGGGAGCCTCCTCGGGACTGGTGGAAACGTTGTCGGGGATTGGACCGGCGGGCGCACCGGAACTCATCGCGGACCTACCGGCGGGGACTCGAGCGGGTACACGCGCGGGTACTCGCGCGGGTGCTCGAGCTCGCCCGAGCGTTCGCACCAGCAACAGCACCACCAGCGCCAGCCCACACGCCACGGCTACGGCCGCCAGCGCCAGGACCCACCAGTCCCGGACCGTCCCCGCAGCCGCCATCTCGACGGGCTGGCCGTCGAGCACCGGCTCCCAGACCGCAGCCGGAGAGTCGCCCGGCAGGTCGGCCGAGATCTCCAGCGAGAACATCTCCGCCAGCGGCCGGCCCAGCTCCTCCTCGATGGCGGCGGCGTCCTGACCCAGCACCTCGCCCTCGAGGGCGGCGGCCAAGCCCTCGTCGCCGAAGGCCTCGAGCCCTCCGCTCAGGTCGGCCGTGCCCTCGAACGTGTACCGCGTCCCGCCGAACCCCTCGTCCCGATCGACCCGCAGGTCGCGCAGCGGACCATCGGTGCCGCTGATCTCGCGCAGCACCCGGCCGGCCTCCTCCGGCGTGCCGAAAGCCTTTGTCGCCCGGATCCAGACGAACCCGTCGTCGGCCGCCTGACCCGCGGCGGGCTCGCTGACCCGCCAGCCCGCCGCCGCCAGGTCGTCGGTCCGCACCAGGCGCGCGAGATCGGCGGCGGTCGACCGGTCGTCGTCGTCGAGATCGGGCAGCCGCGCGACTGCGCCGGGGTCCAGCCCGACGGCCACCTCGACCGTCCCCGAGCCGTCGTCCGCCACGTCGACCTCCACGGTCGCCCGGACCTGGCACGCGGTGGCCACCAGCGCTACCAGGGCGGCCAGCGGCAAGCGAAAGGGCCGCCCCGAGGAGCGACCCTTCGCAGTCATCGGTTTGATCCCCCCGCCTGCGTTCAGTGGCGCCCCGCCTCAGCCCTCGGCGGGGGGCGAGCCGCCCGCCTCGGCCAACTCCATGGGCGGCGGGTTGAACCCCTCGACCGAGCGGAAGACGATGACCTTCTCACCCGTCTCGGGATCGTCCTCGGCGTCGACCACCACGATCTCGCCGGCGCGCACCTCCTTGAGGAGGAGCTTCTCGGACACCGGGTCCTCGACCATGCGCTGGATGGCACGACGCAAGGGCCGGGCGCCGAGCTGCGGGTCGTAGCCCTTGTGGGCCAGCAGGTACTTCGCCTCGGGCGTGAGCTCGAGCCCCAGGCCTTGGCCCTCGAGCTGGCGCTGCACCCGGGCGATCATCAGATCGACGATCCGGGTGACCTCGTCGGTCGACAGCTCGTGGAACACGATGGTGTCGTCGATGCGGTTGAGGAACTCGGGCCGGAACTGGACCTTGAGGGCCTCGTTGACCTTGTCCTTCATCTTCTCGTACGAGATCGCCTCGTCGGCACGGGCGAAGCCCACGTTGGCCTTGCGCAGGTCGGCGGTGCCCAGGTTGGACGTCATGATCAGCACGGTGTTGCGGAAGTCGACCGAACGCCCCTGGGCGTCGGTGAGGCGACCCTCCTCGAGGATCTGCAGCAGCGTGTTGAACACGTCGGGGTGGGCCTTCTCGATCTCGTCGAACAGCACCACCGAGAACGGCTTGCGGCGGACGGCCTCCGTGAGCTGGCCGCCCTCCTCGTAGCCGACGTAGCCGGGGGGCGAGCCGACCAGGCGGGAGACCGTGTGCTTCTCCATGTACTCGGACATGTCGAGCTGGATGAGCGACGACTCGTCGCCGAAGAGGAACTCGGCCAGCGTCTTGGCCAGCTCGGTCTTCCCGACGCCCGAGGGGCCCAGGAAGATGTACGAGCCGCTGGGCCGCTTGGGGTCCTTCAGGCCGGCCCGGGTGCGCCGGATGGCCTGGCTGACCGAGCGGATGGCGTCCTCCTGGCCGACGACCCGCTTGTGCAGCTCGTCCTCCATGCGCAGCAGCTTCTGCGTCTCTTCCTCGGTGAGCTTGTAGACGGGGATGCCGGTCCACACCGAGAGCACCTCGGCGATGGCCTCCTCGTCGACCTCGTCGAACAGGTCGACGCCGGAGTCCTTGATCTCGCGCTCCTTGGACTCCTTGCGGGCCAGCAGCTCCTTCTCGGCATCGCGCAGCCGCCCGGCCTCCTCGAAGTCCTGCGACTCGACCGCCTTCTTCTTCTGCTCGACCACCTGGGCGAGCTCGTTCTCGAGATCCTTGTAATCGCCCGGGGTCTGCATGCGCTTGATGCGCAGCCGGCTACCGGCCTCGTCGATGAGGTCGATGGCCTTGTCGGGCAGGAAGCGGTCGGAGATGTAGCGATCGGCCAGGTTGGCCGACGCCACCAGCGCCTGGTCGGTGATCGTGACGCGGTGGTGGGCCTCGTAGCGGTCGCGCAGGCCCTTGAGGATCTCGATCGTGTGGGCCACCGTGGGCTCGTCGACGGTGATCCTCGCGAAGCGCCGTTCCAGGGCGGCGTCCTTCTCGAGGTGCTTGCGGTACTCGTCCAGCGTCGTGGCGCCGATGGTCTGCAGCTCACCGCGGGCCAGCATGGGCTTGAGGATCGAGGCGGCGTCGATGGCGCCCTCGGCGGCACCTGCGCCGACCAGGGTGTGGATCTCGTCGATGAACAGGATGATGTCGCCGCGGGTGCGGATCTCCTTGAGCACCTTCTTCAGGCGCTCCTCGAAGTCGCCCCGGTAGCGGCTGCCGGCGACCAGCGCGCCGAGGTCGAGCGTGTAGAGCTGCTTGCCCTTGAGCGTCTCGGGCACGTCGTTGGAGACAATGTTCTGGGCCAGGCCCTCGACGATGGCGGTCTTGCCGACGCCGGGCTCGCCCACCAGCACCGGGTTGTTCTTGGTGCGGCGGGACAGCACCTGCATGACCCGCTCCATCTCGCGGCCGCGGCCGATGACCGGGTCGAGCTTCTTCTCGCGGGCGAGCTGGGTGAGGTTGCGGCCGAACTGGTCGAGCACCAGTGAGCCGGTGGGCTGCGACTCGGACGAGCCGGGGCCGGCGGTGGCGCCGGCCTTCTCGGGGCCGGGGCCGCCGGAGCCCTGGTAGCCCGACAGGAGCTGGATGACCTGCTGCCGCACCCGGGACAGGTCGGCGCCCAGCTTGACCAGCACCTGGGCGGCCACGCCCTCGCCCTCCCGGATCAGGCCCAGGAGGATGTGCTCGGTGCCGATGTAGTTGTGGCCGAGCTGCAGCGCCTCCCGCAGCGACAGCTCGAGGACCTTCTTGGCCCGGGGCGTGAACGGGATGTGCCCAGAGGGCGACGAGCCACCCTGGCCGATGATCTCCTCAACCTGCTGGCGGACGGCCTCGAGGCTGATGCCCAGCGACTCGAGCGCCTTGGCCGCGACACCCTCGCCCTCGTGGATGAGGCCCAGGAGGATGTGCTCGGTGCCGATGTAGTTGTGGTTGAGGAGCCGGGCTTCTTCCTGGGCCAGGACGACCACTCGGCGAGCCCGGTCGGTGAACCGTTCGAACAAGTCTTGCCTCCCGCCAGTCGGGGGATCCGTGGGGAAACTCTACAGCCCGTCCGACCCGACGACGCTGCCGTGGGGCGATGACGGGCCTTCTTAACCCGATCGCGCGGGCGCCGTACCGACCGTGGTGAGCTTGTGGATTTCCTACCCGGATTCGTCGTGGGGGGCGTCATCGGATTCATCGTCGGACTCGTCGGGCTCGTCGATGACCTGGCGCCGCAGCGCCTGGGGGTCGACGCCCGCCTCCCGGAGCATCCGCCCGGCGGCGCCGTCGGGGTGGCGGACGGCGGCCCAGAACAGGTGGAGGGGCGCGACCTCGGGCGCACCGTCGACCACTGCCTGCCGGCGGGCCTCCTCCACGATCTCCTGGAGCGCCGGCGAGAGCGGCGGAAGGGGCTCCCCCTGGGTGGTAGCTTCCGCCGCCCCGCTCGAGAGCAGCTCGATGACCTTCAGCCGCACTCGGTCGAGGCCGGCGCCCAGCTTGACCAGCACCTGGGCGGCCACGCCCTCGCCCTCCCGGATCAGGCCCAGGAGGATGTGCTCGGTGCCGATGTAGTTGTGGCCGAAGTTCATCGCCTCGCGCAGCGACAGCTCGAGCACCTTCTTGGCCCGGGGGGTGAACGGGATGTGGCTTCCCGGCATGGAGCCACCCCTGCCGATGATCTGTTCGACCTGCTGGCGGACGGTGGCGAGCTTGACACCGAGCGATTGCAAGGCCCGGGCGGCAACGCCCTCCGTCTCGGCAATCAGGCCGAGCAGTATGTGCTCGGTACCGATGTAGTCGTGGTTGAGGAGCCGGGCTTCCTCCTGGGCCAGCACCACGACCCGCCGAGCCCCGTCGGTGAACTTCTCGAACATCGAGCCCTCCCCGTCGCTCCCGCCTCCGACGCTACTCGGGGGTTTCGGGATCGCCGCCCAGGTCCCCTAGCGTGAAGCGGTGGTCGCCCCCAACCCGCTGCTCGAGCTGCCGGCCATGCCAGCGCTGCAGGAGCGGGTGGAGAAGCGGCTGCTCGCCGCCGTCGAGTCCGACGACCCGGCCATGAACGAGATGGCCTCGCACCTGGTCAAGGCGGGTGGCAAGCGGCTGCGTCCGCTGCTGGGGGCGGTGTCGGCGGCGACGGCGGCCGGCCGGGTCCGAGCCGGCGGCGAGATCGGCGACGTGATACCCGACGACGCCGTGACCGGGGGCGTGGCGTGCGAGCTGGTGCACGTCGGCTCGCTCCACCACGACGACGTCATCGACGACGCCGCGACCCGGCACGGCGTCGCCAGCGTCAACGCCCGCTGGGGCAACATGCGGGCGATCCTCTCCGGCGACTTCCTGCTGGCCCGAGCGTCGGAGCTGGCCTCCTCCCTGGGAACGGAGGTCGCCTCCCTGCTCGCCACCACCATCGGGCGGCTGTGCGAGGGCGAGGTCCGTGAGCTGGAGCTGGCCTACCGCGTCGATCGTACCGAGGACGACTACGTCGCGGCCATCGAGGGGAAGACGGCGGCGCTGTTCTCGACCACCTGCCGGATCGGCGGGATCGTGGCCGAGCTGTCCCGCGACCAGATCGACGCCCTCAGCACCTACGGGTTGCGCTACGGCCTGGCGTTCCAAGTGGTCGACGACATCCTCGACGTGGTGGCCAGCGACGCCGAGCTGGGCAAGCCGGCCGGCCACGACGTGGCCGAGGGCATCTACAACCTTCCGGTACTCGCGGCCCTCGCCGGTCCGGACGGCGACGAGCTACGGGCCGTGCTCGGCCGTCCTCTCGATGCCGAGGCGCAGGCCCGGGCGTTGGCGCTGGTGCGTGCCGGCGACGGGGTGCAACGGGCGACGGCGGGGGCCGGTGCCTACGTCAACGCCGCCCTCGCCGCCCTGGACCGGCTGCCCCCCTCGACCGCCACCGACGCCCTCGCCGGTGCCGCCCGCCACCTCCTGGCGGGCCTGCAGCCATCTGGGTAGACCGGCGTTTCCGGGGCTGGCTACGGTCCCGGCGATGCCCATCGTCCCCGACACCAAGGACTGGACCTGGGTGCTGGAACGGCCGTGCCCCGAGTGCGGGTTCGATGCCCGGGCCTTTCCTCGTGAGCAGGTGGGCCGGATGGTGCGCGAGAACGCCGCCGCCTGGCAGGACGTCCTCGCCCGGTCCGACGGGGTCACCACCCGGCCGTCCGACGACCGCTGGTCGGCCCTCGAGTACGCCTGCCACGTGCGGGACGTGTTCGGCCTGTTCGACCAGCGGCTGGAGATGATGCTCACCACCGACGACCCCGACTTCCCCAACTGGGACCAGGATGTCACCGCGGTCGAGCAGCGCTACAACGAGCAGGACCCGATGAGGGTCGCCGGCGACATCACCACGGCCGCCGCCCGGCTCGCCGACCGCTTCGACGGCGTGTACGGCAGCACCTGGCAACGCACCGGCAATCGCAGCGACGGCGCCCGGTTCACGGTGGAGTCGTTCGCCCGCTACCTGATCCACGACCCGGTGCACCACCTCGACGACGTGGCCCGGGGCTTCGCCGGGCTCGGCCTGCGGGGATCGTGACGCGCATCGACCCTAGGCTCGGGCGTGTGGACCACCCGTCGATGACGCCGGCGACCCGCCCCCGCACGGGGGTGGCGGTCGACGAGCGCACCGACGAGGACCTCGAGACCGGCAAGCCCAGGGTCGCCCACATCGTGCGGACCGATCCCGGCGAGTCGGCCGTCGCCAAGGTCACCGAGGCCCGCATCTACGGGTTCCCGGTCGAGGCGCTGTGCGGGGAGCGCTTCGTCCCCCAGCGCGACCCCAAGAAGCTGCCGATGTGCCAGGTCTGCAAGGAGATCTACGACCTCTACCGCATGGCCAACGACGACCTGGGCGACACCCCGAGCGCCTGACGGCTACGTCGCGGCGGGCAGCGCCCGCGGGAGGCGCCGGGCGGCGAGCACGCCACCTGCGGCCACCGCCAGGGTGACGACGAAGGCGAGGGTCAGCGAGCTGGACGTGTCCCAGCCGTGTCCGTCGCCCAACGCCACGAACACGCCGCCCAGCCCGGTGCCGAGCGATACGCCCAGCACGTCGGTGAGCTGGAGCGAGGCACTGGCGCTCCCCTCCTGGCCCGGCGCCGCCGTGCCCAGCACGGTCACGGAGATGGGCGCGTACGACAGCCCCATCCCCAGGCCCGCGACCGTCCAGGCGGCAATGCCGACCGCCACCGGTACCGACGGGTCGAGCGCCACCAGCAGACCGGCGATCCCGGCGCCCAGCAGGGCGAAGCCTCGCCGGACGAGCCACGCCGGCCCCCGCTCGCCCACCAGGCGCTGCTGGATCCAGGCACCGGCGGTCCAGGCGAGGGTCGCCCCCGTGAGCGCCACGCCCGCCACCCAGGTGGGTTGGTCGCGGGCGTCGGTCATGGCCAGCGACACGTAGGCGTCGGTGCCGAAGAAGGCGAAGGTGAGGATGCCGCGGACGCCCACGGCCGCCGGCATCCCGCGGCGCAGGGCCACGGTCCCGGTGGGGACGAGTCGTACGAACGCCCAGGCCGCCGGCGGCACACCCACCACGATCAGGGCGACGGTGAGCGCGATCTGGTGCGCGCCGAGCCCGCCCAGGACCAGGGCAACGCCGGCGACCAGCACGACGGCATCCCGTCGACGATCGCGGCTCGGTCTCGGCGCCGGGGACCCTGGTGCGACGGCCGGTGCCCCCGACGACAGCGTCGGCAGGGTCATCGCCGCCGCCACCGCCACGAGCGGCAGGAGCGCCAGGAACACGACCCGCCATGACGACCAGCGTTCGATGGCGCTGGCCGCCGCCGGTCCGATCAGGCCGGGGACCACCCAGGCCGACGAGAACACCGCGAACACCCGCGGGCGGAGCTCGGGCGGGTAGCCGCGCCCCACGCTGGCGTAGGCGACCGCGGGGATCACGCCCGCGCCAACGCCCTGGGCGACCCGACCGGCCACCAGCATCGGCATCGACTGGGCCGACCCGCCGATCAGCAGCCCGAGCGAGAACAGGACCAGGCCCGCCAGGAACGGCGCCCGGGTGCCCCGCCGATCGGCGGCGTCGCCCGCCAGCACGATGCCGAGGAGGCTGCCGAGGAAGAAGCCCGAGAACACCCAGCCGTACAGGCCCAGCCCGCCCAGGTCGTCGGAGACGACCGGCATGACCGTGGCGATGGCCAGCGCCTCGAACGCCACCAGCGTGATGGTGAGGACCAGGCCGGTGGTCAACCGTCGCCGGCCGGGCGCCCAGACGCCATCGGCGGCCGTCACCGACGTGCCGGCGGTGGCGAGGCGGTCCGTCATCGAGGACATGCTCCCCCTGCAACCGGTCGGATCCCGCACGGGATTCCCCGCACGCCACCGGATGAACCCTCTGAGAGCCGTGCGGTCATTCGCCACACGGCTACAACCAGTTCGCATGCCCAACTACGGTGCGCGTCGATGGCAGCCCGGACTGCGACGTGGCGCGATGCGCTCGGCGACGACCGGCTGCTGGTGAGCGGGTTCGGCAAGTGGGGTGGCGGCATCTACGACCTCAGCGGTGCCACGCCCGAGGCGTTCGACGACCTGGCCACCGCGGGCATCGCCGTCGGCGGTGGCCGACTGTGGCGGGTGCTGAGGGCCCCGGGCGAGCAGACCAGCACCTGCGAGCTGCTGTCGTACGACGTCCGGGGACTGCGGAGCTACCGGCGTCTCGACGCCATCCGGGACCCGCACGACGTCTGCTGGCACGAGGGCGCCGTCCACATCAGCTCGAGCTGGGACGACACGGTGTGGCGCGTTTCCGGGGGTGCAGCGGAACCGCTGTGGCGGGCGCGGCCCGGCGGCACCGTTCCCGACGCCTGGCACGTCAACTCGCTGCTGGTCGTCGACGGGGCACTGCACGTGTGCGCCTTCGGGAGGTTCGAGCGGTACAAGGCATGGAAGGCCGCCTCGCGCAAGGACGTGGGCTTCGTCGTCGACCTGCGCACGGGCCGGGAGGTCATCACCGGCCTGACCCATCCCCACGCCCCCCGGCGGCGCGGTGACCGCTGGTACGTCTGCGAATCGACGCCCGGCCGGCTCATCGAGCTCGACGCCGCCGGACGGGTGTCGCGGCAGCTGCCGGTCCGCCGGTTCACGAGAGGCCTGGCCCTGATCGGCGGTTGGGCCCTGGTGGGCGGTAACGCCCACCGCGATCACGACGACGACCGGGCCGAGGTGCTGGTGGTCGACCTGGAGTCGTTCGAGATCGTCGAGCGGATCCCGCTTCCCTGCCTCGAGGTCTACGACATCCTCGCCACGCCCCCGCCGCTGGCCCGGGGAGTGGCGCTGGGGTTCGGGGCGAACACGGCGCGCACGGTCGAGCAGTTCCGGTCGGCGCGCCGGCCGGCCGAGCGGCGGCCGTCAGCGCCCGAGGCGGCGGTCCGCCTGGTGCCGTCCCGCATCGCCGCCTCCGCAGCGGCGATGGGACGCGCCGTCGAGCCCGACGACGCCCGCCGCTGCGGGGTGCGGGGAGCGGTGCCCCCGGAGATGGTGGCCGGGACGGTCCGCACGGTCCCGCTCCGGGTCGTCAACCGCTCGTCGCGGCCGATCGCATCGCTGCTGCCGCGCCCGGTCAAGGTGGCGGCGCGGTGGTTCCGCGTGACGGACGGCAAGCGGGGCAAGCCCCGTCGCAACCCCCACGTCCCGCTCCCCCGGGTGGTGCCGACGGCCGGCCACGCATCGATCGATGTGCCGCTGGAGGTGCCCGCCGAGCCGGGCCTCTACGAGGTGTGGGTGGCGCTCCACCAGCCGCGGCTGGGGTGGTTCGGCGCCCGGGTGCAGGCCGAGGTGACCGTGGTCGCGCCCGCAGGCGGCTCAGGCCTGCTCGGGGCGGAGCGTGGGGAACAGCACGACGTCGCGGATGGTGTGGGTGTCGGTGAGCAGCATGACGAGCCGGTCCATGCCGATGCCCAGGCCCCCGGTCGGCGGTAGCCCGTACTCCAGGGCCCTCACGTAGTCCTCGTCGACGGCCATCGCCTCGTCGTCGCCGCCGGCCCGGGCGCGGGCCTGGTCCTCGAAGCGACGGCGCTGTTCGTCGGGGTCGACCAGCTCCGAAAAGGCGTTGCCCAGCTCGTGCCCGGCCACGATCGGCTCGAACCGCTCGGCCACCCCGGGCAGCTCGCGGTGGTCGCGGGCCAGCGGCGAGACCTCCTTGGGGTAGTCGAGCACGAAGACCGGCCCCCAGAGCTCGGTCTCGGTGGTCTTCTCGTAGATCTCGATCACCAGCTTCCCGGGCCCCCACGACTCGTCGACGTCGACACCGTGGTCGCCGGCGATGCGCCGCAACTCGTCGAGCGGCATGCGCACGTCCAGCCGCACGCCGGTGTGCCGCTCGACCAGGTCGGTCAGCGACGCCCGGGCCCAGGGCGGGGTGAGGTCGACCTCCCGGCCGCCGTAGCTGATGACCGTCGAGCCGGTCACCTGCCGCGCCAGGTGGGCGATCAACTGCTCGGTCAGCTCCATCATGTCGCCGTGGTCGGCGTAGGCCTGGTACAGCTCGAGCATCGTGAACTCGGGGTTGTGGCGTGGCGACAGCCCCTCGTTGCGGAACACCCGCCCCAGCTCGAACACGCGCTCGAACCCGCCCACCACCAACCGCTTGAGGTACAGCTCGGGGGCGATGCGCAGGTACAGGTCGAGGTCGAGGGCGTTGTGGTGGGTGGTGAACGGCCGGGCCAGCGCGCCGCCGGGGATCGGATGCAGCAGGGGGGTCTCGACCTCGACGAACCCGCGGTCCTCGAGGAACCGGCGGGTCTCGGACATGATGCGGCTGCGGGCCTGGAACACGCGCATGCTGTCGTCGTTGGCCCACAGGTCCGCGTAGCGCTGGCGGTAGCGGAGGTCGGTGTCGGTGATGCCCCTCCACTTGTCGCCGAACCCCCGGCGGGCCTCGGCCAGGAGCTGCCAGCGCTCGACCCGGACCGAGAGCTCGCCCTTGTTGGAGCGGACCACCTCACCGGTGGCGACGATCCAGTCGCCGAGGTCGAGCGCGGTGAGGCCCTTGTAGTCGTCGGTGCCCTTGTCGGTGGCCATGAGCTGGATCGAGCCGCTCGAGTCCCGCAGCGTGGCGAAGCTGAGCCGCCCCATGTCCCGCAGCAGCATCACCCGGCCCGCCACCGTGGCGGTGACGCCGCTGTCGGCGCCGCCGGCTAAGACCGCGTGTGCCGCCTGCAGGTCGGCGGCGCGGTCGGTGACCTCGACCCGGTAGGGGGGCCTGAACTCCGGCGGCGTGTGCTCTGTCACTGGTTCTTCTCGTAGATGAGCCTGAGCCCGTGGAGGGTGAGCCACGGCTCGTGGTGGGTGATCGTGCTGGACAGCGGCGTGATCAAGCCTGACAGGCCGCCCGTCGACACCACCTGCACTTTCTGGTCCAGCTCGTCCTGGATGCGGGTGACCATGCTGTCCACCAGGCCCGTGTAGCCGTAGATCACGCCCGATTTCATCGACTCCACCGTGGAGCGCCCGATCACGTGCCGGGGCTCGACCAGCTCGACGCGGGGCAGGGCCGCCGCCCGGGCGAACAGGGCGTCGAGGCTGATGTCGATGCCGGGGAAGATGGCGCCGCCGAGGTACTCGCCCTTGGCCGAGATGGCCTCGAAGGTGGTGGCGGTCCCGAAGTCGACGACCACGACCGGCCCCCCGAAGAGGTCGAAGGCCGCCACGGCGTCGGCGATGCGGTCGGCGCCCACCTCCTTGGGGTTGTCGTAGAGGATCGGCAGGCCGGTGCGGATGCCCGGCTCCACGACGATGGCCGACTGCCCGAAGTAGCGCTCGCTCATCCGGCGCAACGCCCCGGTCACCCGGGGGACCGACGAGCACACGCAGATGCCGGCGATGTCGTCGTCGAACGAGAATCCGTGGAAGCCCAGGAACTCCTGGATGACGAGCGCCTGCTCGTCGGCCGTGCGCTCGGCGTTGGTCGCCACTCGCCAGTGGTCGAGCAGGTGCGTGTCCGCCAGCGTGCGGCCGACGTTGTGCTCGTCGTCGGGCTCGAGGTCGTAGAGCCCGATCACGGTCTGCGTGTTGCCAACGTCGATCACCAGCAGCATCACATGGGAGAAGCTACGAGTCGGTCATAGACCGACGCCATCAGGGGCGGCGGGTGGGGGTCGGGCCGGAGAAGCTACGCGGAGCCGGCCGAGGCCGACGAACGCCGGCCCTCCCGCTAGGCCACCACGTCGAGGCCGATGTCGAGGGACGGTGCCGAGTGCGTGAGCGCGCCGATCGACGCCAGGTCGGCCCCGGTCGTGGCGTAGGCGCCGATGCTGTCGAGGTCGAGACGGCCCGATACCTCGAGCAGGGGCCGGTCGGGGTTCCGTTCCCGCACCTCGCTCACCACCGTCCGCACCTCGTCGGCGGACATGTTGTCGAGCAGCAGGGCGTCGGCACCGGCCGTCACCGCCTCCCGCACCTCGTCGAGGTCGCCGCACTCCACATGCACGGTGCGCCCGGGCCAGCGCTCACGCGCCCGGGCGACCGCGGCGCTGATCCCGAGCAGCTCGAGGTGGTTGTCCTTGAGCAGCACCCAGTCGGACAGGTTGCCGCGGTGGTTGGCTCCCCCGCCGGCCCGCACGGCGGCCTTCTCCAGGGGCCGCAGCCCGGGCGTGGTCTTGCGGGTGTCCCAGACCCGGAGGGTCCCGCCCACCTCCGTCACCGCGTCGACGAACCGGGCCGTGAGGGTGGCGATGCCCGACAGGCGGCCGAGGAAGTTGAGGGCCGTGCGCTCGGCGGTGAGGATCGGTGCCAGCCGGCCCGTCACCCGGCCGAACTCCTTGCCGGCGTCGAGGTGGTCGCCGTCGTCGGCATCCCAGTGCAGCTCGAGCCCGGCGTCGACCTGGTGCATCGCCTCCTCGGCGCACAGCCGCCCGGCGAGGACCCCGTGCTCGCGGGGTACGAACGACGCGGTGGCCTCCAGCTCCGGCGGCAGCAAGGCCGACGTGAGGTCGCCGATGGGGCTCAGGTCCTCGGCGAGGGCACGGGCCACGGCGTCGCGCACCGCCGTGATGGGGGGATGGGCGTCGTGCACCGTGGCGAGTTTCGCAGGTTTTCTCATCCGCCCAGGGGGACGACTCCGAACAACGTGGCGAAAGGCTGGACTTTGCCCCGCACGAGGTGTCAACGATGCTGCTACGCGCCCCGCACGTGCCGGTCGGCGCCCACGCGTCGACGCGGGCGGCGTGGCACCGGCGCGTGCGCTGGTGGGTCGCGGACCACCAGGCGGGCGTCTGGACCGTCGGCGCCATCGTCGTCGTGGGGATCGCCGTGCAGAGGATCAACCTGGGCACGGCGCCTCCCCCCGCCAGCGGCGAGGGTGCGCTGGTAGCCGCCGGCTGGTCGATCGTCCACCTCGGGTCCGCCGGTGACGCGACGTTCTCGTCGGCCGGGCCATCGCTCGCACCCGTCCACCTCGCCGGCTGGATCTGGGGGACCGGCGCACTGGGGCGGGCTTCCAGCGCCATCGCCGCCGGCCGGGAGGCGATGCTCGTCGCTCACGTCGTGAGCATCCCGCTCGTGTGGGTGCTCGCCCGGCGCTCGGGGCTGGCCCGCTGGGCGGCCGGTGGCGCCGCCGTCGCCTTCGCCGCCTCGCCGCTGGCGGTCGCCCTCCAGCGACCGGTGCACGGCGCCGGGTTGGCGGTGCCGTGGATGCTGGCCGCCCTGGTGCTCGCCAGTGCCCGGCCCCCCCGGACGCCGGCGGTCGTGGCCGCGGGCTTGTGCCTGGCGCTGGCCGTGCTGACCGAGCCCAGCGTCGTCGTGGTGGCCCCGGCGGTCGGCTGGCTGCTGTGGCAGTCGTCCCCGAGCCCCCGGCGCCGGCGGCGCCGCCTCCTCGCCGGCGCGGCCGCGTTCGGCGTGGCGTGGCTGGCGGTGAGCGCGCTGGTGACGTCGGGAGCGCCCGAGCCCGCGGCGTCGCTCGGCCTGCTCGATCGGATCCGGCTGGTCGCGGGCGGAGCCTCCCCGGCTGCGGAGACAGTGGCCGACGGGTTCGACGGGCGATCGGTGGCCGGCCTGATCGGGCTGGACCGCATCGGCGTCGGCGCCTGCCTGCTGGCGGCCGTGGTCGTGCCATCGGTCGTGCCCCGCTTCCGCCCGATCGGCTGCGCCTTCTGGGCGTGTGCCGCCCTCACGCTGGTATCGGGCGAGCCCTCGTGGACCATCCTCGTCGCCATGGCGCCACTGGGCGCCGTGCTGCTGGCCGCCGCGGCGCAGCTCGTGTGGGCATGGCACCTCGAAGCCCGTCTCGAGCCCCGCCGGCAGGCTCATTCCGCCTCACCCGCCGTCAGCCGGCTCGACGCCGCGGTGCCGATCGTGTTCGCCGCCGCGGCCGTCGCCCTGGCGCTGGCCGTTCCCGACTGGGTGTCGACCCACCGGGACCTGGCGGCGGCCGATCCCGCGGCCCCCTTGGCCTCCGCCTGCGAGTGGCTGGTCGACAACCTGAACCACCGTGACCGCGTCATCGTCGACGACGCCATCTGGGTCGACCTGGTCGAGAACGGGCTCCCACCGTCGTTGATCGCGGGGTACGGAGCCGTGGGCGAGGGCCCCGCCTGGCGCTCGTTCGGCTACATCGTCTCCACGCCGGCGCTCCGCAGTGCGGGCGCCCCGACCGAGCTCTCCCGGGCCGTGGACAGCTCCCTGGAGATCGCCAGCGTCGGCGAGGGCGCCGACCGGGTCGAGGTTCGGCGCATCGGGGCCATGTCCGATGCCCGAGCCCCGACCGCCGAGGAGGCGACGCAGAACGAAGCGCGCCTGGCGGCCGGGCGAGCGCTGGCCGCCAACCCCGGCATCGCGGCCCCGCCCGCCGCCGTCGCGCAGCTGCGCGCCGGCGAGGTGGACGTGCGGCTGACCACCGTGCTCGCCACCCTGGCCGGCGCCCACCGCCTCGAGATCGGGGCGTTGCTCCGATTGCCCGGCGAAGACGTGGCGGGCACCCCCATACGCACGGTCGAGCTCGCCGCCATCGACGGCCGGCCGATCGCCGCCGGTGACCCGGCGGTGGTCGAGGTCGTCGCCTTCCTCGGCAACCAGCTCCCGGGCTTTCGACCGCACCAGGTGAGCGTGGTGGACCGCACCAGCGGCGAGCCACGCCTCCGCATCACCTTCCCCATAGGACAGGAGGACCCAGGATGATCGAGCCTCGATCGAACCGGCCGGGCACTAGTGCCCCAGCAGGCAACATTGGCGGCCTGTCACGCCGGCCAGCTGGCGCCGCTCGCGGCGTCCTCGCCCTCGCATTCGCTGGTGGAGTGCTTCGGGCTGCGTCCTTGCGAGCGACGCCCCTGGCTCGCCGTGACAGGGCAAACGCTACCTGCTGGGGCACTAGGCGGCTGACGGCGGTCGTCGCGACCATCGCCGGTGTGGCGGGCGCACTGACGATGGCCGGCGGACCCGTGAGCGCCGCTGCCGCCACGGACGTGCAGCTACGCGTCGCCCACTTCTCGCCGGACACGCCGCCGATGGACGTCTACGCCACCGGCTTCGACGGCAAGGAGCAGCTCGTGCTGCCCAAGCTGGGGTACGGGCAGGTGTCGGAGTACATGCCCCTCGCGGCGGGCCTGTACGCGTTCTCGATGCGCCCTGCCGGATCGCCGGCGACTGACGA
>JBOGHG010000044.1:0-22010 GCA_050744525.1 Acidimicrobiales bacterium | reverse complement strand
CGAGCGCCAGGGCGGATCGTCGTGGCAGAGCCTCGCCCGGGGCCTGCGCAGCGTCGAGACCGACTACCTCACCGGCGAGATCGTGCTGCTCGGCCGGCTCCACCGGGTGCCGACCCCGGTCAACGACCTGCTCCAACGGCTCGCCAACCGGATGGCGGCCGAGGGCCGGCCGCCGGGCAGCGTGGCGGCCGAGGACGTCCTGGCCCGGCTCGGGATCGTTCCTTGACCCTCGAACTTGTGGTGGTTCGGGCCCCTATGGCGTCGGTAACCACCGCAAGTTCGAGTCTCGTGTGTCACGCGCCGGCCACCTCGTCGAGGCGCCGCCGCAGGAAGGCCCGCTCGGGGCGCGTGCGGGCCAGGTCCAGGGCGGCGCGGTAGGCGTCCGCGGCCTCGTTCCGCCGGCCGAGGCGCCGGAGCAGGTCGGCGCGCGTCGCCGGCAGCAGGTGCATCCGGGCCAGGCGGGGGTCGTCGGCGACGGCGTCGACCACCCCCAGCCCCACCGCCGGCCCCTCGGCGAACGCCACCGCCACCGCCCGGTTCAGCTCGACCACCGGGGACGGAGCCACCCGGGCCAGCTCGCCGTAAAGGGCGGAGATCTGGGGCCAATCGGTGTCCGCCCACGACGAGGCGGTGGCGTGCAGGCCGGCGATGGCGGCCTGGAGCTGGTAGGGGCCCGGTCGGCGGCGTAGCAGCGCCCGCTCGAGCTCCGCCGTGCCCTCGGCGATGCGCTCGTGGTCCCAGCGACTCCGGTCCTGGTCCTCGAGCAGCACCAGGTCGCCGCCCGCCGACACCCGGGCGTCGCGCCGGCTGTCCTGCATCAGCAGCAGCGCCAGCAGGCCCCGGGCCTCGGGCTCATCGGGCATGAGCTCGACCGCCAGCCGGCCGAGCCGGATCGCTTCGTCGCACAGCTCGCGGCGCACCAGCTCGTCACCCGCGGTGGCGGCGTACCCCTCCGCGAACACGAGGTAGATGCAGGCCAGGACCGGGGGCAACCGCTCGGGCAGCAGGTGGGCCGGTGGCACCCGGAAGGGGATGGCGGCGGTGCGGATCTTGGTCTTCGCCCGCACCAGGCGTTGGGCGACCGTGGCCTCGGGCTGGAGGAAAGCCCGGGCGATCTCGACGGTCTGGAGCCCGCACACCAGGCGCAGCGTCAGGGCGACCTGGGCGGCGGGCGCCAGGGCGGGATGGCAGCAGGTGAAGATCAACCGGAGCTGGTCGTCTGCCGGCTCCGGCTCGGCCTCCCCGCCCGGGCCGAACGGGTTGGGCGGCTCGCTCGGTTCGGGGTCGGTCCCGGCCCCCCCGGGCCCGAGCGGCCCGGCGCGAAGCGCCGAGAGCGGGAAGTACAGCGTCGAAGCCACCTTCTCCTTCGCCTCCCGCCGTGACTCGCGCCGCACCCGGTCGAGGGCCCGGTTGCGGGCAGTGGTCGTGATCCAGGCGCCGGGGTTGTCGGGGACGCCGCGGCGCGGCCAGGTGCGCATCGCCTCGACGAACGCCTCCTGGACCGCGTCCTCCGCGGCGTCCAGGTCGCCCAGCTGCCGGGCCAGCGTGGCCAGCACCCGCCCCGACTCGGCGCGGAACGCCCGCTCCAGGACGCGGTGCGCCGGGGTCAGCCGCCGACCTCCATGACGGGCCGCAGCTCGATCGCCTCCGCCGGGATCTGCCGGGCCACGGCCAGCGCCGCGCCCCGGTCGGCGGCCGACAGCACGTAGAACCCGCCGACCACCTCGGCCGACTCGGCGAACGGGCCGTCGCTGACGATCACCTCACCGTCCCGCACCTGCACGGTGGTGGCGGTGGCGATGGGATGCAGCGCCCCGCCGGCCTGCACGGCGTCACCGACCGCATCCATGAACCGCTGGTGCGCCGCGAGCCCCTCGTCCCAGCCCGGGGTGCCGGGCTGGTCGCCCTCGGCCGCCTTGCCGTAGATGAACGCGACGTAGCGCACCGCCTCACCGGCGCCGCCAGCCGGCTGGCCCGTGTCGAACCACTCGACCATCGGACGGAGGCTCACCCAGCCGTCGAGGGCGGCGGGGATCTGCCGGGCCAGCTCGATGGCGTCGTCCAGCGTGTCGGCCTCCAGCACGTACAGCCCACCGAGGGCCTCGACCGTTTCGGTGTACGGGCCCGCCGTCACCAGCGCCTCACCGTCGCCGTGCCGGATCGTGGTGGCGGTGGCAGCCTCCTCGAGAGCCTCGCCCCCGACGATGGCCTCGGCCGCCGTCTCGCCGAACCGGACGTACCCCTGCATCATCGTGTCGAACTCGGGCGTGCCGGGGGCGGGGCTTGCCGCCTCGTCGCCGCCCAGCAGTGCGAGGTAGCGCATCGTGACCATCCTCCTCGTTCGAGCGACCGTCGCTCGTCATGGTGACGACGAACGGGTGGGCCCCGATCGACAGCCTCGCGCCATCGTGCCGTCCTCCGACTGAGAACGCCCGTTATCCGCATGCCACAATCCGGGCGATGCGCTTCTCGGAACCTCCCGCACCCATCGACGTCGACGACGACGCCATCAGGGATGCGTTGTCCCATGCGGGCGTGATCCCGCTGCTGGCGGCCGTCGCCTACGCCACCGGCGACCTGTCGGTGCTGCGTGAGGAGCTGCGGCCGGACCCGACCCGCCTGCTCGAGCCCGACGGCGGGGTCGACGGCGACCGCCTGGTGCTGGCCCGGCAGCTGGCGTTCGAGGCACTGGCCCGGTTCCGGGACGAGGGCAGCGTCGCCGCGCCGCCGCCGGACGACGACGCCATGCGCCGGATCCTCGCCTTCGTGGTGGGTGACCACATGGTCGAGGACTACCTCCCGCTCTTCCTCGAGGAGCTCTCGGTGCACGGCGACGATCTGCGGGCGCCCGACTGGGACCTCGGCGAGCTGGCGCCGGACACGCCCTTCCGGGTGGCGGTCGTCGGCGCCGGCATGTCCGGCATCGTGGCCGCCTACCGGCTCCGGCAGGCGGGCGTGCCGTTCGTGATCCTCGAGAAGGATCCCGAGGTCGGCGGGACCTGGTGGGAGAACACCTATCCGGGGTGCCGGGTCGACGTGGCCAACCACTTCTACAGCTACTCGTTCGCCCAGCGGGAGGACTGGCCGCAGCACTACTCCACGCAGGAGGTGCTGCTCGACTACTTCCAGACGTGCAGCGATCGCTTCGGGCTGCGCGAGCACATCCGCTTCGACACCGAGGTGACGTCGGCCGAGTGGAGCGACGACAGCGGCTCGTGGACCCTGTGCCTGCGCACGTCGGAGGGCGAGGAGACCCTCGAGGCGCAGGCCGTCATCAGCGCCGTCGGCCAGCTGAACCGCCCGTCGTTCCCGTCGATCCCGGGGCGCGAGACCTTCGAGGGCCCGTCGTTCCACTCCGCGCGCTGGCGCCACGACGTGGATCTCGAGGGCAAGCGGGTGGCGGTCATCGGGACCGGGGCCAGTGCCGTCCAGCTCGTCCCCGAGATCGCGCCCGAGGTCGACGAGCTGCTGGTCTTCCAACGCACGCCGCCGTGGCTGGTCCCCACCGAGGACTACCACCGCGAGGTCTCCGCCCAGAAGCAGTGGCTGTTCCGCCACGTGCCCGGCTACACCCAGTGGTACCGCTTCTGGCTGTTCTGGCAGTACGCCGAGGGCGTGCTGCCGGCGGCGCGGGTCGACCCCTCCTGGACGACCGACGGGGCGTCGGTGAGCCCGCTCAACGACACCGCCCGCCAGCTGCTCACGGGCTACATCCAGCTGGCCTTCGCCGGGACCCCGGAGCTGATCGACCGGGTGCTGCCCACGTACCCACCGTTCGCCAAGCGGATCGTGCGGGACAACGGGGTGTGGCCGCAGGCGCTCCAGCGCGACAACGTCGAGCTGATCACCGGCGGCGTCGAGCAGATCACCCCCACGGGCGTGACGACGGTCGACGGTGTACATCACGAGGTGGAGGTGATCGTCTACGGGACCGGCTTCACCGCCTCGCAGTTCCTCATGCCGATGAAGGTTGTCGGCCGCGGTGGCGTCGAGCTCCACGAGCACTGGGACGGCGACGCCCGCGCCTACCTCGGGATCACCGTGCCGCGCTTCCCCAACCTGTTCCTGCTCTACGGGCCCAACACCAACATCGTCATCAACGGCAGCATCACGTACTTCTCGGAGTGCGAGGTGCACTACGTGCTCGGGTGCCTGGAGCTGCTGTTCAGCCGGCCGGGCCATCGGGCGCTCGACGTCCGCCCCGACGTGCACGATGCCTACAACCGGCGCATCGACGAGGGCAACCGCAACATGGCGTGGGGGGTGTCGACGGTCAACACCTGGTACAAGAACGCCAAGGGCCGCATTACCCAGAACTGGCCGTTCTCGCTGCTCGACTACTGGCGCGAGACCCGCGAGCCCAACCCTGCGGACTACGAGTTCCTGTGAACCAATCCCGCAGTCAGCCGCGGCGGGACTCCAAGGCGTCGAGCCAGCCCTGGATCGAGCCGAGCAGCTCGGCGTGGCCGGTCTCGACCCCGGACAGCCGCTCGACCACCAAGCCCAGCTGGAAGCTGGTGAGCAGGGCGACGACGGCGGTCAGCGGGAACCCGGGGTCCTCCAGGCCGTAGTCCCGCAGCGCCTGTGCAACCGTCGGCTCGAAGATGGTCCGGAAGCGAGCGTGCACGTCGGCGATGCGGCTGCGCAGCGGCGGCGAGTTCCAGCAGAGGGCCGACAGCTCCAGCAGGATCTTGGGGAATCGCACCGTCGGTTCGTCGACGAAGAACTGTGCGCCGATGCGCCACTTCTCGGCGAAATCGAGGCTGGGATCGGCGTAGAGGTCGGCCAGGGGCTCGGCCAGCCGGTCGGCGAACCGCTCGAGGGTCTGCGTGAGCAGCTCCTCCATCGAGCCGAAGTAGTAGTGGACGAGCCCGTGGCGGATGCCCGCCTCCTCGGCCACCCGGCGGGTGGTGACGCCGGCGTACCCGACCTCGAACAGCAGCCGCTCGGCCGCGTCCAGCAGGGCCTCGGTGGCTTGCTGGCGGGCTTCGCTCACCTCGCTGTGCTGCCAGGCTCGGGCCATCGCTTGATCCTAGTCTTGACACTTGGGCGTATGTATTGGACACTAGCCCAAGTCAAGCGCCCCAGCCAAGTGGCCAGGGCGAGGTGGCGGGAACCCGGTCGCCGGCGGCGCGGCCGATCACGAAAGCGAGGCGGAGATGACATCGACCGAGACGGACAACGTCGACCAGGCGAGGCTCGAAGAGTTCATGGGCCGGATGGTCGGCTACATGACGGGCAGCGCCCTGTGCCTCGGCGTCTGGCTGGGCGACGAGCTCGGCCTCTACCGGGCGCTGGCCGGTGCCGGGCCCCTCACGGCCGACGAGGTCGCCGATGGCGCGGGCTGCCACCCGCGCCTCGTCCGCGAATGGCTCGACGGGCAGGTGGCCGGCGGGCTCGTCGACTACGACGCCGGTGGCGATCGCTACACCCTGTCCCCCGAGGCGACGATGACCCTGGCCGACGACGATTCGCCCGCCTTCGTGGCCCGGGCGATCAACGCGTTCGGCTCCATCTTCATGGACATCGACAAGTTCACCACGGCGTTCCGCGGTGACGGCGCGTTGGCCTGGGGCGATCACCACCCGCGCCTGTTCGCCGGGACCGAATGGTTCTTCCGCACCGGTTACCGGGCGGAGTTGCCCAACTGGATCGGAGCGCTCGACGGCGTGGCCGGCAAGCTGGACGCGGGTGGGAAGGTGGCCGACGTGGGCTGCGGCCACGGGGCGTCGGTGGTCGTGATCGCCGAGAGCTTCCCCGAAGCGGAGGTGCACGGGTTCGACTACCACGCCCCGTCGATCGAGACCGCCCGGGCGCGGGCCCGGGAGGTCGGCGTCTCGGAGCGCACGATCTTCGGTGTCGCCGACGCCAAGGGCTACGACGGGACCTACGACCTGATCTGCTTCTTCGACTGCCTGCACGACATGGGCGACCCGGTGGGCATCGCCAGCTACGCCCGGGAGCACCTGGCGGACGACGGCACGATCCTGCTGGTCGAACCCTTCGCCCTCGGTGAGCGGACCACGAACCTCAGCGACAATCCCATGGCGGCGATGCTGTACACGGTCTCGTCGGTCATCTGCACGCCCAACTCGTTGTCACAGGAGGTGGGCCTCGGCCTCGGCGCGCAGGCCGGCGAGGACAAGCTCCGCGGCGTCTTCGAGGAGGCGGGCTACACCCGGTTCCGCCGGGCGGCCGAGACGCCGCTCAACCTGATCCTCGAGGCCCGGCTCTGACGGTCACCCTTTGGTCAACCCCATGAGCTCGACCGTGACGTCGAGCAGGCGATAGGTCTCGAACGCCCGCCGGTCGCGGGTGACCGGCGTCAGCCCGTGCTGGGCGGCGGCGGCCCCGACGAGGGCGTCATAGGCCGACCCGCCGGCAATGCCGAGCGACGCCAGACGATCGTGCAGGTCAGCAGCGGCGGCGGCATCGAGGAACCGCGACGCCGGGAACCGGCGGGCGAGGACCTCCCTCACGGCGGCCGGCGCGCGGCGCGCCGGCGGCGGCAGGCGCGTGAGCACCGAATACGTCTCGACGGCCGCGTGCCCACACAGGCCGAGCCGGCGTCCGCCGACCGCCCGCTTCACGGCGGCATGTGCCGTGTGGTCGGCCACCACGAGGGGGACGGCCACGCTGGTGTCGACGAGCGCGTCGGGGGTCGACCGGGGCACGGGTCGCTCAGCGCTGGTCCGCGTGGCGCAGCCTCCGTCCTGTGTGGGTGGGTGGCCTCGCTGGAGCTCAACCTGGCTCTCGACTGCGTTTCTGCCAGCGCTCACACCCAATGCGGTACCTGAGCGCTGACAGAACGGAATCAAGGCACCATGGAGCCGTGAGCCGCGGCACGCTGCGCGTGTACCTCGGGGCGGCGCCGGGCGTGGGCAAGACCTTCGCCATGCTCAACGAGGGCCGCCGCCGCAAGGCGCGCGGCACCGACGTCGTGGTGGGCTACGTCGAGGCACACGGCCGGGCCCACACCGCCGAGCAGATCGGCGACCTCGAGGTCGTGCCCCGGCGGGTCATCGAGTACCGCGGCACGGCCCTCGAGGAGATGGACCTCGACGCCGTCCTGGCCCGGCGCCCCGAGCAGGCACTGGTCGACGAGCTGGCGCACACCAACGTGACCGGGTCACAGCACGCCAAGCGCTGGGAGGACGTCCAGGTGCTGCTCGACGCCGGCATCGACGTGATCTCCACGCTCAACATCCAGCACCTCGAGTCGATCAACGACGTCGTTGAGCGCATCACCGGCGTGCGTCAGCGCGAGACCCTGCCCGACCAGATCGTCCGGGCCGCCGATCAGATCGAGCTCGTCGACATGACGCCCGAGGCGCTGCGCCGCCGGATGGCCCACGGCAACGTCTACGCCCCCGAGAAGATCGATGCCGCCCTGGCCAACTACTTCCGGCCGGGCAACCTGGCGGCGCTGCGTGAGCTGGCGCTGCTGTGGGTCGCGGACCGGGTCGACGACGCCCTGGAGGAGTACCGCGCGCGCCACGGCATCACCGAACCCTGGGAGACGAGGGAGCGGGTGGTGGTGGCGATCACCGGCGCCCCGAGCGCCGACGCTCTGGTGCGGCGGGCGGCGCGCATCGCCCAGCGGGCGCACGGCGAGCTATTGGGCGTGCACGTGCGGTCCGACGACGGCCTCGTGGGTGCGGACGACACCGTCGACCACCAGCGCCGGCTCCTCGAGGAGATGGGCGGCACCTACCACGAGACCGCCGGCAACGACATCGCCGCCGCGCTGGTGGAGTTCGCCCGGGCCGAGAACGCCACGCAGCTCGTGCTCGGCGCCAGCCGGCGGTCGCGCTGGGCGGAGCTGACCCGCGGCTCGGTGATCAACCGCGTGGTGCGCCTGTCGGGGCACATCGACGTGCACGTGATCTCGCAGGAGGCGGGCGACAGGGAGGAGGACCGGGCGGTGCCCCGCGTGCGCCGTCGTGTCACGCTGTCGCCGCGCCGTCGCCTGCTGGCCTGGCTGACAGCCATCGCCGGGATCCCAGCGCTCACCGCCGTGCTGGTCCCGATGCGCAGCGACGTGGGCTTGCCCACGATCCTGCTGCTCTACCTGGTCCTGGTGGTCGTCGTGGCCGCGCTCGGCGGCCTGGTGCCGGCGATGGTGTCGGCACTGGCGGCCTTCCTGGTGGTGAACCGGTTGTTCACCCCGCCCTTCCACACGTGGACCATCGCCGAGGCCGAGAACCTCGTGGCGCTGGTGGTGTTCCTGATCGTGGCCGGGGTGGTCAGCGCGTTCGTGTCCGCGGCCGCGCGCCGCGCGGCCGAGGCCACCCGGGCGGCGGCCGAGGCCGAGACGCTGGCCGGGATGGCGGGAACGGTGGCCGAGCCCGATCCGCTGCCGGTGCTCGTCGACAACCTGCGGCGGGCGTTCGGGCTGGGCGGGGTGGCGTTGCTTCGCAGGACCGACGGCGACCGTTGGCAGGTGGAGACGGCGGCGGGCGAGACCGCCGCCCGGACCCCGGAGGAGGCCGATCAGGTGCGCCCGCTGGCGCCCGACCTGGTGCTGGCGGTGACAGGAAGCGACCTGGCGGCCGAGGACCAACGCGTCCTCAACGCCTTCGCGGCCCAGTTGGCGGCCGCCATCGACCGACGCCGGATAAGCGCCCAGGCCGCTCGGGCCACCGCCCTGGCGGAGGCCGACGAGCTGCGGAGCGCGCTGCTCCAGGCGGTGTCCCACGACCTGCGCACGCCATTGGCGGGGATCAAGGCGTCCGCCAGCAGCCTGCGCCAGCTCGACGTCGCCTGGTCCGATGTCGATCGCCGCGAGTTCCTGCGCACCATCGAGGACGAGACCGATCGGCTCACCACGCTCGTCGCGAACCTGCTCGACATGAGCCGGATCCAGGCCGGCGCCGTGGCACCGAGGACGCGCCCCGTCGGCCTCGAGGAGGTCGTCCCCGCGGCCCTGGCGGGCCTGGGGGAGCGGGCATCCAAGGTGGAGGTCGACGTGCCCGAGTCGCTGCCTCCGGTGCGGGCCGACCCGACGCTGCTCGAGCGGGTGGTGGCCAACCTGGTGGACAACGCCGTGGCCCACGCGCCCGAGGCGTCACCGGTGCGGGTCGAGGCCGGCGAGGTGGGTTCCAAGGTGCTGATCCGGGTCGTCGATCGTGGCCCCGGCATCCCGCCCCCGGAGCGCGAGCGGATCTTCCAGCCGTTCCAGCGCCTGGGGGACAGCCCGTCACGGGGAGTCGTCGCCGGCGACCGCGGCGGCCATGTCTCTGGTGTCGGGCTGGGGCTGGCGGTCGCCCGTGGGTTCACCCACGCCATGGGCGGTGAGCTCGTCGTCGACGACACCCCGGGTGGGGGGACGACGATGACGATCGAGCTGGAGGTCGCGACGTGAGCGCGGCGGCCGGGAGTGCCGCACCGAGCCGGGTGCTGGTCGTCGACGACGAGCCGCCCATGCTACGGGCGCTCGGCACCAACCTGCGTGCCCGTGGCTATCAGGTCGACCTGGCCCCGACCGGCGAGGAGGCGTTGCGGCTGGCAGCGCGCCACCGGCCCGACGCCGTCATCCTCGACCTCGGCCTGCCCGGCATATCCGGCATCGAGGTGATCGAGGGGCTGCGGGGGTGGACCGCGGTCCCGATCATCATCCTGTCAGCCCGGGGCGCCGAGGCCGACAAGGTCGCGGCCCTCGACGCCGGCGCCGACGACTACGTGACCAAGCCGTTCGGGATGGACGAGCTGCTGGCCCGCCTGCGCGCCGCCCTGCGTCGCATCGCCCCCGCGCCCGAGAGCGCCCTGGTGGAGACGCCCGACTTCACCGTCGACCTGGCGGCGAAGAAGGTGACAGCGTCGGTCGGCAGACCGACGCCATCAGCGGCCACGAGTCGGCCAGAGGCCGACGCCGCCGCGGGGAGGCGGGCGGGGGTCGGGCCGGAGGGTGGGGGTCGGGCCGGAGTGACGGGGCCCGAGGGCGAGGTCCGGCTCACACCCACCGAGTGGGGGCTGGTCGAGGTGCTCGTCCGCAACGCCGGCAAGCTCGTGTCCCAGCGCCAGCTGCTGCGGGACGTGTGGGGCCCGCAGTACGGCGAGGAGACCAACTACCTCCGGGTGCACATGGCGCACATCCGCCGGAAGCTCGAGCCGGACCCGTCCCGCCCCCGCTACTTCATCACCGAGCCCGGCATGGGCTACCGCTTCGAGGGCCCAGAGGGCTGACCGGGCCCATCGCGATCGGTTTGCACCGGGCGGCATCGTCCCGTTTCAGTTGAAAGCCGGGCGGGCCATGGCCGCAGAGGAGGAGCGGGAGTACGCTTCATAGGGAGCCTCACCCGACTGATCTCAACCCATCTCGTTATTGAATGGAGAGAATCACATCGGTAGGATTTGCCGCGGCTTTTCCCGCCCGCGCGGGAACGGCCATGATCCGGAGGACCGATGAGATGAGTTGGACAAGAGCCTTGCTCTTCATCGCCGCCCTGTTCCTGCTCGTATCTATCTGGCAGAACCCTTCCGGCACGGCCGATGCATTCGGCGATTTCCTCGGGACCGTCGGATCCTGGCTGGAAGATGCCCTCGACCGGGGTACCGAATTCGTGCGAGGCCTCACGGAGTGACCGGCCGCCGGCGTCGCGAGCGCGACGCCTTGGGTGGCACGCTCGAGCCCTCCTATCCGCGGTACGCGCCCGACCCGTACACGGGCCACCTGCCCGGGCAGTCGCGAGAGTCGGGGCCGGCCGGGCCCGAACCCCCGGCCGGCAAGCCCCGCCGTCGCACCCGCGTCCGCAACCGGTTGGGCGCCTGGCGGCGCGCGTGGCTGCCGCTGCCCGACGAGATCATCGAGGAGTACCTCGGCACCGACGAGCGGATGATCCACAACGACCACCCGTCGTTCCAGGCGTTCGTCACCGAGCACATCCTCCTCGTGCTGGGCCTGTTCATCGCGGCCGGGTTGTTCGTGGGCGTGGTCCTCAACGGCTCACTGACCGCGGTCCTGCTCACCTTCCTGCTGCTGGCCATCGTCCTGCTGGTGCTGGTCCTCATACGGTTGGGCGAGCGGTACACGAGCTACGTCATCACCAACGTCCGCATCATGCGTGTCTCCGGCATCTTGACCCGTCGGGTCCACTCGATCCCGTGGATGCGCGTCACGGACCTGACGTTCGACCAGAGCTGGCTGGGCCGGATGCTGGGCTTCGCCACCCTCCACATCGAGTCCGCCAACGAGGACTCCGGCCTGCGCGACCTCACCGGGGTGTCCAAGCCGATGGATTTCAACAAGTACCTGGTCGACATGGTGGTGGCCAAGCAGGGTCCGACCCAGCCCGGCTGGGAGCGGCTGGGTCAGGCGGGGCCCGCCGGGTTGCCGCCATCCCGCGAGCGAATCGGGCTGCGTGACCGGGTCCGGGAGGTCAGGCGCCGCCGCCGTCAGCAGCGGGCGGCCGAGTCCGGGCTCGAGGTGCCCGTCACACGTCGGCGGGTCCCCGGCAGCGGCGGAGCCCGCCCGAGCCCTGCGTCCGAGGGTGGCGACCCCATCCTCTACGGCGACCCGCGTCGGATGAGGGACGACCAGCGCACCCGCCAGCCCGACGTCGACGAGGACGAGGCCCGCCGCGAGGGCGCCCGCGAGCGGGACCACGGCGACGACTCGTCGCCGCCGGGGGGCTCCGATCCGCTGCGCGAGGGGCCGGAGTCGAGCGTGCCCTGGGGTCGCGACCGAAACTGATCGAGGCGGCCGTCAGGCCAGCGCCCCCTGGTTGAGGTCGGTGAGCCGTTCGCAGGCGTCGAGGTACTCGTCGACCAGGCGCTGAACGACCTCGGCCGACCGCTCGACGCGGTTCATCATCCCCACCACCTGGCCGACCGGGTTGAAGTTCACATCCTTGGCGGCCTCGGGGTAGCTGTGACCCCGCTGGACGGCGTCCAGGGCCACCATCATCTGCAGGGGCATGGGCAGCGGCCCCGGGGAGTCGGGCCCCTCCCAGGCGTCGGTCCAGTCGTTGCGGAGCATGCGGCACGGCTTGCCGGTGAACGAGCGCGACCGGACGGTGTCGTGGCTGGTGGCGTCGAGATAGCTCCGCATCTGCCCCGGGGGCACGTCGGCCTCCTCGACCGTGAGCCACAGCGAGCCTGTCCACACGCCGGCGGCTCCCATGGCCATCGCCGCCGCCACCTGGCGGCCGTTGGCGATGCCCCCCGCCGCCAGCACCGGCAGCGGGTCGACCGCGTCGACGACCTGGGGCCACAGCACCACAGACGCCACCTCACCACAGTGCCCCCCGCCCTCGGTGCCCTGGCACACGACGAAGTCGAGCCCGGCCTCGCGGTGGCTCAGGGCGTGGCGGACCGACCCGCACAGCGCGCCCACCAGCTTGTCGGCGGACTGGATCCGGGCCACCACGTCGGCCGGCGGCGTGCCCAGCGCGTTGGCGACCAGGCGCGCCCTGTCGTGCCGGAGGATGACCTCGACCTGTGGCTCGGCCGTGGCGGTGGTCCAGCCCAGCAGCTCGTGGTGCTTCTGGTCGGGGGGCAGCTGCGGCACCCCGTGGTCGGCGAGCAGCTTGGCGCCGAAGTCGCGGTGCTCCTGCGGGATGTGCCTGGCCAGCTCGGCTTCGAGCTGCTCGGCGCCCATGTCGAGGTCCATGCCCTCGTACTTGCTGGGGATGACGATGTCGACGCCGTAGGGCCGCTCGCCCACCTGCTCGTCGAGCCACGCCAGCTCGGCGTCGAGCTGCTCGGGTTCGAAGCCCACCGCCCCCAGGACCCCCAGCCCGCCGGCCTTGGTCACGGCGGCCACCACGTCGCGGCAATGGCTGAAGGCGAAGATCGGGAACTCGATCTCCAGCCGGTCGCAGATCTCGGTGCGCATCCCGCTCGTCCCCCTGGTCGTGCCGTCGAGCGCAGGCTACGCAACCAAACGCTTGATCGGGAGGGCGTCCCGGCGTTGCCCGGCCGCCGCTACCGTGCCGAGATGCTGTTCCCGCAGCGGTTCTGGTCCGGTCTGGCGGACGGATCGGTCGAGCTGGCGTTCCGCCGCTGGCGGCGGGCGGGCGTCAAGGCGGGGGGCACGCAGCTCACGCCGGCCGGGGTGCTGGCCATCGATGCGGTCGACGTCGTCGACGTCGGCGACATCACCCGGGACGAGGCCCTCCGCGCCGGGTACCGCGACCGGGCCGAGTTGCTGGCCGAGCTGGACCGCCACCCCGACGGGACCCTCTACCGCATCGCCTTCCACCACGCGGGCGCCGACCCCCGGGTGGCGCTGCGCGAGGATGCCGACGTCCCCGAGGACGAGATGGCGCGCCTCCGTGCCCGGCTGGCGCACCTCGACCGCGCCAGCGGCCACGGCCCCTGGACGGAGACGGTCCTGCGCCTCATCGCGGCGCGGCCGGCCGTACGGGCGGCCGATCTGGCCGCCTCGCTGGGCCGGGAGACGCAGCCGTTCAAGACGGACGTGCGCAAGCTGAAGCAACTCGGCCTGACGGAGAGCCTGGAGGTCGGCTACCGGCTGTCGCCCCGGGGCCGGAACGTCCTCGGCCGGCTGTAGCGCCCGGCCGATCTGGAACCTGCGCGGAGTCGCCGTCAGCCCGCGAACATGGCGAGCCACTCGGCCTCGGAACGCGGCTTGAACACGTAGTTCCACTGCCGCGTCTCGCCCATGGTGGCCGACGGCTCGGCGGAGTAGAGGTGGCCCGGGAACAGCACCGTCTCGTCCGGCACCCTGGCCAGCCTGTGCGTGAGGCTGTCGTAGAGCTGGGCCGGGTCGCCGCCGGGAAGGTCGGTGCGGCCGCAGCCCTCGAGGAACAGGGTGTCGCCCGACACCAGGTAGCGCCCGTCCACGAAGAAGCACTGGCTCCCGGGGGTGTGCCCGGGCGTGTGGATCAGCTCGATGCCGACGGCGCCGACGTCCACGACGTCGCCGCTGCGGTGGCGCACCAGGTCGGTCTCAGCGGCGCCGGTCACCCGCCGGACCCCGTGGGCCTCGTCGCCCTGGACGTGGACCGGCACGGGGTTGAGCGAGAGCAGCTCACGAATGCCGCTGATCTGGTAGCCCATCATGTCGCCGCCGACATGATCCTGGTGGTAATGCGTCACCAGCGCCCCGGTGACCTTCATGCCGTCCGCGGCGGCGACGTCGAGGATCCCCCGCACGTCGTACGCGGCGTCGACGACCACCGCCTCGCCGGTCTCGCGGTCGCCCACCAGGTAGACGAAGTTGACCATCTGGCGGGCCACCGGGTCGCTGCGGGCGATGTCGCGCCCCGAGAGCAACTGGCGGAAGTAGAGGCGATCGGGTGCGTTCACATCGACAAAGTAGCGTCGGACTCGTAGATGCCCCCGGCCAGCGGGAGGGTGACCGGATGCACGACGACCGGGCGGCACCGCCGACGTTCGATGCGGTGAGCCTCGACGTCGGCGGTGTGCTGCCGGCTGGCCGCCGCCGGCCTGCGCTTGGCCGTCACCAGCAACTCCGACGGCACGGTGGCTGAACGCATCCGCCGTCGTCGGGTCCTGCAGATCGGGGGCGGTCCGGGCGTTCCCGTCGAGCACATCACGGACTCGGGCGTGCTGGGTGTGGCCAAGCCCCATCCGGCGACGTTCCTGACGACCGCCGCCGCCCTGTCCCTGCCAGCCGACCGCATCTGCCGCGTCAGCGACAGCGGCTGGTACGACGCCGTTGGAGCGGCGGCGGTGGGCATGGTCGCGGTGCACGTCGATCCCCTCGGACTGTGTCGCGGCGACCACCATCACGTCGGTTCGCTGGCCGACTTCGCCGACCGCGCGCTCGCGGCGCGTCGCGAGGCCGGCCGAGCGCGCCACTTTCGTCACCCGACGTGAGATTTCCTGGATGCCGGGCCGTATCCTTGCCGGCGCGTGGGGTTCGCTGAACGGTTCCGGGACGCCGCCGAGGCGGCGCGAGCCAAGCTCCAGGAGCACGGCGTCATCCAGGACGCCGATGCCATCCACGGCGTGCACGCGGTCGACCCCCACGAGCACGACATCGAGATCGCCAAGGCGGCGATGGCGCTCGGTGCCCCCGACCCGTACTCGCTGATCACCCACGACGAGGTCGTGGCCCTCACCGGTGTCCCGGTGGGCGGCCCATCGCTCACCTACACCGACGACGACCTGGGCGTGCGGTTCGATGCCGAGGACGGCCACCGGCGCTCGTGGTCGTTCGGCGTCCATGCCGGCCACGCGGTGGACGCGGACACCCCCTTCGACCCCGTCACCTGGTACGAGTGGATGGTGGCCTTGCTCGGGGCGGGCGAGGTCGTCCCCGGACTGGGCGACGCCGCCGTCTACCAGGACGGGATGCTCTACGTGCGGGGCGCGGGGAGGGCCTTCTACGTGCTGATCGAGGCGCCCGAAGGCTCCCCGGCCAAGCAGTGGGCGTCGTCCTTGGGGCGCCGCGTGCTCGAGCGGTTCGCATCGGGAGAGGCGGGATAGGGCACTGACCGCTCCCGAGTCCGTCGGCGACGTGGGGCTGGAGTTCGCCTCCGCGCAGGGCCGCTGGGTGGTGGCGGCCACGACGCTCGGCTCGGGAATCGCCTTCCTCGACTCCACGGTGGTCAACGTCGCGCTGCCCCACATCGGCGAGGACCTCGACACCAGCGTCGCCGGGCTCCAATGGGTGCTCAACGGCTACCTGGTGACGCTATCGGCGCTGATCCTGCTGGGCGGGTCGCTCGGCGACCTGTTCGGCCGCAAGCGGGTGTTCCAGGCCGGCGTCGTCGTCTTCGCCTTGGCATCGGTGGCGTGCGCCCTGGCGCCCAACGACGCGGCGCTGGTGCTCGGCCGCGTTGCCCAGGGGATCGGTGGCGCGCTGCTCACTCCCGCAAGCCTCGCCATCCTCGAGGCCAGCTTCAGACCGGAGGACCGGCCCCGCGCGATCGGCGCCTGGTCGGGTCTGTCGGGCGTGGCCGCGGCCGTGGGCCCCTTCGTCGGCGGCTGGCTGGTCGACAGCGCCTCCTGGCGCTGGATCTTCCTCATCAACCTGCCGCTGGCGGCGGTGGTGATCGCCATCACCGCCCGGCATGTGCCCGAATCGTTCGACCCTCGTGCAAATCGCCGGATCGACGGGACGGGCGCCGTGCTGGTGGGGGTCTCGCTCGGTGCGCTGAGCTGGGGACTCATCGCCGCCGGCGACCGCGGCTGGACCGCGCCCAGCGTGGTGTTCAGCCTCGTGGCCGGGGTCGCAGCGATGGCGGCCTTCGTGGTGGTGGAATCCCGCAGCCGCCACCCGATGCTGCCGCTGGACATCTTCAGATCCGCCCAGTTCCGTGCCGCCAACCTCGTCACGGCGGCCGTGTACGCGGCGCTGGGTGGGGTGTTCTTCCTGCTCACCCTGCAGCTGCAGCAGGTGCTCGGCTACTCGGCGCTTGAGGCGGGGGCCGCGACCCTGCCGATCACGGGACTGATGCTGGCGTTGTCCGCCCGCTCCGGGGCGCTCGCCGCCCGCATCGGCCCGCGGCTGCAGATGACGGTGGGTCCCCTGCTGGTGGCCGTGGGGATACTGCTCATGACCGGCATAGAGGCGGGCGTCGGCTACGTGACCGGCGTGCTGCCCGCCGTCATCGTCATGGGCCTGGGGCTCGCCACCACGGTGGCCCCGCTGACCTCCACCGCGCTGGGATCCGTGGACGACCGCCACGCCGGGGTGGCGTCGGGAGTGAACACCACCGTGTCGCGTGCCGCCCAGCTGGTGGCGGTGGCGGTGCTGCCGGTGGCCGTGGGCCTGACGGGCGACGACTTCCTGCGCCCCGAGACGTTCTCGGACGGCTTCCAGGTGGCGATGCTGGTCACGGCCGTGCTGGCGGCCGCCGGGGGCCTGGTCGCCTGGGCGACCGTGCGGAACCCCGAGCGGGTCCCCGAGGAGGAGGTGGTCCCCGTCCCCGGGCCCGTGTACTTCTGCGGCGCCGAGGGCACGCCGCTCGAGACCTGCCCGGGTTCGTCGGCGGGCGAGGCAGCCGCGTAGAGGCCCAGCGGATAGGTGCTCCGAAGGGCACCCCGCGTGGGAATTTGTTGTTGGGTCGCCGCTCAACAGCTGGGCCTCGCAGCAGCGCTGACCAAAGTAAGCCAAGAGAACGTGCCTGTCCGCTGACGCTCTGGGCGGCAGCGCCGCCGCGTCGCCGGGCTCAGGCCGGCTCGCCGCCGTCGTCGTTGCCGGCGTCCTCCGGTGCCGAGCGGCCGGCCGCCCGGCGGCCGGCCTCGGTCTCGGCCAGCGACAGCACCTCGCGCAACGGACGGCCCTGGACCTGTGCCACGCGAGCCGCGTCGTCGTGCTCGACCTTGACCCGGCCGGGGCTGATCTTGACCCGGACCGGCAGGCCGTCGACGTCCACGGTGTCGACCATCCTGGCCGAGGGCCAGCGGTCGAGTGTGGTGCCCCGCAGCCCGAGGGTGCCGGTCTCGGCCAGCAGCACCGCCGCCACCTGCTCGGCCAGCACAGGATCGGCCAGCACGCTGACCGTGTGGGCCGGCCGACCCTTCTTCATCACGATCGGCGTCACCCAGGCGTCGTGGGCGCCGGCCTCGAGCAGGGCACCGATGGCGTGGGCCAGCACCTCGCCGCTGGCGTCGTCGACGTTGGTCTCGAGCAGGACCACCGGCTGGCCCGGTGCCCGTCCGGGTCGACCGACACCGTCCGAGACATGAGCACCCGTGAGCGACCCGCCGACCACGACCTGGACGACGTTGGGCCGCCCGTCCATCTCCCGGGAGCCGGCGCCGAACCCGGTGGCGGCGATGCGCATGGCGGGCAGCGGTCCCCAGGACACGACCATGGCGGCCAGGAGCGCCGCACCGGTCGGGGTGGTGAGCTCGACCGGGACGTCGACCCCGTGGGTGGGTGCGCCCCGCAGCAGGGCGACCACCGCGGGAGCCGGGTTGGGCAGCAGCCCGTGGGCGGACCGGATCATGCCGGCGCCCGTCGCCACCGGGCTGGCGTGGACGGCGTCGACGCCCAGGACCTCGAGCGCGGCGGCGGTACCGACCACGTCGACGATGGCGTCGAGTCCCCCCACCTCGTGGAAGTGGACCTGCTCGGGCGACCGTCGGTGCAGTTGCCCCTCGACGTCGGCCAGCGCCCGGAACGTGCCCAGGGCTCGCCGGGCGATCCGCTCGGGCAGCCGGGCCTCCTCGACCATCCCGGTGATGTGCGACGCGGTGCGCACGACCGCCGACTCGACGACGTGCACCTGCGCCTTGGTGGCGGCGATGCCGCCCCGGAGGACGGGCTCCGCCTCGAGCCGCCAGCCGTCGACCGGCAACCGCCGCAGGAGGCTCCGCACTTCGTCGAGGTCGGCCCCGGCGTCGAGCAGCGACCCCAACGCCATGTCGCCCGCGATCCCCGAGAAGCAGTGGAACCAGGCGACGGTGCCGGGCCGGGCGGCCCCCGCTCCGGTCATTTCAGCATCCGCAGGACGGCGCAGGCGGCCCCGAAGCCGTTGTCGATGCCGACGACGGTGAGCCCGGCGGCGCAGGACGAGAGCATGGCCAGCAGCGCCGTGATCCCGCCGAAGCTGGTCCCGTAGCCGGCGCTGGTGGGCACGGCCACCACGGGCGCCGGGGTGATGCCGCCCACGAGGCTGGCCAGTGCCCCCTCCATCCCGGCGACGACCACGACGGCGTCGGCGTCGGCCACCTCGTCGGCCGAGACCAGCAGCCGGTGGACCCCGGCGACGCCGACGTCGGTGAGCCTGGCCGGCTGGAGCCCGTGGGCGGTGAGGGTGACGGCGCACTCGTCGGCGACCGGGAGGTCGGCGGTGCCGGCGGTGCACACGACGATCCGCTCGGGGCGCGGGGCGGCCGGCCGCCAGCACAGCGTGGCGCCGGTGCGCTCGCCGCCGGGGTTGCGGTCGAGGGCGACGGTGGCCTGGGCGTCGTTGGCGCGGGTGAGCAACACCGGGCCGTCGCCGGGTGCGCTCAACAGCTCCTCGACGATGGCGGCGCACTGCTCGGGCGTCTTTCCTGGTCCGTACACGGCCTCCGCCATGCCCTGGCGCAGTGCCCGGTGGTGGTCGACTCGCGCGAACCCCAGGTCGGCGAAAGGAAGGCGCCGCAACCGCTCGATTGCGTCGTCGGTTGTGACGGCACCGACCTGGACGGCGTCGAGCAGGCGGCGAAGTGCGGCCTCGTCCACCTGACCAGCATGCTCCCGCGTCGGTGACGAGGGCGAACCCTTCGGGTTCCCTCCCGACCTCCGCCGGAGATTCCATCACGTGACGGTTGACACGGGGTTAGTTTGGATACTACACAAACAAATTATGGCGAAGGGGACACCGACGGCGCCGAGCGGCGGCAACTCTCCGTTTGCCCGCCGGGGTGCCCCCCGGCGCAAGGCCGTGCCCGGTGACACCCGGCGACACAACCGCTCGCTCGTGCTCCGCACCATCTTCCGCTCCGGGCCGGTGAGCCGCGCCGACCTGGCCCGGTCCACCCACCTGACCCGGGCCGCCACCTCCGAGCTGGCGGCCGAGCTGCTCGCCGAGGGTCTCGTGGAGGAGCTCGGCACCCGGTCCGATCAGGGCGTGGGCAAGCCGGCGACCCTGCTGGGACTGGTCCCCGACGCCCGCCTGACCGTCACGCTCGACCTCAGCGACGACGCCCGCTTCCGTGCTGCGCTGGTCGACCTCGGCGGCAAGGTCCTCGACCGCCGAACGGGGGCGCGGGACGGCCGCCGGGCCGACGCCGCCCTCGAGCTGGCCACGGAGCTGTGCGTCGAGGTTGCCGGCGCCGCCGCCCGCCCCCTCCTGGGCGTCGGCGTCGGCAGCCCGGGCGTGGTCGATCCCGCCGGCATCGTCCTCGAGGCCCCCAACCTCGGCTGGCACGGGGCCGACCTGTCCGCCCGCCTGGCGCAGGCCCTGGACATCCCGGCCCATGTCGCCAACGACGCCAACGCCGCCGCGCTGGGCGAGCTCGGGCTGGGCGGGCCAGCCGAGCGCAGCCTCTTCCTGGTGAAGATCGGCCACGGTGTCGGCGCCGGGCTGGTGCTCGACGGCCATCTCGTGGTCGGCGACCGCTTCGCGGCCGGCGAGATCGGCCACGTGGTGGTCGATCCCGACGGTCCGCCCTGCGCCTGCGGCCGCATCGGCTGCCTCGAGACCGCGGTGGCGGCGCCCCGCCTGCGCCGCGCCAACGATCCAGAGCGGCAGGCCGGCGGGCGACGGCTCGGTGAGGCGCTGGCGCCCGTCGTCAGCGCCCTCAACCTGCGGGAGGTCGTGCTGTCCGGCCCCCTCGACCTGCTCGACGACTCGTTCCGGGCGGCGGCCCTCGACGCCATCCGTGAGCGGACCATGCCGGCGGTCGGCGACTACGTCGACATCCGGCTCAGCTCGCTCGGGGAGGACGACGTCCTCCTCGGCGCGGCGATGCTCGTACTCGATCGAGAGTTGGGCGTCGCATGAGAAACGCGACGGGCCGGGGGGCTCGCCGCCCAACGTTGTGGAGGACGACGTGAGAATCAAAACGCTCGCAGCGATTGGGCTCGCGGGTTCGCTCTTGTTGGCGGCCTGCGGGTCCGATGATGACGACGAAGCCACCGCTGAAGGCGAGGGCGGGGCCACCGAGGCCCCGGAGGCGCCGGCGACCGACACGGAAGCCACGTTGCGCCTCTGGCTCAACGCCAACGACACGCCGCAGCCGATGGTCGATGCCGCCATCGGGGAGTTCAACGAGACCTACTCGAACGTGACGGTGGAGCTCGAGCGGCAGCAGTGGGACGGCCTCGTGGAGCGCCTCACCAACGTGCTGCCCACCGAGGACGGTCCCGACATCTTCGAGGTGGGTAACACGCAGGCCCAGGGCTTCGAAGCGGCAGGGGCGATGGTCGACCTCACCGGGTCCAAGGAGGACCTGGGTGGCGACGACCTGCTCGACAGCCTCGTCGAGGCCGGCACCTACGACGGCAAGTTCTACGGCGTGCCGCTGTACGCCGGCGCCCGCATCGTCGTGTACCGCACCGACCTGTTCGAGGAGTCGGGGCTCGAGATCCCGACCACGCTCGACGAGTTCATCGAGGCGGGCAAGACGCTGCAGGAGGACAATGCCGACGTTCCCAACTTCTCCGGCATCTACTTCCCGGGGCGGAACTGGCACGCCATGCTGTCGTTCATCTGGGACGCCGGCGGTGACATCGCCACCCAGGAAGACGGCGAGTGGGTCGGCCAGCTCAGCTCGGAGGAGTCGGTCGCCGGGCTCGAGACGGTCCAGGACATCATGCAGAACGCCAACCAGGCGGCGCCCGACACCGACGACGCCAACGACTTCGTCGACTTCTGCAACGGCGAGATCGGCATGCTGATGGCTCCCGGCTGGAAGCCCGGCCAGCTGCTCGATCCCGAGCAGGGCTGCCCCGACACCATGGGCGACAAGATCGGTGCCTTCGCGCTGCCCGGCAGCGATGGTGAGGTGGCCCCCGTGTTCCTCGGCGGCTCCAACCTGGCCATCAGCGTCAACAGCGAGAACCCCGAGCTGGCGCTCGAGTTCCTGAAGGTTCTGACCGGCGACAGCTTCCAGACCGCCTACGGCGAGAACGGGCTGATCCCCGCTCGAAAGTCGCTGCTCGACTCGGTCACCGCCGCCGCCGACGCTGCGCCCGTGGTGCAGGCGGCCGCCGACGCCCAGGCCGAGGCCGCCGGCGGGAACACGCGCTTCGTCCCCGCCAGCGAGTTCTGGGCCGAGGTGGAGGGCCAGCAGATCCTCCACGACATGGGCACCGCCATCTCCGGCGGCGCCGACGTCCAGGAGGAGGCCGAGCGGGCCGACACCGCCATCGAAGAGATCCTCAACGGCAACTGATCCGCTGGGGACCTGAACCATGACCGTGCATCTTCGGGGGCTGCGCCCCCGGACCCCATCGCCGCCCGGCTCCCTGGCGGTCGCACGGTCGGCCGTTCAGGAGCTGCGCTCATGACCGTGCTTCCGCCGGGGGCTGCGCCCCCGGACCCCATCGCCGCCCGGCTCCCTGGCGGTCGCACGGTCGGCCGTTCAGGAGCTGCGCTCATGACCGTGCTTCCGCCGGGGGCTGCGCCCCCGGACCC
>JBOGHG010000043.1:0-22313 GCA_050744525.1 Acidimicrobiales bacterium | reverse complement strand
GCAGCACCTCGCCGAGCTCGACCGGGAACCCGACTGCCTGGGCGAACGTCGCGAGTGCCAGGGCGAAGAGCACCTCCGTCCCCAGGCTGCCGCCGAGCAGCAGGGCGATCCGCCGGGGTGAGCGCAATCCCCGCACGGCGGCCCATGCCTCCGAACCCAGGCGCCGCGCCCAGCTTGAGCACGAACCGGCGCCAGGGCGCGACTGCGGCGACCATGCCAAGACCAGCCGCGGCGATCACCATGACGACGACCAGGATCCCCACGGCGCTGTCGACAGCCGCGGCGAGGTCCAAGTCGAGCGACGCCGGCGTGAACAGCAGCAGGACGGCGAGGAGGACGGCCTCCATGACGAGGCTTGTGAACCCGTCGATCGCGCCCGCCGCGACCGCCGAACCCGGCGGCACTCCGTGCCGCTGGAAGAAGCGGATGCCGATCGCCACACGGGCCGCGCTCGTCGGGATGGCGAGATTGATGTACGAGACCGCCAGCTGCAGCGCGTAGACCGGTCCCAGTGGCAGCGATACCGGCGCCGCGCCCAGCGTCGTGACTGCCTGCGTGACACGCGGCAGTTGGGCCAGGATGAACCCGAGGGCGACGAGCCACCACGTCGCGTCTCGCAGCTCGTTGGCGAGCTCGGCGAGATCGAGGCCGGCCAGACCGGAGATGAGGGCGAGCACGGCGACGGCCGGGAGTAGCACCCGCACGATCGATCCGAACGTGACGCGCCGCAGCTGCATCAGCGCCGGCGCTGGAGCGGCGTCAGCGTCGGTGGCTGCACGTAGGGCAGCATCGCCGTCAGTTCCTGCGGACCCAGCGCCTCGAGCGCACTCGCCGCGGCGCGCTCCTCACCGACGAGCCCGGCGGCGGTGACGGGCGCCTGGACCTCGTCGATGCGACGCTGGGTGTCGGTGGCTGCGACGGTCGCGCCCCGGAAGTCGACGAGCCCGACCTCGTCGCCGAGGACGAGCAGGTGGCGGCGGTCGATCTGGCCGTGGGCGACGCCGGCGCCATGGAGACGGCGGAGCAGCGTCCAGACTCCAGCGACGACGGTGGTGACGTCGCGACCCTCGGCGGCCTCGGCGAGGACCCGACCCGAGCGCCGCGGCACGAGGAGGGCGTCGGCGGCGGCCGTGACCCCTGCGGTCACCACCAGGTCGGTCAGGACGCCGGCCTGCCCGGCGTACAAGGTGAGGAATGCCTCGTGCTCGACCTGCTGCAGCCTGCCGAAGCGCAACGGCGAGCCGGCTTCCCGGTACCAGACCGTTCGCCACAGCGTCGACAGCAGTGCGGCGTCGTGGGCGTCACGCCCGTAGACCTTGACCACCAGCGCCTCGCTTGGTCGTCGGTGGCGTTGACGATGAACAGGCCGGCCTGCTGGCGATCGGCCGCACCGAGCCAGTTGGTCCGGACCCCGAGCTCGGCGAGCGCCGCTTGGACGACGTCGAGACCGGGCCGCCCGCCGCTCGACCCCACGGCGAGATGAACCGCCGCCGCCGCGATCGCGGCGACGAGCACACCTGCGACGGCGCCCAGCGGCATCGTCGCGCCGAGGGCGGCGACCGCGAAGGCCCCGAGCACCACGAGCCAACCCCCGAACCGCCGCACCGGCCGCGTGAGGTGTGGCGACGCCGTCATCACGATGGCTCCGAACAGGGCGACGCGCGGCGACGGGTACCACGGCGGCGGCGACGCGGCCCGAAGCGAGTCCCACATCGCCGGCCACGAACCCTCCGCCAAGCGTCCAATGACGAGCCACACGACGCTCGCCGCGCCGACCGCGAACAGCAGGTCGCGTGCGATCGACCAGCGCCGGCGCACGAACGTGGCGACAGCGAGGAGCACCGCCGGGAGCACGGGCAGGTCGGCAAGGATCTGCCATGCACCGTCCAAGAAGTCGGGGAAGGCCGAGAGGAACTCGGAGACGGCGCGGCTGAATCCGGGCGCCGGAACGGCGGCGAGGCTGACCGCCGCGAGCGCCAGTGAGCAGCCCGCGAGCCGTACGACGTCGCTGGCCCGCCGCGAGCGTGGCTCGTCAGCGGGTGTTGCGAACAACCGCGGGCCCCGGCGGAACACCTCCGGGCGCAAGAGCGGGCGGGCGACATCGGCGGTGGTCATGTCGGGATGTCCGTCGGCGTCGTTCAGCTCATCTGGCGCCTCGGAGCCAAGGCTCGTCGAGGCCAGCCGACCACCGGGAGCGCGGCGACCGCCGCCACCGGTTTCTCACAGGATGGTTCGCCTGGTCTGGTCGCCGCTGAGCAGCTCAATCGATGTCGCACCCTCTCGCCGGAGCAGCTCCGGCACCCGGTCGGCGGTCTGCGCCCGAAGGCGCACCGCCAGACACACCTCGTCGCGGTGCTCGAGCAGGTAGGTGTCCCAGGCTCGGGGGTTCCTCGGTAGCGCCGCCCCCACCGCGACAAACCCGCCGACGAAGCCACCCGCGGCGACACCACCCAGCGCAGCACCGATCCATGCCGGGTAGAGCGACCCGTCTCGCAGGGCGACCAGGGCCACGACGAAGCCGGCCGCCCCGATGATCGCCCCGACCACCGCCCCGCGAACCCAGCGGCGCGTGAACCATCCCACCATGCGGTCGTCCGCACGCCGGGCCGCACCACCGCCGGGATCGACGACGTCGTTCAGCAGCGTCACGTCACGGGGCGCGATCCCGGCTCGTTCGAGCGCAGCCATGGCCGCCTTGGCGCGATCCGGTCCCGCGAACGAGGCGACCACCGAGCCGCCGGGGCGTCCCGTGGCGTCAGCCGCCAGTGCCCGCCTCCTCGCTCAAGGTCACCGTCACCGAGTCCGACGACAGCGTCAGGATGTCGTCAACGAGCCCGACCGTCGGGCTGCCCTCGAGCAGCGCCGACACCCAGACGTCCTGCGCCTGCTTGGCTTCGTCGCAAGCCATTTGGGTCTGGGCGAGCTGGTCGACCACGAGCGCGCCGTCCTCGATCTCGAAGCCACCCCGGAGAGTGTTGCATCCTGCCCTGGCCGCCATGGCTCCCGCTTCGAAGCTCAACGAGATCTCGGAGCCATCGACCGGCGTCTCGCCGTCGACCTCGGTCGATACGAACGAGCGCCCATCGAGCAGCCTCAGCCCGGCCCTCGATCAGTGATCGCTCAGGCGATACGGCGACGACGGCCTCGGTACCAGCGGTAGGCGGCCGTCACCACGATCGCGCCGACGATCGAGCCGATGAGGCCGCTGGCGCGCAGCCTGATTCCGTCGCCGGAGAGGATGCTGACGAGCATCCCGCCCACGAACGACCCCACGAGACCGGCCACGATGGCTTCGGCCCAGTTGATCCCATGGACGCCGGCGCCGAGGACGAGCTGAGCGACTGCGCCGGCAAAGAGCCCGAGCCCCAGGATCGCGAGCAACAGCACGGCCAGAGGGTACCCTCCCCCGCGCCGCAAGCCCCGGGTGACCAACGGCACCGAGCCCGCCCGGCGGCCTTCGACCGTCCTGGTCGCGCCGGCTCCTCGGTCGGGGAGCTGACGGGACCACGCGGGTACCAGCGCGAGCAGGAAGCCGGATTCTTCAGCCGAACGCGCTCATCTCGCACTGCCGGTCGCCGCGCGCTTCAGGAGGAAGACCGGCAGGATCAGCCCGGCGAGCAGCGCCGCCGCCCAGACGATCACGGTGGCCAGCACCCAGGTCAACGCCCCGTCGATGGTCAGTCCGTCCGACACCCACTCGGTGACGATGAGCGCAACCAGCGTGGCGATGAGCGCCGAACTGCCGACGAGGGCGCCGGCGTTCTTGATCGCGATCTGCGTGATCAGCGGCTGGATCAGCACCTCCACGGCCGTAAAGATGACGACCTCCGTGATGAACGCGGGCCCGTCGATCGACATGTCGTCGAGCACCGCCGCCGCGACCATGAGCCCGACGGCGTTGGCGACCATGTAGATCGCGCCCGAGATCAGCAGCCGTACCACGCAGGCATCATGAGAGGTCCGGTCGGCGGTGTCCACAACCCCCGCGTCGTGGGCGCCCGACCGCCGCGTCGGGAGGTGCTCACTCGAGGCCGTTGAGCGTGGCGACGGCACCACTGAGGTCGCCGATGCCGTAGAAGTTGACGGCGATGTAGTTGGGCAGCAAGCCGCGTTCGCGCTGGCACTCGCGGGCGCGATCGACGATGGCATCGTGGCCGTTGACGCCGACGGCGTCGGCGCGATCGGGGGCGACGCGCTGCACCCAATGGTTCAGGAGAAAGAGGCTCGCGTCCGGGTCGCCGCGGTTGGGCGCGCACGTGAAGTCGGCGGGTTCCTCGAACCGGTACGGCGTCTCCTGGATGTGCTCGAACGCCTGGTGGTACCAGCCGGGTGGGGGGCCCTCGGCTTCGGCGAACACGACGAGTCGCTCGCCGCGGTCGATCAGCTCGCCGAGCGAAGCCCAAGGCGTGCCGAGCGTGTGCTCGTGGAGGAAGGGGTCGAGCCCGGCACGGGTGAACGCGTCGGCGGTCTCCGCGGGCGTTATGGCGTCCTGGACGATGAGGGTGACGACTTCGTCGGGGTTGTCGTCGAGGAACTCGCGGATGGCGCGCAGCGCGTCGAGGAGGGGTATCGCACCGAGGGCACAATCGTTGTGGCACAGGAACGTGCCGTCGCGCCCTTCTCGCAGCGGGCCGAGCGTCTCGAAGATGCGTTCGGCCATGCCGGCGGGCAAGTGGGGATCGGCTGCGGCCAGTTGGTCGTCGGACACGAGCGGCGTCCAGTGGTGGGTGTCGATGAGCAGTGCTCGGACGCCGTGGTCGAGCTGGGACCGGATGTCGCCGTCGTGCTCGGGCCAGACGGACACGACGTCGGGGCTCGACATCGAGTTGTGCGTTGCGGCGTACACGACCTCGTCATACGAGCGGTCGCACAGCTCGGCGTGGCCGTTGCAGGCGTGCGTCTCGCCGCTGGCGAGCCGCGCCGGGACAAGCCATGCGACCAGCCCGGCGACCACGGCGGTGACCGCCCCCACCGCCGTGGCCCGGCCAGGTGACCGCAGCCGGAGCCGCGGCCCCACCGCGATCCCGACGGCGAGGGCTGCGCCCGCGGCGATGGGAACGACCGCGAGGCGGCCGATGGTCTCGACGATCTCGTCGGCCAGGGCCGACTCGATGTCGGCCAGGAGCGTGCGCAGGCCGGAGGGCAGGTTCCACGAGCCCGGGCCCGTCCGGGTCGCGGGTGCCAGCGGCGCGTCGACGAGGCCCCTGGCGATCGTCCACAGAGCCACGATCGCGAGCCCCGAGGCGATGGCGGCGGCCGCCACCAGGGAGCACGCCCGTCGCAGTCGGCGCCGGTTCAGCCAGGCGATCCCGGCGGCCGCGCCGGCCATGAGGACCGCGCCGACGATGGCTGTCGTGGGGCCGAGCCAGCTCGCGGCGTCGCGGACCGTGTTGAGCTGGCCCACGATCGCCGCCCTGGAACGGCCGGCGCGGTCGGCCAGCTCGGTTATGACGTCGAGCTCCCGGCGGTCCTCCAGCGACGCCCGTAGGTCGCTGCCCGCCTCGGCTGCCCGCCCGGCGATCAGGTGGGTCGTGGCGTCGATCAGGGCGTCGCGCTCGTCGCCGGCAAGCACGGCCGCACGGATCTGCTCGCGCAGCCGCGGGTCGAGGTCCGGACCGAGGTGGTCATAGATGACGTCGAGAAGCTGACCGGGGTCGACCGTCGTGCCGCCGAACACCGGGATCGTGTCCGGCACCTCTCCGGCGGCGAGCTGGGCCACGAAGGAGTCGACAGCCTCGCGGTAGGCCTCGATGGATGTGGCTACGCGGTCCGTCGACGCGGCCAGCCGGGTGTGGACCCAAGCGACGCCGCCCTCACGGATTTGCCCGAGAACCTCGCTGACGTCGACATCGGCGTCGAGGCGCGGGGTGTCGCCCCGCAGGTAGGCCAGCACGGTTCCGATGAACGTCTCGGTGCCCTGGCGGAGCGTTGACGGCGGGACGGTCAACCGCAGCACGCTCGTCGCCAGTGCGCGGACCTGGGTCGGTTCCTGTCCCTCGAGGCCCAGCCCACCGAGAAGCTGCTCCGTCAGCTCGGCGAGCTCGGGATCGGCCAACACCTCGGTGTAGGCGCGCTCGTAGGCATCGGTGCGGACGAGCACCTCCGAGTAGAGGCCGGCGTCGAGCAACCGACCTCGCACGAGCACAACCGACGAGACGAGAACGAACCCCACCACGAAGGCCGCCACCAGGAGCAGCGATGGCCACGCCCTGGGCCCGCCGCCGACCCCGTCGGCCACAGGCGAACTGACGGCGGCCACATCCGTCACCCGGGGCGCGGTCACGACTCAGCCAAGACGGCGTCGATGGCCGCCACGACGTCCGTCGACGACCCGGCCGCCCGCGCTGACCCTCAGGGGGCCGAGCACTTCCATCCGCAGCGCATCCCGCCGCCTGTCATCGCCCCTGCTCCTCTCTCGTCGCCAACGTTCCCCCACCGCTCACCAAGTGCGACCGGCCTGCAACCGCCGTGCGAGCGGTCGACTTCACCATCGTCGCATCCGAGTGGCCCGAAGCCGAGAGGAATGGCCATGACCTTGATCGCACCCGGGTTGCGCCAGGGACACTGCTCTCCGATGACATGGTGGCTCGCTTCGACATGCACCTCTACGGGCACACCTTCGCCCCCCGACCACGGCGAGGCCGGCAACGACCCGGGATTGTCGAGACCACCGACGGCCATCTCGGGCCGGTCGGGCCACCTGGTCGGCGTCGCCGAAGCCACCTGGATCTCGATCTCCCTCGGCCCCGGCACCTGACGGGTGGAATGATCGGCACGTGACTCAGCCACGGCCCCGTGTCGCGCTGGTGACCGGAAGCTCGCGTGGCCTGGGCAGCGCCATCGCACGACGACTCGCCGCCGATGGCTCTGCGGTCGCGGTGAACGGTCGGCACGACCGGGCCCAGGCGCTCGCGGTCGCGGCGTCCATCAGGGAGGACGGCGGGACCGCCGGTGATTTCCCCGGCGATGTCACCGACGAGCGCGACGTCGCCCGGCTGGTGGCCGCGGTCGAGGGCTCCCTCGGGCCCGTGGACGTTCTCGTGCTCAACGCCACGGGGCCGCAGCCGGAAGCCACGCTGGACGAGGTGGGATGGGACGACCACGTCGATCAACTCGACTTCTTTGTCAAGAGCCCCGTGCTCCTCGGCCGCGCGGTGGTCCCGGGAATGCGATCCCGGCGGTTCGGCCGAATCGTCCACATCGACTCCGAGGTCGCCGACCGGCCACCCCCGGGCCGGTCGGCCTACGCCACGGCGAAGAACGCCCAGGTCGGGCTCACGCGGAGCTGGGCCCGGGAGCTCGCAGCCTTCGGGATCACCGTGAACGCGGTTGCGCCCGGCTTCATCCCGGTGGAGCGCCACGCCGGTGTGTCCGAGGACATCAGGGCCGCCTACCTCGCGTCCGTGCCGGCGGGTCGCTGGGGCACTCCCGAGGACATCGCCCACGTGGTGAGCTTCCTCGCCTCCGACGGGGCGGGCTTCGTGACCGGTCAGCGCATCGTCGTCGACGGGGGCCGAGGCCTCTTCGTCTGATTCGCGCGCTCGGAACGGACCTCAGCGGTGCTCGGGGCTGGGGAAATCGAAGCGGCATCCGGCGTCCCACTCCGAACGCTGGTTGCCGTGGGCGGGGATGCCGCCGGCGTCACTCACCACGCGGGCCGTAGAGCCGCTCGATCACGCGAGCGCAGACCGACGACTTCTGGCCGAGCCAGATCGGCGTGCACGAGGATGTCGGCCGCCAACACCTGCTCGAAGGTCGCGGGCCAGTCGTCGCGCGGCCAGCTGTACTCGGTCACGTCGGGCCACACGCCGCTGGCGATGTCGCCATCGACGGCCCTGACAGCCTCGACGGTGACGCCCTGGCGCCGCATGATCTCCATCGAGATGTCGGCGAGCCCCTGGGCGTGTGGGACACGTCCGGCGACCGCATGACGGTGCAGTTCACGAACATGGCGCGCAGGTCGCCGAAGCCCCAGCGGCTCTGCTCGCCGAGCTCCTCCTGCTTGGGCATCAATCGCACCGTGCCGGTGGTCGTCATCGGTCGTGTCTCCCTGCAACTCGTCCCTCTCGAAAGAACCCGACCGCGTTGTCGACACCGGCGATCTTGCCCCACCGTCGGCTGGCCCCGAACGGCTCGTTCCAGAACCCGCCGCGTGGGGGCGGTTCGAACGGTCCGACGTAGAGATAGGGCTCGTCGTGGGTGGCGTCGCCGGGCGAGCCGCCGTAGTTGACCTGCGAGATCGCGGTGGCGAGGTCGAAGTGCTCGGGCCAGAGCTGGATCTCGGACGGGCCCTCCCCCGCCAGCTCGGCGGCGAACACGGTCAGCGCCGCCTGCACCAGGGCGTAGAAATCCGCAAGGACCCCCGCCGCGCCGGGATCGAGCGCGAGCTCGCCGTCCGGGTCGGGCATCGGCGAGGGCCGGTAGGCGTCGGACGGCATCCCGACCGGTCCGCCGGTCAGGCCGGCGGCGGCGCGCAGGTTGGTGATCGGGACGCGCCGCTCGGTCGCCTCACCCTGGCGGTCGTCCCGCGCGACCAGCTCGGTACCCACCACTGCGAGGCGCCGCTCGGCTCCGTCGACCACGAAGGGTTGGGTGGCGAAGCCGCCGGTCGCCTGGCGTAGGCCGATCCGCCCCTTCCGCACATACTGGTTCGCCGCCAGCACGTGCTCGGCCACCGCGTGGAGCGATGCCCGCGTGGTGCGCAGCGATTCCGCCGAGATGTCAGCCGGTGCGGTCACAGTCGCTCTCACTCCCCTGTCTGCCCGGAACGGTGTCGATCGCGAGCCGAGCGTTGCACCCCCGGACCGGCGGCGGTCCGGGCCACGTCGCTGTAACGCCGGCGGGCCATGCGAGATGGTTCGGATGTGACGAGCACATGCTGGTACACGGTCACCGGGCGCGACGAGTTGCCGGAGGGCCGGGTCACGACCGAGGTGGCCGGGGGTGCGGTCGCTGTGCCTCACCCGCTGAGGCAGAGGGCTTCGAATCGTCGAAGCTCTCGGCCACTCCTGGGGTCCGCTGCTATCCTGGCCGGCCCCGTGCCCCTCTAGCTCAACTGGCAGAGCAACGGACTCTTAATCCGCAGGTTCGGGGTTCGAGTCCCCGGGGGGGTACGCACGAAGGCCCTGGTCACAGCGGTTGACCAGGGCCTTCTAGGTTCTGGAGTGAGGTGTACCGTTCGCGCTTTCGGTGCTTGAGGTGCAGTACACCGTTTGGTACACCTCTCTGGTACACCCACGCCGGGCTGCCAGACGAGGTGTGGCGCATGAGCAACGGTCTCTCGGAACGCTTCGAAGCAAAGGTCGATCGCTCGGGCGTGCACCACACCTGGACCGGCTCCAAGAAGGCAGACGGCACCGGAAAGCTCAAGGTCGACGGCAAGACCGTCACCGCGCCGCGCATCGCCTGGGGGCGGCTCACGGGCCTCTCCCCGCCGACGCAGAGGTCCGAGGTTGTCCCGACGAGCGGGGCTGTGTGCGAGTCGAGCACCTGTCCATCCGCGGGGAGCCGTGGTTCACCTGTGCTGCCGCTGGTGAACTGGATGAGAACGGTGGCGTTCGGATCTGAGGCGGCTGCGTCCAAATCGGCGGCCGGCAGGTTGCGCGCTGCCGGCAAGGCGCGCACATTCGAGTGCAGCTGGGCGTAGAAGGGCACTACGTCCTCCGGGCACAGCACAACAGCCGGACACAGTTGGTCGAGCTGCCGGGCGACCCTCTCACGCACGGGGGACATGGGCCCGATAGGAGGTTGGCGGAGGTAGCACCGTGAATGGAGCCCCGGCATGCAGGCTCCCCCTGAGGGTCACGAGGACATCAAGCCCGGTGTCGGCCACCACGGCGATCGGCCGCTCGGGTCCTGCGCCAGCATCTAATAAGAAGGCGGCTGCGTCACCGCCCATACGGTCGAGCTCCGACCACGACGTGCGTGGGCCGACGCCATCGGGCCCGGCGAAGGCAACGCCGCGCACCCGACGCCCAGCGCCGTGTTTAAGCATCCCCCGGGCATCGAGTGCGTGTGCTGCGTAGGTCACAGCGACAGGAGGGCGCCGTCCTGGGCCAGCGTGCCGCTGGTCGGATCGGTGAGGCCGCCCCATACGAGGACCTGGCTCGTGTCAGGAATGGGGGCGACCGCTGGGTAGAGCCGGGGCGAGAGTGGGGATTCCGCGATCGGTCGCCAGCTCCCGGTTTGAACATCCAGCAATGCGGCCTCGGTTGCCGTCTGCTCCCATCGAGTTGCGGCGTCCGATGGCGTGCCGCCCAGAACGAGCACTTGGTCGCCGACGGCGGTCACCACAGGCTCACCGGTGCCGGACACAGGGCCGTCAGGGAGAGCCTGCCAGGTATTCGAGGACGTCGAGTACGCCAGACCGACCGGGTCGTCGCCGGTGAGGAAACCTCCCCAAAGGATGACGGACTCGCCATCCCATGCAACCCGAGGTGCTGCCCGCGGACCCGTGGGGGCCTCCGGCAATGACGCCCATTGACCTGTGGCCGGCGTCCAGCTGGCGCCGTCGACGAGATCGGTGCCGTCGGCGATGTCGGCGCACTGGCCGGGGGGCTCGTCGACTGCACAGCCGCCCCACACGATCATCCGATCGCCTGCCCATACCGCGACGTGATTGCCACGAGCCGCGAGCGGCGCCGCCGCAAGCTCCTGCCATGCACTGCCACCGTCGTCGAGGGCGTACCCGATATTTGTCGGTGAACCGCCGACGAAGCCTCCCCACAGAACGAGCTGTTCACCGGTCCACACGATGCTTGCGCCGCTGCGTGCGCCGCCCGGTGGCTCGGGGAGGGCGTCCCAGCGCTGTGCGGCTGGGTCGTACCGAAGGATGGATGGCTGGTCGCCGGACGGCGTACCGAGGTAGACGACGAGGCGTTCACCAGCAGCGATGGCCTGGGTGCCGGCAGACCACGTGCTCTGGGTGTCCGGCAGCGGGGACCATCCGCCGGTACTGGGGTCGTAGGCCCATCCCGTCACGGTGCCGTCTTGTCCCGGTCCGACGAGGTACGCCGCGTCCGACGTTGCTACGCCGATGGGTGGTTGCGCGAACGAAAGGTCGTCGGCTGTCGGGACTTCCGACCAGGTGCCGACGGCCTTGGCTAGCTGCCTCTGGCCTGCCGTCTCGACCTCTGCCGGACGGTCTTCATCGTCGCGTGTTGCCGCCACGACTACGGCGCCTGCACCGAGCAAGGCAACAACAACGATGGCGGCAGCTCGGGCAATCAGGGGTCGGCGCTGTCGACCGTTCCTACTCGGGGGTTCGGCGCTCATCGGCGCTTGTTCGCCTCGGGGGCGGTCAATCGCTTCCAAAGCCGTGACTGGCTCCGCTGCACCCTCGACAAGGGCACGCAGGTCAGTGCTCAGGGCGTCGGTCATGCTTCAGACCCTCCTGGCCGATGGTGGGGCACCGAGCTCGTGGCGTAGGGTGGCGAGGCCACGCTCAAGATGCGTTTGCACCGTGGAGATCGATGCGTCGGTCAGCTCAGCAACCTCGCGGTAAGTCCATTGATAACCATGGATGAGGACGACGGCGATCCGTTGCCGCTCGCTCAGCCGTCGAAGAGCCACCTGCAGGACGGGTTCAACCCACGGCGTGCCGCTTGTGCTGGGAGCTGTCGACCACGACGGCTCCCGCCCAGAGTGCTTCGCGGCCCGAACGGCGCGGCTGCGGCCGACGCGGTAGAGATAGCCGGCCGGGTTGGCCATCGAACGCACGCGAGGCCAGTGTTCCCAGGCGTAGGCAAGGGCCTCACCGGTTGCGTCTCGGCCTCGCTCACCGCCATGTGCAGCGACCAGGGCACGACGAAGCCGTGGTTCGACCTCAGCGACGAACTGCTCGAACTGCTCGACGGCTTCGTCGTCGGTGCTGGAGCCCATGCGACGTCTCTCCCTCCACACCGAAGAGAGCATGTGACGGCGCGACCTTACGACGCGCTTTCCCGAGAGGCGCCGTTCGCGCTGGCGAGGAGCGTGGTGTAGGACGCCCGCACCTCATTCCATCGGGCTCGTGTCAGCGCCATGATGAACACGTCCCAGTACCGTCCAAGGTAGTGCTCATGCTCCCGAAGTCGGCCTTCCTCTTCAAAGATGCGGGCCACACCACGACGGAACGTGATCGCATTGAACTCGATGGTCTCGAGATACACCTTCCGCAGGGGCCAGTTCGCGAACAAGTGATCTAGGAAGAGGGGTACGGCCTCGAGTGGCCATCCCCGCCCCCGGGCACGTTCTTCCAGCAGAATCGATAAGTGTGTGACGCCGTTGGCTAGGTCGGTATCGAATGCAGTGAGTAGCCCGACGGCCCGTCCGCTGTCCGCACCGGTGACAATGAATTGGCTCAGCACCCCGTTCCACAGCAAGGCTTGAAGTTCCTGGGGGCTGGGCGAGGTGCCTCGGAAACGCCAGCGGATCGTCGACTCAGCGTCATTGACGAGCTTCCAAAGGAAGTCGAAGTCGCTCGCCTCGACGGCGCGAAGTGCCACCCGTGCGGACCGTAGGGCGGGCGAGCGCGGCGGAGTCGGCGCCCGCCCGGCTGGCTCCCCCATCAGCGAGCCACCTGAAGGCAGATGTACTCGAACAATTCGCCCGGGCCACTCAGCGCGTCTGCGATCGCTTCCGGCACGACTACACCAGCGTCTTGAACAGCTACAAGTGTCTCCATACGGTCAATCGAGTCGAAGCCGAGCTCTTCGAAGGTGGCGTCGGGCGTGGTCGTGTGGCGAGGCAACTCGAGGTGGGACAGTAGCCATGTAGCGAAGCCATCGAAGCCTCCGTCAAGCAGATCGGCTGGTTCGGTCACAGAAGTCGGCTCCAGCTATAAGACAACGAAGATCAATGCCAGGGCTGCTAGTGAGAGCGTCCCGAACACCGCTCGCAGCAAAGGCTCCCGTCCCCCTGCCGCTAGCCAGTCATCACGTGTAACGCCAACGGTGGTGAACCAAAGATTAGCTGCCCGACATGCCCCAAACCCAACGCCAGCCGCCAGCGCCGCAAGGACTCCCGCAGGTATCAGCACGACGCTGAGTGCAAGCAGGTGAGGGGAGGCGGAGGGCAAGAACGTCCGCAACCCCGTTCCCATCTCGAATCCGAACTGCAGCGGACCGAACGGGTAGGGCTTCGTGGCCACGCTCTCAGGTATCTGTGCGTTCCGGCTTGGGACAGGGTATGCGACGAGATGCCACTCTCTTAGTGCCACGGCCACCATCGCAGCTACCACGACGCCATACCGAACTCCGGTCGGGATGACCGACACCAGACCACTCAGCACTATCAGCAGGAGGGCTGTCGCGAGCGCGCCAAAGACCGCCCCGAGAGTGTAATACCCGAGCCGATGAGTAGACGAGCGCCGCCGAACTGACGACGTGAAAGACCAACAGGCCATTCACACTTCAGGTTGATCCGGAGAGTCCGTATGCGGCGGCGGTCGACGTCGAGCGCCTCACCCCGCAGGACCACCCGACGGCCGTCATCGGTCGCCACCGTCAAGGTCTGGGCTGGCTGGTTGACGGCCACGACGCGGCCGCGTTGGCTGGTGACCAATCGGCCGTCGTAGTTGGGCGCGAGGGTGACGACGGGGTCGCCGACGGCGTAGCCGCGCCCGTCGGGAGTCGCGAAGTCGGGGCCGGTGAGCCAGCCGGCTTGGTCGGCGCGGACGCGGGCGAGGCGGTTGAGGTCGGCGACACTGGCGCGCCGCCACGCGAGCATCAACGTGTCGTGGCCGGCGGCGGTGTCTGCGGCCCAGGCGTCGACCATCGCCGCCAAGGCTTCCTTGCGCGCCGGGGCGATGCGGATGCGACCGTTGGCCGCGTAGTAGCCGACGGCGGCGGGGACGTTGCCGGCGCGGAGCTGGTGCAGGGCAGCGCGTTCAGCCTGGTCGCGTTGGCGCAGGTTCTGGCCGAGGACGGTGACGATGTCGGTGCCGGTCCACCAGGGCTTGGAGGGCGCCGCCCGGTCCTACCGGGGCCAGCTGACGGGGATCGCCGACGATCACGAGCTTGCCGCGCGCCCGGTTGACCGCCAGCAGGAGCTTGGCGAAGTCGATGTCGGCGGTGAGGCTGGCCTCGTCGAGCACCAGCACCGACCGCTCACCCAGCGTGAGCTGCCCGTGTTCGAGGCGCCACAACACAGACCGCACGGTCCCGGAGGGGACGCGGGCGTGGTGACCGAGGGTGCGGGCGGCCTGGCCGCTAGTGGCCGTGCCCAGCACCTGATAGCCGGCGGCCTCCAGCGCCCGGGCGGCCACGTCGAGAGCGGTGGTCTTGCCCGAGCCGGCCACCCCAACGATGACATCGACCGCCCGGCCCGCGCCACAGATTCGCTCCACCGCCCGCCGCTGACCGCCGCTGAGGCGATGGCCGAGCTGGGTCTGGGTGGCGGCGGTGGCCTTGTGGATGAGGTCCTGGGCCACCGGCGGTGTGCACCGGCGAGTGAAGCATTCGAGCGCGTAGGTGATGGTGTGCTCCGTGGCCAGCACCGCTGCGGCGGTGTAGGGCTGCTCATGGGCGCCAGCGATGCCGATGAGCGGCACCACCAACCCCGACGCCAGGACACAATCGACCACCCGGTCCAACTCGGCGGGGTCATGGCCGTAGAGCAGCGGGGCGATCTCGGCCACCAGGCGGGGCCGGTCGAACACCTTCCAGCGGGCCAGAAACCTACCCTGCGGGTCCAACAGCTTGGAGGCGAGCTGGTCGATCTCGCCGTCAGTCAACGGGCGGGTCAAGCCCCGGCACCGGCGGCGAGCCCGGTCAAGCGAGGTGGCGAGGCGCTCAAGGGTCCAGCCGTGAGCTTCGAGTTCGGCAATCCAGCGGCCCGTGAGCTGGTCGGTGCCGGTGAACCGCTTGATGGGCCGGTTGCGGCGGGCGGCCACGTTGCGGGCCCGGTAGCTGCTGTAGCCCATCTCCTCGAGGTAGTCGGCGATCGCATCGGCGCGCTTGGAGAAGATCTCGCACACATCGGCGGGGATCCCCACGATCCGCCAGTCCCGCGCCCGACCCCGCCGCCCGCCATCGGGCTCGATGGCGTAGCCCAGCTCGATTGCCTTGGCCGCGGAGCGGAGCCGGCCGACCATCGTTGCCGCCTCGGCCCGGTCCCGCAGTTCGTCGGACTTCAGGGCCTTGTAGCCGCCCTGGGTGTCGCGCATCTCGCACACGTTGGCGACCAGCACGTGATCATGCGCGTGCGGATCGCCCTCCCGGGAGGTGCCGTGCCGTGTCACCGCGTACACCAACCCCGACGTCGGCGTCGCCACCGCGGCGCGGCCCCGCCGCCCACCCCGGGCCCGGGCTCAGTCCTCCAGGTAGCCCATGGTGCCAGCGGTCTGGGTGTCCAAGATGGCGTGCATGTCATCGGCCCGGCCCGCCACTCCCAGCAGCGACAGCGACTTGTGGGCCGCCACCACCAGCTCGAACCCGGGCCGCTTCGTCTCGACCAGGCGCTGGCGGGTGAGCGGATCCTGGAACCCGCCGGGCCCGAAGGCCAGCCGGTAGGCGTCGCGGGTGACCTCGCCCTCCAAGCCGAGGCGGGTGGTGCTGGCGCCAGCCCAGCGCAGTGGGGTCTCGCCTCGCGACCCGTAGTAGTCCAGCGCCTGGCCGGGATGATCGTCCCCTCGCTCTAGGACGGTCGCTTCGTGGTAGGCGACCTGCTCGACGCCCATCCTCCGGAACCACGCCACGGCGCCGCGCTCCCTCCCAACCCGAAGGGTTGAAATCACGTTGGCCTTCGGGGGGATATCGGCGCGGCTGGGTCGCGATCGGGGACACGTGTCCTGTGTCGATCGCGTGACGATCGACGACGTGCGTCGTCGCGGGCGCGTCGTTGTCGCGCGTGTCGTGGCGCAGGTACGGCGAGGGCGGGCTGTGAGGACGAAGGTCGGGAGCAACCCCGGGGTACGAAGCCGCCAGAAAGCCGGCGACCGGGCGAGAAGACTGGCTGACACCGTCGCTTTAGTCGGACGTGGCGACCCCGCGGCCCCTGGATCCCGCTGTTCTCCAGAATTCTTCGCCGAATCGTGTGAGATTTCGGGGTCGCGCGCGGCCTAGGGGGGTGTGGACGCACGACGCCGCCCAGCCCAGGCCACTGCCCCGGTCTCGACGCCTACTCCGGCGCGATGTCACCCGTCGCGATCGGCCTACCCGGGGGTGGGTGAAGGGGTAGGGGCAACGATGCGACGCACGATCTCAGCGAGCCTGGAAACGGCGCTCGAGCGGTCCGCGCCCACCCGGGCTCTCTGGGACGCCTGGGTCAGCCACGAGCCTGCCCTTGACGGCTTGACCTACGAGGACGTGCGCTTCGAGTTGCGCACCGGGCCTCCGCAGCGTCGAGACGAGCTGCTCGCGGCGCTCGTCCACGTGGCCATCAGGGATCCCGGGGCGTTCGGCGTGGTCGCCTCCTGTCTGCTGCCGGGCATCCGGCGTCGGATCTTCCGGTATGGCGCGGTGCTGGAACGACAAGACGCCATGGCCATCATGGCCTTCGGGCTGTTCGAGGCCGTCCGCCGTTACCGCACCGACGGGCCCCCACGGTTCGTCGCCAAGCAGCTGCTCGACCTGCCCACCGGGCGGCTGCGGGCCGTCGTCGCTGCGTGCCGAGCCTGGACGTTCGCCGCGGAATGGGCTGTGGATGACACGATGCTTGCCACTGGTCCGCAGCTGCCTGCCGGCACCGTGCTGGGTCCCGCGGTCGATGCCGGAGTCCTGGGCGAACATGACGCCCGGCTGATCTACGAGACCCGCATTATCGGACGCCCGCTACGCCAGGTCGCCACCCAGCTCGGCCTCCGCTACGAAGCCGCCAAGAAACGCCGGCGGCGAGCGGAGCTGGCCTGGGTCGCCTGGTGGGCGCCGGAGCGCAGCAATGAGGGAACCCGACCGTGAACGGGCCGCATCCCGGCGAGCTGCAGCACGTCTCACCCAACGGGGACGGCGACGGTGACTGGGCGAGCGGCGCCGAGCGGCAGGCCGCGGCGCGCCGTGCCTATCTCCATAGCGTGCGCGCGGGGACGCCGCTCACCGGAGTCGCCCTTGGCGCGCTGTTCGGCCGATCGGCCCGCTGGGGAAGTCAGCGCATCCTCGAAGTCCGCCAGAACCCCATCCTCGAGGCTCCTGGCAGCCTTCCGGACACTTCACCGGCCGTCCGCCGGCAGGCCGATGCGGAATCGGCGGCAGAACCGAGAGCACTTCACACAGAACCCCGCGTCGCTCGCACTACGACGTTGGCCGTTGCCGCGGTCGCCCTCGTGGCGGCGATCGCCTCCTACGACCATCAACGCCTCCTCGCGGAGCTGGCGGGCGAGGACTGGCGCGCCTGGCTGCTCCCCATCAGCGTCGACGGGCTCATCCTGACCGCCTCGCGCACCATGCTCACCCGACAGCGCTCGGGTCGGTCCGCCGGCTGGCTCGCCTGGACCGCCATGCTCGCCGGGCTCACCGCATCGCTGGCCGCCAACGTCGCCGCCGCCCAGCCGACGCTCGTCGGCCGACTCGTCGCCGCCTGGCCACCCGTCGCCCTCCTGCTCGCCTACGAGCTGCTCATGCAGCAAGTCCGCGCCACCAAGCGCCCGGACGACGACCACCGCACGACACGGCCCGGCCCACCTCGACCCTCCCCGGCGCAAGCGCCGCCCGCCAGCGGCACCCAGACCATCAGAAGCAGCGAGAACAAGGAGGAAACGCCATGGGCATGATCCTCGACGACCTGGAAGACCACGAGGGCTACGCCGCCCGCCGGCTCCCCGACCGAACTCTCACGTCCACTTGGACCCGAGACACCAGCGCCTTCGACGCATATGTCGCCGCCTGCTCATGTGGCTGGACAGGTCGCCACGACCACCCACCCAACGAGCGCGGTCACACCACCGCCGAGGACGAATGGGAGCTCCACCACGCAGAACCACTCCTCGCCATGGCCGTGCCAGCCCGCGTCCGAGAACTCGTCGACAACCTGCACGGGGAACTCGCCGAACTCGCAGGCGACCGCCCCCTCGCCGCCCGCACCGTCGCCCACCGGCTGGCCAGCTGGTCCGAACACGTCCTGCAACTCACAGCCGCAGCCGAGCTGTACCGCCGACCCAACGCCAGTGGCCGCGACCTGCCCGGACATGGCCTCGGGCTGTAACGGGACCGAAGGAGCCCACCATGGTCATCGCCAACCACGGCCGCGAGCCCGACGACGAGCGGTATGTCCGCGAGCGAGCGGCCGACGCCGGCCAGCGACTCACGGTCTCTGTCGAGGAGGCCGGTCGCCTGCTGGGCATCTCGCGAGGACTCGCATACCTGCTCGTCAACCGAGGCGAGATCCCGAGCATCCGGCTCGGACGTCGAATCGTCGTCCCACGGAAGGCACTCGATCGTCTCCTCGACCGACCGGACGACGCAGCCTGAGCCACAGATCGACGCGGCTCACCACTGCCCGGCTGCGCCTCGCGGCTCTGGGCGGTGCGCCGCACGGAGAGGTCGCGCCCGGCGCTTCCTCGCTCGCTCGCCGGCCGCTACCTGCTCACGTCGAGGCCCGGCGACGCGGATCCCGCGGCCAGTCGTGGTCCGTGGCCACGGGGCAGCTTGGACCGCCGATCTGCGACTGCGCGTCTCACCCGGTGGCCTTGGGGTGGCCCGGCACTGCTTCGGTGAGCCAGACGGTCTTGTTCTTGTCGTCGACGACGTACCAGAGCCGGCCGCCGCCCGTGACTTCGTATTGCCGTTGCTCCATGGCCTCGCCGTTGACCGTCCGCGTGCCGAGGCTGCCCTTGAGCGGGTGTTGGCGCTCGGTGCGTGTGCGAGGGTCGGCGGTGATCCTGTCCAAGGCGACCCCGTGCGTTGCCCGGAGCCGCCGCGCACACCTCGTCCCGGCCCTTGGCTGCGTTGCTGGTCCCGTGGCGGAAGTCCCACCCACCCTGTACCGGAGGTGGCGCGACTCGCTCCCGGCGCTTCGGCACGTCAGCTCGCGGGTCTTCAGCGGCGCTCGCAGGCCCTATGCGGACACCGCTCCAGCTGACCGAACGAGTACATGTCAGCAAATAGTGAAGCTATGCTGTATCTATGTCTGACATAGCCACCAGGCCGGACGCCGCCGGGCTGCATGCGGTGGCATACGGGCAAGACGGCTACTTCACAAGCCGCCAGGCCCGGCGGTTCGGATTCGGCCCGCAGCTGCTGGCGCACCACCTGCGCTCCGGGCGCTACGAGCGTGTCCGCCGCGGGCTGTACCGGCTGCGGGGCTTCCCTGGTTCGAGCCACGAGGAGGTGCGCGCCCTGTGGCTCGCCGTCGGGGCCCATCGGGCGGTCGTGTCACACGACAGCGCGCTCGAACTGCAGGGGCTGTCCGACGTTCTGCCCAACACCGTGCACCTCCTGGTGGACCGGACGGACCGTGGACTCAAGGTGCCTGCGGGGGTCAGGCTGCACACCACAACGAGGAAACTCGAGCCTGGGGATGTCGTGGTGCGTGAGGGCATCCGCGTCACCGCGCCCGTCCGCTCGATCCTCGACGCCGCCAAGGCGGGGGCGGCACCCGAGCAGATCGGGATGAGTGTGCGGCAGGCGATCGCGAGCGGGCTTGTGTCGAGGCGTTCGCTGGTGGCGCGCGCTGAGCGGCTCGGTGGGCGTGTTGCCGACCTGGTGCGGGGAGCCATCGAGGAGTCCCAGGTCTCGTGAGGTACCCGACGCCGCAAGCCTTCCGGGCCGCGCTCGACCAGCGATTGAAGAACGAAGCCGCCTCCAGCGGCGTCGCGCTCATGCGTCTGCGCAAGCGCGTCGCGTTCGAGCGCTTCTTGGCCCGCATGTCCGCCACGGGATCCACCGGTTGGATGCTGAAGGGAGCGTTCGCGCTGGAACTGCGGCTCGGGCTGCGGACCCGGGCGACCAAGGACATCGATCTGGCCCGAGCGGACGACGAAGAGGCCGCCACCGAGCATCTGCAGGCTGCGGCTGCGTCCGATCTCGGTGACTTCTTCGCCTTCGACGTGCGTCGCACCCCGGCGCTCGACACCGTCACAGAGGTCCGGGCCGTGCGGCACACAGTGCGTGCTGAACTTGCCGGCCGCCGCTTCGAGCAGTTTCCCGTCGATGTCGCCATCGGAGAGCACTCGTTGAGCGAGGTCGAGTGGCTACCGGGACCCAACCTCCTGGCATTCGCGGGGATTCAGGCGCCCGACCTCCCGCTGATCGCGCTCGACCGCCACATCGCCGAGAAGATCCATGCCTATACGCGCGTCTACGGCCCGGGCGGCCGAAGGAGCACACGTGTCAAGGACCTCATCGACATCGTGCTCATCAGCGATCTGACCCAGCTCGACGCCGGCCGCCTCCGCCACGCTCTCGAGGACACCTTCACCCGCCGGGCGATGCAGATGCTGCCCGAGGCCGTACCGGCGCCGCCCCGCTCCTGGGCCCGGCCATACGCTGAGATCGCACACCAGGTTGGAGCGGCTCCAAGCCTCGATGAGGGCCACGCGATAGTCGCGGCCTTGCTCGACCCGATCCTGTCCTTGACGACGACGAGCGGAACTTGGGACCGGGACACGAAGTGTTGGCGCACACCGACCGCAGACGGTTGACGCGAGCGCGCTGGCTCACGGGCCGACTAACACTGCCGTCAGGTGCTTATCCGGGCGACAAACGAGGTGTACCGCACCCGACTAGACCGCATTCGACGGACGATCACCTGTACAAAACCGCAGGTCAAGGCACATGCTGCCACCAAACGATACGGCCGGAAGGGGCCTCTTAATCCGCAGGTTCGGGGTTCGAGTCCCCGGGGGGGTACGCACGAAGGCCCTGGTCACAGCGGTTGACCAGGGCCTTTGAGGTCATCGAGCGAGGTGTACCGTTCGCGACTCCGGAGGTCACGTCCAGCGAGCTCCTTAACGCGGGCTTCAACATCAGCATGGTTGCCCAACGCCAAGGCCATGGCCCCGAGGTCCTCGTCAAGCATTACGCCAAACGCGGCGCTCTGCTGACCGCAAGGCAGCAGAGCGCCTCGGCCGCGTCGTCCACGGCCGGTAACCGATCTGGCACGCCTGCTGTACTGAGGATGAGCCGAGCAGCCTGCACTTGCAGACGCCAGATCGCGACTCCTCCGTCACAGGAAGGTGAGGTCGACGTCCTGTCCGGCTAACACCGCGCCCGCCTTGGTGAACGTGTCGAGCTTGACTGCGAAGTGTTGGGTCAGGGCGTGGATGTCGCGAATGCGACGCTGGAGCGGGCTGCTGGAGTACATCGAGCTCGCGCCACCAGCGGTGTAGGCCATGTCGACCACCGACGCGGACGTCCTGGTCACCCACGTGGCCGTGGCGCGGATCCGCGCCCGGTGGTCGGGGGTGAACGACGTGCCGGCCACTGCCGTCGCCCACGCCGCCTCGGCGTCGGCGTACAGCAGGGCGCGGGCGGCCCTCAGCTGGGCGTCGGCGTCGGCGAGCTGATGCTGGAACAGCGGGTTCGACCCCAACGTTCCGTCGCTGAACAGCGGCACCTTCCCGGTGGCGAGATCGGTGACCTCGTCGAGAGCGCCGTGGGCGATGCCGACCGCCACGGCACCGACGGAGAGCGAGGCGAGTGACAGCTCCGGTATGCGCAGAAGCGGGACGTCGAGGCACGGCTCGTCCCACAGGACGAAGCTGCGCTCGGCGGGCACGAAGACGTCGCTGACGACGAAGTCGTGGCTTCCGGTGCCGCACAGGCCCGACACCGACCAGGTGTCCTTGATGTCGACGTCGGCGGGCGGCAGCACCATCATGCGTATCGGCGGCTGGCGGCCGTCGTCCACGACGCAGTGGGCGATGAACCAGTGGCAGTGCTGGCAGCCGCTGGCGAACGACCACTGTCCGGTGACCCGGAACCCACCATCAACCGGGGTCGCCAGGCCGGTCGGGTTGACCATACCGGCGAGGATGACGTCGGGACTCGCGGCGTAGAGGGCGTCGAAGGTGCCGCGCGGCAGCTTCCCGAAGAACACCGGCGCCGAGCGTCCGATCATCACCGTCCACCCGACCGAGCCATCGGCCCGGGCCAGCTCTTCGATCACCCGCATCTCCGCGGGCACGTCGAGCTCTGCCCCGCCGTGGCTACGGGGCACCAGCATCCCGAAGCAGCCCGCCGCCGTCAGCTCCTCAACCAGGTCCGGCGGCATACGCCGACCGCGCTCGATCTCCTCGCTGCGAGCCACGATGGCGGGGGCCAGCGTGTGCGCCGCCTCGAGGCAGGTGTTCGTATCACTCGCTTGGGTGGTCATGGTTCGTTCCGTTCCTCGGCCGACCGGAAGCTGTCGGCGCCGTATGCGGGGGGACGCTGCTGAGGCGTGACATTCCCGTGTGCCAT
>JBOGHG010000042.1:0-22385 GCA_050744525.1 Acidimicrobiales bacterium | reverse complement strand
CGGTCGTTGCCGATCTGGCGGCCGGCGCTGCTCGTGGGCATGCTGCTCGCCGACGTCGCTCGCTACACGATGGCGACGGTGATCATGCTCGCCCTGGGCATCGCCCTGGGCTTCCGGCCCGACGGCGGGCCGCTCGGCGTGGTGGCGGCGGTGGCCCTGCTGCTGCTGTTCTCGTTCAGCCTGTCCTGGATCTGGACGCTGCTGGGGCTGCGGATGCAGACGCCCGAGGCGGTGATGCAGGCGAGCATGACCGTGATGTTCCCGCTGACCTTCGCCAGCAACGTCTACGTCGATCCGTCCACGATGCCCGGCTGGGTGCAGGCGTTCGTCAACCACAACCCCATCACCCACCTGACGACCGCCGCCCGCGGGCTGATGCACGGCACCACGGGGTATTGGGACGAGATCGGCTGGGTTCTGCTGTGGAGCGCTGCGCTGGTGGCGATCTTCGCCCCGCTCACCATGCGCCTCTACAACAGCGAGCGGTAGTTCGTAGGGGCGGCCGCGGCGGGCCGCCCCTACGACGCCAACCCGCAACCCGCTAGGTAGAACGACCTACGGCGGCGAGCGCTCGGGTTGGGTAGTTCGCCCGATGCGACCGGTTCCGGAGCGCCCGTACGGTCCCTCCAGCGAATCGGAGGGCTGACGATGGTTGCTCGGTTGGATACGACACCGGTATCGGGAGAGCTGATCCTTGATGCCGTGGGTGGGTTGGCGCCGGTCATCGCGGCGCGTGCCGCAGAGATCGAGAGCGCGCGGCGCCTGCCGCCGGACCTGCTCGCGGAGCTCACGGCGGCGGGGTGCTTCGGGATGCTGCGACCCCGGAGCCACGGCGGCGCGGGCGTCGACCTGGCCACCTCCATGCGCGTGTACGAGGAGTTGAGCCGGGCCGACGCATCGGTCGGCTGGACGGTCGGGATCGGCGCCGGGAACTGGCTCGATCTGGTCGGGCTGCCCCGGTCGACGTTCGACGCACTGTTCGCCAACGGTCCCGGCGTCAAGATCGCCGGGGCGTTCAACCCGGCGGGCGTGGCCGTGCCCGCCGAGGGTGGCTACCGGGTGACCGGGCGCTGGGCGTTCGTGAGCGGTTCCCAGCATTGCGAGTGGATCTACGGCAACTGCATCGAGGAGGGGGCGGCGGGAGACGGTCACATGCCACCGCTGCGCATGGTGGTGTTCCGCGCCGGCGAGGTCGAGATCGAGGACACGTGGTCGGTGTCGGGGCTGTGCGGCACCGGGAGCCACGACATCGTGGCCGACGACGTCTTCGTCCCTGCCGAGCGCACCTTCCCGGTGCTGGCGGCCGAGCCGTGCCTGGACGAGCCGCTGGTGCGCATCCCCCTGCCCTCGCCGTTCGCCCTTCAGATGGCGAGCGTGGCGCTCGGCATCGCCCAGGGCGCGCTCGACGACATCCTGGCATTGGCGACCGACAAGGTGCCGCTGTTCGCCGGCGCGTCCCTGGCCGCGAACCCGCTGTTCCAGAACCAGCTCGCCGAGGCCGATGCGCGGCTCCGGGCGGCGCGGGCACTGCTCTACGCCGACGCCGCGACGGCGTGGGCGACGGCGCTGGCCGGCGATGCGTTCACGCCCGAGCACCGGGCCCGCATCCGGGCCGCCGGCGTGTGGGCGACCGATACCGCGGCGGCGGTCGTCGACACGGCCTACCGCGCCGGGGGCGGCAGCTCGCTGTACCGCTCCAGTCCCCTGCAGCGCCGGCTCCGCGACGTCCACGCACTGACCCAGCACTTCCTGCTCAAGCTCGACTCGCTGACGACGGCGGGCGCGGTGCTGGCGGGGCAGGACGTCGACACCACGTTCCTGTGACCGTTGGCGACGGCGCCGCCTACGACGCCGCCTGGCCCGTCAGCTTGCGGTTCCTGATCTGGGCCTTGACGTAGTCACGGTTCATGTAGGCGATGAAGTCGATGGAGATGTCCTTCGGGCACGCCTCCTGGCACTCCCCGTGGTTGGTGCAGGACCCGAAGTACTCCTCCATCGTGTCGACCATCGCCTTCGTGCGGGTGTAGCGCTCGGCCTGGCCCTGCGGCAACAGGTTGAGGTGCTGGATCTTGGCCGCCGTGAACAGCTGGGCGGCCGAGTTGGGGCACGCGGCCACGCAGGCTCCACAGCCGATGCAGGCGGCGGCGTCCATGGCGGCGTCGGCGGCGTCCTTGGGCACGAGGATGAGGTTGGCGTCGGGGGCGGCGCCGGTGGGGGCGGTGATGTAGCCGCCGGCCTCGATGATCCGGTCGAACGCCTGCCGGTCGACGACGAGGTCGCGCAGCACCGGGAACGCACGCGCCCGCCATGGCTCGACGAAGATCTCGTCGCCGTCGGAGTACTTGCGCATGTGGAGCTGGCAGACGGCCGTGCCCTTCTGCGGGCCGTGCGCCTGGCCGTTGATCATCATCCCGCAGCTGCCGCAGATGCCCTCGCGGCAGTCGTGCTCGAAGGCGATCGCTTCCTCGCCCCTGGCGATCAGCCGCTCGTTCACGATGTCGAGCATCTCGAGGAAGGACATGTCGGGACTGATGTCCCTGGCCTCGTCGGCGTAGGTGACCATCCTTCCCGGTTCGTCGGGGCCGGCTTGCCGCCAGACATGCAGGGTCAGGTCCATGTGGAGGTGCTCCCCAACTACTTGTAGGACCGCTGGGTCAGCTTGACGTACTCGAACTCGAGCGGCTCGCGGTGCAAGGCCGGCTCGTTGCCCTTGCCCGTCCACTCCCAGGCGCCCACGTAGGCGAAGTGCTCGTCGTCGCGCAGCGCCTCGCCGTCCTCGGTCTGGCTCTCCTCGCGGAAGTGCGCGCCGCACGACTCCTCGCGGTGCAACGCGTCGCGCACCATCAGCTCACCGAGCTCGAAGAAGTCGGCCACGCGGGCCGCCTTCTCCAGGGACTGGTTGAGTGCCGGGCCGCCCAACACGCGCACGTCCTTCCAGAACTCCTCGCGCAGCGCCGGGATCTCCGAGAGGGCCTTCTCGAGCCCGGAGCGGTTGCGGGCCATGCCGCAGTACTCCCACATGACCTTGCCCAGCTCGCGGTGGTAGTGGTCGACCGACCTGGTGCCGTTGATCGACAGGAGCCGCGCCACCGTGTCTCCCACCGAACGCTCGGCGTCGGTGAAGGCGGGGTCGTCGGTGGGCACGGCCGGCTCGCCCAGCAGCCCCGCCAGGTAGTTGGCCAGCGTGTAGCCGATGACGAAGTAGCCATCCGCCAGTCCCTGCATGAGCGCCGACGCGCCCAGGCGGTTGGCGCCGTGGTCGGAGAAGTTGGCCTCGCCGAGGACGAACAGACCGGGCACGTTGGACATCAGCTGGTAGTCCACCCACAACCCGCCCATCGTGTAGTGCACCGCCGGGTAGATGCGCATGGGGGCCCGGTAGGGGTCCTCGTCGGTGATGCGCTCGTACATGTCGAAGAGGTTGCCGTAGCGCTCGCGGATGGTGCCCTCGCCCAGCCGGCCCATGGCGTCGGCGAAGTCGAGGTAGACACCGTTGCGCAGCGGGCCCACACCCTCGCCGCGGTCGACGACGGCCTTGGAGTTGCGGGACGCCACGTCGCGGGGAACGAGGTTGCCGAAGCTCGGGTACCTGCGCTCGAGGTAGTAGTCGCGATCGGACTCCGGGATCCGGTCGGGCGACCGGGCGTCGTCGGGGTCCTTGGGCACCCAGATGCGCCCGTCGTTGCGCAGCGACTCCGACATCAGCGTGAGCTTGGACTGGAACTCGTCGCTGGCCGGGATGCACGTCGGGTGGATCTGCGTGTAGCAGGGGTTGGCGAACAGGGCGCCCCGTCGGTGTGCCCGCCAGATGGCGGTGGCGTTGGAGTACTTGGCGTTGGTCGACAGGTAGAAGACGTTGCTGTAGCCGCCGGTGCACAGCAGCACCGCGTGCGCAGAGTGGGACGTGACCTGCCCGGTGACCATGTCGCGCACGACGATGCCGACGGCGCGTCCGTCGCGGACCACCAGGTCGAGCATCTCGCTGCGGGTGTGCAGCCCGACCGTCCCGCGGTGGACCTGGTGCATCATCTGTTGGTACGCACCGAGCAGCAGCTGCTGGCCCGTCTGGCCCCGCGCATAGAAGGTGCGCGAGACCTGCGCGCCGCCGAAGCTGCGGTTGTCGAGCAGGCCGCCGTACTCCCGGGCGAAGGGCACACCCTGTGCCACGCATTGGTCGATGATGTCGACGGACACCTCGGCCAGCCGGTACACGTTGGACTCCCGGCTGCGGAAGTCGCCGCCCTTGATCGTGTCGTAGAACAGGCGCTCGATCGAGTCGCCGTCGCCCTTGTAGTTCTTGGCCGCGTTGATGCCGCCCTGGGCCGCGATGGAGTGCGCCCGGCGCGGGGAGTCGTGGTACGTGAAGACCTCGACGTGGTAGCCCTGCTCACCCAACGTGGCGGCGGCGGACGCGCCGGCCAACCCCGTGCCGACGATGATCACGTCGAAGCGCCGCCGGTTGTGGGGCGCCACCAGCTTCATGTCGAAACGGTGGTGGGTCCAGCGGTCCTCGATGGGGCCCTCGGGACCGTCGCTGTCGAGGTCTCCGATCACCGGGACCACATGCTTTCCGCTCTTGCTGGCTCCGCCAGCGGGCCGCTCGGGCCACGTCCGAGCCCCTGCTCGGCCTCACGCTCGGGTTCCTCGTACAACTCGCAGGTCTCGATGGTGTCACCCGACACCCGACAGTCGGGGTTGTCGTCGGCGTCCACGGCACCGGCCAGCACCGCGATGGGAAAGCTGAGGTTGCCGAGCATCACGACACCGGCGAAGGTCGCGGCGAAGCCGCGGCGCCACGAGTTCCACTTGGGGTTGTTGAGCCCCAGGCTCTGGAACATCGACCACGCCCCGTGGAACAGGTGGAGGCCCAGGGCCACGTTGGCGACGATGTAGATGGCCGAGCTCCAGGGCCGCTCGAAGCTGGCGACGAGGTTGCGGTAGACGTCGCCCCGCACGAAGTCGGGGTTGACCGGTCCCCAGGTCAGGTCGGCCAGGTGCCAGATCAGGAACAGCAGGATCACCACGCCGGTCCAGCGCATCGAGCGGCTGGCGGCGTTGGCGGCCTGCCAGTCCCGCGGCGACACGTAGCGGCCTTCGGCGTGGGCCCGCCGGTTCATGAGGGTGAGGCTGGCCGCGGCGTGGATGTGGAACACGAAGGCGACGATCAGCCCGATCCGGAGCAGCCACAGCGTCCATGTGCGGGGCAGGAGCGGAACCAGCAGGTCGCGCAGGAACTCGCTGTAGTGGTTGAAGTCCTCGGCGCCGAAGTAGAGCTTGAGGTTCCCGAACATGTGGGCGAACACGTAGGCCATGAGCGCGATGCCCGTGAGCGCCATCACCCACTTCTTGCCGACCGCCGAGCGATAGAACTCGACCGGCCACGGTGCCGGCCGGCGGGGGCGGCGGTTCACGGGGGCGACGGGGGGCCGCTCCATGGTCTGCATCGCTCGATCAGCCTCCGGGACACGCCTGAACCGAATCTGGCGTGACCGTACTCCTCCCACTTTGGCCGATGGCAATTGCGGTTCCTCAACGGTGCGGGCGATATGTCGCGTGACGTTGGTCAATGACAAACGGCACCTGGCACTTGCGTCACGTGCGACGGACCGGGTGTCCGGAAGGGCGCATCGTCGCCTTGCCGGGTGGCGGACACCCGGGCACGAGGAGGACAGACCATGTCGTACTTCAGCAAGCGGGCACTGCGTTGGGCGGCACCGGTCGCCCTCGTCGGCGCCCTCGGACTCGCCGCCTGCGGCGACAACGATGACAGCGAGGCCACCAGGATCGCCGCACCCGGCGGTGTCAACGCCTGGCTGTCCGAACAGGCACTCGAGCGGGCCCAGCTCGACAACAACCGGGCCGAGGTGCTTGGTCGCCAGGCGCGGGCGAATGCCGCGGCGTCGGCCAGGCTGTCCGCTCAGGCCGAGCAGGTGCAACGCGCACAAGCTGCCCGGCTGGCGGCGCAGGCCGAGCAGTACGAGCGGTCGGCGCATCTCGAGGGCCAGGCCAAGACCCACGGCGGCACCGACGTGCCGACCAACTCCGACGCCAACCTGCCGAACGCGTTCGAGGCGGGCAACCGGGCCGTCCTGAAGGCCCAGGCCGAGCGGTACGTCGAACAGCTACAGGATCGGGCCGAGAGCAACTCGGAGGGGGTCGACCCCGACTTCGTCCGGGCCAGCAACGCCGACACGAGCGACGACGGTGGCTACGAGGACGAGTTCCTGCCCGGCAGCCACCACGTGCCGACGCGGTGAAGGCTCAGCGGGCGATCGTCGATCGGTAGCGGTTGACGATCACATCCCGGCGGGAAAGGTGGAGCTCGAGGTCGAGGCGGAGCGGGCCGACGGCCTCGGGCACCACCACTTGTAGGGTCCCGACCCGAACGCAGGCGTCGGCGGGGACGTCCCCGCCCCAGCGCCATTCGTGATCACCGCCCGGCCATTCGAGCCGGGCGGTCACGCGCGCGTCGTCGAGCGCCACGCGGAGGTCCGAGACCACGTGCACGTCGAGCGCCAGTGCGTCCCCCGGCGCCACGATCGCCGGCAGGCGATCGGCAACGACGATCAGGGGCCGGCACGCGTCGCGCAGGGCCTCGTAGCCGAGCTTGGGGCGGCGCTCGTGGTCGAGCACCGACCACGTCACCCCGGGATGGCCGTCGGCCAGGCAGAACTGGGCGAACCCGCCGGTGGGCCGGTACTTGAGCCGCCGCAGCGTCTCGACCTGCCGCCGGATCAGCTCGGCCTGGTAGCGCTGCGTGGCGTTTCGCCAGTCGTCGAAGCTGGCGTAGGCGGCCGGGGGCACGTAGCGGTCGAACCGCGCCCTCTGGAGGTTGTGGCGCTCGCCCAGCCGGCGCCAGTCGAGGTCGGGCCAGCGCTCCGGCTCGCAGAAGGCGGCGCCGTCGCCGCTGGCGTCCGCAGTGGGCACGGCCTGGGCGCCGAACTCGCTCACGAAGCGCACCATTCGTGGCAGGGCCCGGGCGAAGCCCGCCAGGTCGCGCTCGTCGCCCCAGTACCACCCGAAGTAGAGGTGGCTGTCCGTGCCGTCGAACTTGGGCGGATGCGGTGCCACGCCGGAGTGGGCCACGACCGGACGGGTCCCGTCGGCCTTGTCGAGGGCCCGCTTGATCGATGCGTCGAGCAGGGTCTTGTTCCAGCCGGGGAGCTGCTGGGCGCGCACCATCCGAAAGGCACTGCGCCGCATGGCCGCGGCGTCGCCGTCCGGCGCGGCGTCGGGGTCGACGGCCATGGGCTCGTTGTGGCCGCACCACACGGCGATCGACGGATGGTGGCCGAGCAGGTCGACGGCCTCCCGCGCCTGGCGCACGGCCGGGCGGCGCACGCCCACGGCATAGCCCCACTGGAGCGGCATGTCCTGCCACAGCAGCAGCCCACGCTCGTCGGCGGCGTCGTACAGCTCGGGGCGCGAAACATGTGCATGCACCCGCAGCAGGTCGAGCCCGGCGTCGAGCGCCCACCCGACGTCGGACCGCAGGTCGTCGGGCGACGCCTCGGCCAGGGCCATCCGGGTCGGGCCCTGGTTGGCCCCCTTGAGGAACAGCCGCTCGCCGTTCACCGAACAGGTCCATTGCCGCAGCCGGACCGATCGCAGCCCCGTGCGCAGGCGGCGGACGTCGCTGACCCGCCCCCCACCCGAACTTGCGGCGGTTGGAGCCGCCATGGGGGCGCTAACCGCCGCAAGTTCGTCGGGGGGGTCGAGGAGCACGGCGACCGTCAGGTCATGGAGGACCGGATCGCCCAGTGCCCGGGGCCACCAGAGCTCGGGGCGCTCGACCGTGACGGTCCACTCCAGGTGATTGGCGCCGGCGGCGAGCGGCTGGGTCAGCTCGTGGTCGAGCGCGCCCAGCCCGGTCCGGACGCACACGGTGCGCCGGGCGTCGCTGTCCAACGTCGCCCGGAACGCCACCACCGCCCGGTCGGGCGTGGCTTGGCGGCACAGCACCCGCAGGCGGGCGATCCTCACCGGTCCGGTCTCGGTGAGGCGGACCGGCCGCCAGATGCCACCGGGGTTCCATGCGGGATCGAGGCAGTCCCAGTGCTGGAAGACGCCGGTGAGGTTGCGCTTCGCGGTCTTGGTGCGTTCGGGCGCACACGTCGCCTCCACGGCCAACACGTGCTCGACCCGGTCGAGGAGCTGTTCGGTGATCTCGAACGTGTGGGGAACGAAGTAGCCCTCGGTGTCGCCCAGATAGCCGCCATCGAGCCACACGTCGCCCTGGTAGAAGAGGCCGTCGAAGGTCAGCCAGCGGCGGCGGCCCTCGCCCGGGCCCCGAGTCTCGAACCGGCAGCGGTGCAGCAGCGGGCCGTCGCTGTCCGCGAACGCCGGGGTCGATCGCCAGTGGCCCGGCACCGTGATCGGTTCCCAGGCGGCATCGTCGAAGTCCACGCCGTGGTAGACGCGGCGCAGGTCGTCGTCGGCGATCGCGGCGCGCCACCCGTCGCTCAGTTGCATGGTGGGCGCAGGCTAATCCGCGCCCTCGGCGTCCTCGCCGGTGTTGCGTGACCGCACCCAGCCGGTCATGCGCCACCCCATCTCGATGACGAACCCGCCGGCGGTGGCGATGCCGACGGCGGACAGCAACAGCTCGTTCGGCGGTGGGTTCAGCGCGAAGAAGTCCCGGAACCAGGGCACCGACATGACGACGACGAATGCGGCGCCCATCGACAGGACCAGCCCCGCCCGCCACGGGTTGGTGGGCCTGGCCAGGATGGCCAGCACCCACAGCGCCACCATGAACAGGGTGATCGTGGCCGTGGTGCGGGCCTCGGTCTGGCTGACACCGCTCTCGGCCCGGGCGAGGCCGTAGGCCGCCATGGTGCACGCGGCGGCGACGGTGCCGGCCGGCACCGCGAACCGCAGCACGCGCTCGACGAACCCCGGCCGGGCCCGCTGCGCGTTGGGCGCCAGCGCCAGGAAGAACGCAGGGATGCCGATGGTCAGGCTGCTAACGATCGTCAGGTGCCGGGGCAGGAAGGGGAACGGCACCCGAGCCACGCCGACCACCAGGGCCAGCAACGTGGCGTAGACGGTCTTGGTGACGAACAGGTTGGCGACCCGCTCGACGTTGGCGATGACCCGGCGCCCCTCGCCCAGCACGGGCGGCAGGCTGCCGAAGTCCGAGTCCAGCAGCACCACAGGCGCCACCGACCGGCTGACGGGCGCCCCCGTCCCCATGGCCACGCCGAGGTCGGCCTCCTTGAGCGCCAGGACGTCGTTCACCCCGTCCCCGGTCATGGCGACCGTGTGCCCGCGTGACTGCAGGGCTCGCACCATCGCCTGCTTCTGCTGCGGTCCGACCCGGCCGAACACGCCGCTGCTCTCCATCACGTCGGCCAGCTCGTCGGGGTCGTCGGGCAGGTCCCGGGCATCGCGGGGCGACTGGGCGCCGCCGAGCCCGACCCGCGCCGCCACGGCGCCCACCGTCCGCGGGTCGTCCCCGGAGACGACCTTGACGGTCACGTCCTGCGACGCGAAGTAGTCGAGCGTGCTACGAGCGTTCTCGCGGATGCGCTCCTCGATCACCACCAGGGCCACCGGCTGCCCGGCGGGGGCGCCGTCGCCGCTGGGTTCACCGTGTGTCCTGGCCAGCAGCAGCACCCGGCGACCCCGGCGGGTCTCCTGGTCCACCAGCGCCGCGGCCCGGTCGCGGTCGCCTTCAGCGCGGCCGTCGCCACCGCTCCTTCCCGCCTCGAGGAGCACGTTGGGGGCGCCGAGCACCCAGTCGCCGTGCTCGCCGAACCCGGTCCCCGAGTAGCGCTTGGCGGACGAGAACGCAGCACGCCACGTCGACGTCCAGCCCGGCGACGGGTAGCGCTCGCCCAGGGCGCGCATGCTGGCGTTGGGCTCGGGGTCGGCGGCGGCCAGGGCGCCCAAGACGGACTCGGCCTCACCGGCGTCGGCCCCGTCGAGGGGGTGGACGTCGGCCACCTCGAGGCTGAGCTCCGTGATCGTGCCCGTCTTGTCGGTGCACACGATGTCGACGCGGGCGAGTCCCTCGATGGCCGCCAGCTCCTGGACCAGCACCTGGCGCCGGCCGAGGCGCAACACGCCGGCGGTGAAGGCAAGGCTGGTCAGCAGCACCAGCCCTTCGGGGATCATGCTGCCGACGCCGGCGACCGTCCCCCGGATGGCGTCGCCCACCGAGTCGTCCGCCGTCTCGGCGAGCTGGCTGAAGATCAGCAGGATGGCGGTGGGGATGATGAGCCACGTGACCATCCCCAGGATGCGGTCCGTCCCACGCCGCAGCTCGGAGCGCACCAGCGAGAACCGCCGGGCCTCCGACGCCAGCTGGTTGGCGTACGACTCGGCGCCGATGCGGTCGGCGCGGTACCAGCCCTGTCCGGCGGTCACGAAGCTGCCCGACAGCACCTCGTCGCCCGGCGCCTTGGCCTCGGGCACCGACTCGCCCGACAGCAGCGACTCGTCGACCTCGAGGGCGTCGGCGGCCAGGACCTCGCCGTCGGCCACGATCTGCGTCCCCTGGCCCAGCTCCACGACGTCGCCGTCGACCACATCCTCGAGGGTGATCTCGTGGCGCTGGCCGTTGCGCGCCACGGTCACGGCCGGGGCCGTGAGCAGCGACAGCCGGTCGAGGGTCCGCTTGGCGCGCCACTCCTGGTAGATGCCGATGCCGGTGTTGGTCACCAGGACGATGCCGAACAGGGCGTCCTGCAGGGGACCGATGGTCAGGATGACGACGAGCAGCGACCCGAGGATGGCGTTGAACCGGGTGAAGACGTTGGCCCGGACGATGGCCCACAGCGATCGGCTGGTGCCGCCGGGAGCCCGGTTGACGCGGCCGCTCTCGACCCGCTCGGCCACCTCAGCGTCGGTCAAACCCTGGGGGATGGGAGTGGCGTCGACTGCTGCCTGCTGCACCTGGTCCTCCTGTGCGGGCAGAGTACCGACGGAACCACGAGCGGGGGCGCGGTGTAGGACGGGCATGCGACTGGCGATGAAGCTCGGCGTAGTGGCGTTCACGGCGGTGATCGCCGTCCTGCTCTCGGCCGCCGGCCCGGCAGCGGCAAAGGGCGCCGTCTCCGTGACCATCACCGGTCCCGGCATCCCGCTTGACGGGCCGATCGAGGTGTCGGGAGAAACCCACCCGGACGAGTGGGGGCAGGTCGACACCGGCCTCTGGGAGGCGTTACCCGACATCGGCCCGTCGCCCTTGGCTTCCGAGCCACCGGCGGGGCACGTCGGCCTACGGCACACGCTCACGTGGCAGGTGTCGACGGGACCCGACGAAACGACGCCCATCCGCCAGGACCTCTACCTCCACGCCGAAGGCGGTCCGCTCGTGTACACAGCGCCCGGCCAGCCCATCGGGGACGAGGTGACCCGCGGCGGCTGGTACCGGGCCCCCGGCCGCCTGCGCCAGGTCCTCGCGGACGCCTGCGTGCCCATCGTCGGCGACTTCGACGCCTCGGTGACGTGCTGGAAGCGCCGATGGGCAGCGAAGGCGGCGTCGGCGTCGGCGACGTCGGCGAAGCTGGCGTCGGGCGGTCCGGCACAGGAGGCGGAGCCTGGCGACTCGGTGTGGTCGGAGCCAGTGGCCGGGATGGTCGTGCTGCTCGCCGGCGTGGGTGTGGGCGGGGCCGTCGCCGTCCGCCGACACCGGGCTCGGCGCCGCGAGCGAGTGGCCCCGGTCCCGCTCTGACGCAACGATGCGGTGGTGGGCCGGCCACCCGACGACCGGGAGCTCGCACGACGGGCGAAGGAGGGTGACGTGGACGCGTACGCCTCGCTACTGCGCACGCACGAGGGCGCAGCCCGCCGGCTGGCCCTGCTGCTGTGCGGTGCCACCGGCGAGGCCGACGAGGCGGCGCAGGAGGGCTTCGTCAAGGCCTGGTACGGCATGGCCGGGTTCCGCGATGGCGCCGCCTTCCGGCCCTGGCTCTTGCGGATCGTGGCCAACGAGGCCCGCAACCGCCGCCGGTCGGCAGGCCGGCGGGCGGGCTACGAGCTGCGGTTCGCAGAGGACCGGGCCTCGGGCGGGGCGGCCCCCTCGCCCGAGGCCGCGGTCCTCGCCGCCGACCGCCGGCGCACCGTCGGCGCGGCGCTGGCCGGGCTGCCCGCCGCGCAGAGGGACGTGGTCGCCTGCCGCTACCTCGTCGGGCTCGACGAGGCAGAGACCGCGGCCGTGCTGGGCCTGCCCCGGGGCACCGTGAAGTCACGGGCGGCCCGCGGGCTGGCCCGGCTGCGCGACCTGCTGCCCGAGCGCATCGAGATCGGGGGGAGCGGCGATGCCTGAACCGCACGACAACCTGGTCCTGGAGCTGCACGAGCTGGCCCATCAGCTGGATCTCCCGGCGACGGTGAACCCGGTTGCCGGCGCCGTCGATCGCATCCGGGCGCCGCGTCCGACCGACCTGCGGGAGCGCCGTGTCGGGGCTCCCGGTGCCCGGCGACTGCTGCAGGCAGCCGCGGCCGTGGTCCTCGTCGGGCTCGTCGCCGTGGTGGCGGCGCCCGGATCCCGGCACGCGGTCGCGCGCTGGCTCGGCATCGGGAGCGTCACCGTCACCTACACGGACGAGGTTCCCGCGGCCGCGGGCCGCACCTACGACCTGGGGACCCCGATCCCGCTGGCGCAGGCGGTCGAGCGGGCGGACAGCGCCGGCTGGCGACTGGCGGCACCGAGCGCCGCCGGCGACCCGGCCCGTGCCTTCGTCGGCCGTCCCAGCGGCGGTGTCAACCTGGCCTGGGCACCGTCCGACGAGCTGACGGAGATCGGCGACTCGGGCATCGGGCTGCTGCTCACGGCGATGCCCGGTACGACCGACGCCGGCGGCATGTCGAAGCAGGCGACACGGGGCACGACCGTCCAGCTGGTCCGGGTGGGGGACAACCCTGCCTACTGGATCGGCGGCGAGCCCCACGAGGTCGTGATCACCGACGCCGAGGGCGATCTCGTCCACGAAAGCTCCCGCCTGGCGGGCAACACGCTCGTGTGGACGGACGGCGCCGTCACCTTCCGCCTCGAATCGGCGCTCGACCGGGAGGAGGCGATCGATCTGGCGTCCACGCTACGACCGCTCGCCTGACCCGCGCCTCGCTCCGGAGCGGCCCGGCGGTAGGTTGGCGCGCATGTCCGATTCCCCCCGTCCCACCACCCTGGGAGAGCTACGGGCGTCGGGCTGGCGCTCGTTGCCGGTCAAGGACGAGATCCGCCGCAACGCGGTGGGCCGCATCGCCGCCGGCGAGCAGCTCATCCCCTCGGTGATCGGCTTCGGCGAGACCGTCCTCCCGCAGTTGGAGAACGCCCTGCTGGCGGGCCACGACATCATCTTCCTGGGGGAGCGGGGCCAGGCGAAGACCCGCATGATCCGCTCATTGGTCGAGCTGCTCGACGAGTGGGTCCCCATTGTCGCCGGCAGCGAGATCAACGACGATCCCGAGACTCCAGTGTCCCGCTACGCCCGCGACCTGCTAGCAGGGCACGGCGACGCCACCCCGGTCGAGTGGGTCCACCGCGACCAGCGCTTCGGCGAGAAGCTTGCGACTCCCGACACGTCGGTCGCCGACCTCATCGGCGAGGTGGACCCGATCAAGGTGGCGGAGGGGCGCTACCTGTCCGACGAGCTCACGATCCACTACGGCCTCGTCCCCCGCACCAACCGGGGCATATTCGCCATCAACGAGCTGCCCGACCTGGCCGAGCGCATCCAGGTCGGCCTCCTCAACGTGCTGGAGGAGCGCGATGTCCAGGTGCGGGGCTACAAGATCCGCCTGCCGCTCGACCTCATGCTGGTGGCGTCGGCCAACCCCGAGGACTACACCAACCGGGGCCGCATCATCACCCCGCTGAAGGACCGGTTCGGGAGCCAGATCCGCACCCACTACCCGCTCGACGTCGAGACCGAGGTGGCCATCGCCGCCCAGGAGGCGCGCCCGTTCGACGTCGAGGGCGTGCGGGTGGCGGTGCCGCCCTACATGACGGAGATCGTGGCCACGCTCAGCCAGCTGGCGCGCGACAGCGCACACATCAACCAGCGCTCGGGGGTCTCGGTGCGGCTGACCGTGTCCAACAGCGAGGTGTTGGTCGCCAACGCCACCCGCCGGGCCCTGCGCCACGGCGAGCGTGAGGTCAGCCCCCGGGTGAGCGACCTCGACGCCCTGGCGGCGTCGACGATGGGCAAGGTGGAGATCGAGACCCTCGACGAGGGCCGGGACGAGCAGATCGCCGAGCACCTGTTGCGGTCGGCGGTGCTCACCGTCTTCAAGCGTCGCGTCAACCCGGGCCAGCTGCGGGACGTGGTGGTGTCGTTCGAGGACGGCGCCGTCGTCCACACCGGCGAGGACGTGTCGTCGGCCGACCTCGCGCGCCTGGTCGAGGACGTCCCCGCGCTGCGCGAGTCCGTGGCCGAGCTGACCGGCGGTGACGAGAGCCCCGCCGCCGTGGCCAGCGCCGTCGAGCTCGTGCTCGAGGGCCTGCACCTGTCCAAGCGCCTCAACAAGGACGCGGTCGACGGCCGCGCCACGTACCGCTCGCGCAACTGACCCGGGGCGAGTCACGATTCCTGCCGCGGTTCTGGTGGCCCTGGCCACCAATTCCGCGGCAGGTTTCAGACCAGCGCCTCGAGCGCGGGGCGAGCGTGGTGATCGCGGTCGAACAGGCCGAGCCGGGCATCGAACCCCCGGTGCCATTCGTAGCCGTCGATCGCCGGCAGATGAAACGCGCCGACCACGCGCACGCCGTCATCGTGGGCGGTGGCGACGGCGTCGACTGCGCGCTGCACCCGCCCCTCGCCGGTCGGGTCTCCGGTCACGACCAGGATCCCGACGCCCGGGAAGCCCTCGGCCGCCTGCTCCAACGGCGCCTGCAGCTCGTCGACCGCGGCGCTGACCACGACCAGGTCGTCGCCCTCGTGGGGTTCGCCCGGCCGGGCGGTCACGGCCACCGGGGCGCCCCCGCCCCGCAGCAGCCGGGCGGCCTCGCCCTCCGCGGCCCGCAGGGCGGCGCGGGCGTCGCGCTCGTCGTCCTCGCTGCGGCGACCGGGCGGGAAGGTCCCCTCCCCATAGGCGAGACGGGCCTGGAGGTCGGGCTCGTGGATCGGCACCCACCCCGTCACCAGGTCGCCCAGGGCCTCGGCCACCCGGTCGACGTGCCGGGGCCACGTGAGCGTGGCCGCCTTGTCGTCCAGCCAGCCGCGCCGATCGTCGGTGAACCACCCTGGCGCCGAGCCGTGCAGCAGGCACGCCCAGACCGCCACCCCGGCCTCCCGGCCCGCGTCCAGCACCCGGCGGAGATGGGTCACCTCGTCCTCGTCCCAGCGGCCCTCGCTGGGCTCGAGGCGCGCCCACTCGACGGTGAGCCTGTGGTGTGTGATCCCGTGCTCGGCCAGCAGCGCGAAGTCGTCGGCGTAGCGGGTGCGGAACCCGTTGCCGTCGCCCGACGGAGGCACGCGCCCCTCGGCCTCCCACCGCGCCCAGTCGGATTGCGGGGCGGCACCCTCGCACTGGGTGGCGGCGGCGGCGGTGCCCCACCAGGAAGCGGTCGTTTCCACTCAGTCGGTCTTCGGCAGCGGCGCCAGGCGCTCGGCGGCGGTCGCGAGGATCTTGAGGAAGGTGTCGACGTCCTGGGCACCGGGGATGGCCCAGCGGCCCTCGATCACGAACGTCGGCACGGCGCTGATCCCCAGCTCGGTGGCCTGCGCCTCCTCGGCGCGCACCTGGTCGGCGCCCGCAGCTGTCGCCAACGCCTCGGCTGCGGTGCCCTCGGGATCCACGCCGACCTCCGCCGCCAGGCCGGCCAGCACCGCGTGGTCGGAGACGTCGTCGTTGTCGGTGAAGTACGCGCGGAACAGGCGCTGCTCCAACGCCGCCCGCGCCGCCGGGCCGCCGACGTCCTGGGCCCAGACGCCCAGGCGATGGGCGTCGAAGGTGTTGACCCGGCGCTTGCCCTGCCAGCGGAAGTCGATCCCCACGTCGGCCCCGACGTGGGCGAGCCGGTCGTGCACCCGGTCCAGCGCCGCCGGGCCGCCGAACTTGCGGGCCAGGTATTCGGCCAGGTCCATGCCGCCCGGCGGGACCGTGGGGTCGAGCTCGAACGCCCGGTAGGACACGTCGACGTCGGCATCGAACCTGTCGAGCGCGGCCGAGAAGCGGCGGTCGCCGACGTAGCACCACGGGCACACCACGTCGGACCAGATCTCCACACGCATCGGTCCGATCAACCTAGACCGGCACAGACGCATTCCTGAACGGCGACCGGTACGGTGACGTCCGATGCCTCGCCCCCGGTTCCGGTACAGCCGCTGGGACGGCACCCAGGTCGGGTTCGACCTCGATGCCGACGCCGTGCTCGAGCAGATGACCGACGACCTGCTCTACCACGGCGACCTCAACGCCGCCCTCCGGCGGTTGCTGCAGTCCGGGTTCCGCGACCGCCAGGGACAGATGGTGGAGGGGATCCGCGACCTGCTCGATCGCCTCCGCCGCGAGCGCCAGGAGCGCCTCGAGCGGTTCGACCTGGGTGGCGTCTACGACGAGATCGCCGAGGAGCTGCGCCAGGTCGTCGACACCGAGAGGGCCGAGATCGACCGGCAGGTGCGCGACGCCCGGGCCAGCGGCGACCCCCGCCGGGCCGAAACGGCCCAGGGCGCCGCCGACGAGCGGAACATGCAGCTCGAGATGTTGCCGGCCGACCTCGCGGGCATGGTGCGGGAGCTCCAGAACTACGACTTCGCCTCGGCCGAGGCCCAGCAGCGCTTCGACGAGCTGGTCGAGCGGCTGCGTCAGCAGGTGCTCGACTCGTACGTCAACCGCATGACCGGGGCCGTCGAGTCGATGACACCCGAGGACATGGCCCGCATGAAGGACATGCTTGCCGAGCTCAACCACATGCTCGACCAGCGCTCGCGGGGGGAGGAGCCCGACTTCGCGGGGTTCATGCAGCGCTACGGCGACTTCTTCCCCGAGAATCCGCAGAACCTCGACGAGCTGCTGGAGGTGCTGGCCCGCCGCATGGCCGCCATGCAGGCGATGCTGGCGTCGATGACGCCCGAGCAGCGGGCGCAGATCCAGCAGCTGGCCGAGCAGCTGCTGGACGACATGGACCTGCGCTGGCAGGTCGACCAGCTCGGCCAGCAGCTACGGGGCCTGTTCCCCCAGATGGGCTGGGACCAGCGCTACAACTTCCAGGGCCAGGACCCGCTCGGCATGGCCGAGGCGGCGGCCACCATGGAGGAGCTGGGCGACCTCGACCGGCTGGAGCAGCTTCTGCGGGGGGCGGCCAACCCCGGCGCGCTGGCCGAGGTGGACATCGAGCGGGCCCGGGAGCTGCTGGGTGACGATTCCGCCCGCAGCCTCGACGAGCTGGCCCGGCTCACCCGCATGCTCCAGGAAGCCGGCCTGGTCGACCAGCGGGAGGGCCGGCTCGAGCTCACGCCCAAGGGTCTCCGCCGCATCGGCCGCAACGCCCTCCACGACCTGTTCCAGCGCCTGGCCCGCGACAAGCTGGGCCGCCACGAGCTGGAGCGGTCGGGCGCCGGCCACGAGCGCACCTACGAGACCAAGGCCTACGAGTTCGGCGACCCGTTCAACCTCAACATCGAGCGGACGGTCCGGAACGCCATCGGCCGCCGGGGCGGGGGCACGCCCGTGCTGCTGTCACCCGACGACTTCGAGGTCGAGCGCACCGAGCACGTCGTGCGGTCGTCCACCGTGCTCATGCTCGACCTGTCGCTGTCGATGCCCATGCGCGACAACTTCCTGGCCGCCAAGAAGGTGGCCATGGCGTTGCACTCGCTCATCTCCCTGCAGTTCCCGCGCGACTACCTCGGCCTGGTCGGCTTCAGCGAGGTGGCGCGCGAGATCCGCCCGCAGGACCTGCCCGAGGTGTCGTGGGACTTCGTGTACGGCACCAACATGCAGCACGCCTTCCAGATCAGCCGGCGGCTGCTGGCCCGCCAGGCGGGCACCAAGCAGATCATCATGATCACCGACGGCGAGCCCACCGCCCACTTCGAGCCGGGCATCGCCGAGCCGTTCTTCTCGTACCCGCCGGTGCGCGAAACCGTCGACGCCACGCTGCGAGAGGTGGTGCGCTGCACCCGAGAGGGCATCCGCATCAACACGTTCATGCTCGACCCCACGGGCCACCTACGGTCGTTCGTCGAGAAGCTGACCCGGCTCAACCGGGGGCGGGCGTTCTTCACCACCCCGGAGACGCTGGGCGACTACGTGCTCGTCGACTTCATCGAGCAGAAGCGCGAGTTGCGCCGCTCTGGCGGCCGTCGTTCGGCCTGACGGCTCAGCCGCCGAGCAGGTCGGCGACGCCGCCGAGCAAACCACCGAGGAGGCCCTGTGGCGGCGCGGTGGTGGGCGGCGGCTCCGTCGTCGGGGGTTGGGTCGTGGGTGGCTCGGTGGTGGGTGGCTCGGTCGTCGGCGGTTCGGTCGTCGGCGGTTCGGTGGTGGGCGGCTGGGTGGTGGGCGGCTGGGTGGTGGGCGGCTGGGTGGTGGGCGGTTGCGTCGTCGGCGGCCTTGTCGTGGACGACCCGCCTGGCGTGCTCGGCTTGGTCGTTCCGCTACCTCCTGGGCCCGAGGTCCCGGTGCTCCCGGCGGGGACCACCTCGCCGTCGACCACGGTCGAGCCTGGCGGCAGGGGGACCAGCACCTCCTCGCCGGTGTCGGGGTCGACGATGCGGGCCTTCACCGGGGCGGGGCGGATGACCTCCCCGCTGCTGGTGAACGACACCGGGACCGCGGGCTGGCTCGGCGGGATCGTGGTCGCGGCGCCGTCCGCTGCTGTTGCCATCTGTTGGGTGCGTGGCGCCGCCAGCTCGTCGCCGGTGGTGCCGCCATCGGTGCTCATCCGGGCCAACCCAACGGCGAGCACCACGAAGGCCCCGGCGATGACCGTGCCCATCTGCGCCTGAGCCCGTCGACTCTCCGGCCCGCCAGACCCCAACGCCATGATGTCATCCTGCCCCGACCGGCGCTCTGGCGCCACTTGTTCGGATGGGGACGACAGACCGTCCTCGCGGGCCGGCGGCCGGTCCCGCTCTCGGTGCCGCGCCCAGAGTGTCTTCACGAAGGCAGCGTCGTCGTCTCATCCGGGAGGGAGGTCGTGGTGGTCGACGTGGTCGTGCTGGACGTGGTCGTGCTGGACGTGGTCGTGCTGGTGGTCGTGGGCTTGGTGGTTGTCGTCGTTGACGACCTGCCCGCGGTGGTGCTGGTCGTTCCGGTTCCCGGCCTGGTCGTCGCCGTGCTCCCGGGGCGCGAGGTGCCGCTGCTCCCGATGGGGACCACATGACCGTCGACCACCGTCGAGCGCGGCGGCAGGGGGACCACCGTCTCCTCACCGGTCGCGGGGTCCATGATGCGCGCGGTCACCGGGGCCGGGCGGATGACCTCGCCGGCCCCGCTGAACGACACGGCTACCGCCGGCTGGCTCGGCGGGATGGTGGTCGGGGCCCCGTTCTCCCCGGCCTCCGTCCGCCGAGCCGACGGTACCGCCAGCTCGACAGGGTCGTCTCCGCCGTGGTTCACCCAGGCGAAGCCCATGGCGACCGCGAAGATGACCGTCGCCAGGAGGGTCTCAGCGACGGAGCCGTGGGCGAACTGCCTCGCCCGGCGCGGCTCGTCGTTCCCCAGCCCCATACCGCCCATGCTGCACCGAATGGCTCCCGGGCGCCAGGGACCGGGCGGGGTGCGGGCCAGGGAACCGCCGGTCAGCCGGACGGCCGCTCCAGCCGCCGCCGGTACAACGCCAGCGCTCGTCGTCGAATGCCACCAGGAGCACGCGCTCCACGTTCGTCGCCGTCGATCGCAGCGTGTCGACGGCGATCTCCGCGCGGACTGCCTCGACCACCGGGGCGCGCGTCAACTCGCCTGCCCCTTGCGCAATCGCCGTCCGTGGTGGAAGATCACACCAATGTAATTACACGTGTGGCATCCGCACGGGGATGGTCGTGATCCCGAGCGTGCCGCACTCGGACCCACTGAGACATGCGGGAAGGGGGCCAGATGAAACTCCCCGTGGCCACAGATCCCGAAGACAACACCTGGCAGGACTACGCCAACTGCCTCGGCGTCGACCCCGACCTGTTCTTTCCCGAGCGCGGAGCCTCCACGCGCGAGGCCAAGGAGGTGTGCCGGGGCTGCATCGTCCGCGCCGAGTGCCTCGAGTACGCCCTCGTGCACAGCGAGAAGTTCGGCATCTGGGGCGGCATGAGCGAGCGCGAGCGTCGGCGCCTTCGACGTCAGCGTGCCCTCGCTCGGCAGGCGGCCGGCACGGCCTCGGCCTGACCGGGTCATGCCAGCCTGGCCAGGCGCGACTCGATCGTCTTCCTCTCGGCCAGGTCGAGCTCCGCCCAGCGCGCCGGATCGATCCGTTCGAGGACCGATCGCGGCACCAAGCCCACCAACTCCGCCCCGGCCACCGCCACCCGGGTCGCCACCAGGTCCCACGCGTCCGCCGGACCGAGCTCGTCGGGCGCTATGAGGTTCATCGAGACCTGCACCCGCTTGCCCACCCGTAGTCCCAGCGCTCGTAGGTGCGGGCCCCTGATCTCCCGGGCGATCCGCTGCGCCCGTGCCAGGTCGGGCTCGGCGAGCCACACGTTCCAGGCCACGAGCATCGGGCGCGCCCCCACGGCGGTGGCACCGGCGCTGGGGTGTGGCCGAGACGGCCCCCGGTCCGGGGCCAGCTCCGTGAAGGCCAGCCGGCGCACCTCGGGCAGCGATCGCTCCGGTCCGTAGGCGAAACCGGGCACCCCGAGCTCGCGGGGCATCCAGTCGAGGAACCGGTCGCGGGCGGCCAGGGCGTCCGCCGGCGTCGAACCGGCCAATGGCACGAACGGCACGACGTCGACCACGCCCAGGCGGGGGTGGACGCCATGGTGGCGGCGCAGGTCCAGCGCGGCCACGGCGGCCCGCGCCACGGCCCGGGGCGCCTCCTCGCCGACCAGCGTCAGGACCGACCGGTTGTGGTGGGCATCCGAGTGCACGTCGAGCAACGAACCAACCGCTGACGAAGCGATCGCCGTGATGACGTGGGGGCGAGACCCTTCACTGATGTTCACGACGCATTCGAGCAACGGCCAACCCCCGATGCGGTTGGCGGATCGACGAAAGGTACAGTGGCGGCCGTGAACCTTGGAGCACCGGAACTTCTCATAGTCCTGCTCGTCATCCTCGTCCTGTTCGGTGGGGCCAAGCTGCCCAAGCTGGCCCGCTCGATGGGCCAGGCCCAGTCGGAGTTCAAGCGTGGGCTCAAGGAGCCGGGCAAGGCCAGCGACGAGGACGAGAAGACCGACTGAACCGACCCCCCACCGTTCTGTCAGCGCTCAGGTACCGCATCGGACCTGACGTCTGACAGAACGACGTGGCGCCCCGGGTCAGCTGCGGTTGCCCCCGGAGAACGCGGCCAGGCGTCGCCGCTTGAGGATGCGTCGGCGCTCCCGCTCCGAGCAACCACCCCACACCCCGTGGTCGATGCGGTTGATCAGGGCATGCTCCAGGCACTGGTCCTTGACCGGGCAGGTGGCGCAGATCCGCCGGGCGATCTCCACGCCCACGCCGTCGCTGGGGAAGAACGTGCTCGGAGACTCGTGGGCGCAGTTGCCTCGTGCCATCCACTCGTTTTCCATCGATCCTCCAGTGACGGCCTGCCTGCCCCTTTAATACGGAACCGGGGGGCATTCGGTTCCCGACCTTTTGTGCGTACGGATAGCCAACGGGCCTGGGAGTTCCCTGGACGTCCGCGGGGGACGGGTTCCGCAGGGCGCGGCCGCTAGCCTGGGCCGCCATGTCTGAGGTCGCACCCGAGGTCGAGCCACCCCGTGCCCATGCGCGCGTCGTGTACCTGGGGCCGGTGGCGCCGCATTGGGAGGTGCAATCCGACTTCGGCGATCGGCAGATGATCGACGACTTCCGCTCCCGGGTGATGGCCCGCCTGGTGCTGTTGCCGCCCCACGACCCCCAGTTCCGGCGCAACCGCGAACGGGTGGTACGCGATGCCGAGCGTGAGCACATCCTCCTCGAGTGGGACCTCGGCTATCCCGAGGACGGGGAGTCCTGAGGCCAGGCCCACGCCCATCACGCAACGTTCATGTCCGGGGTCCGGACACCCTCGGTGACCGTCGCTACCCTGGCGGCGTGTCCGACCCGCCAGACACGCTGACGACGAGGGGCGAGCCCGACGCCGAGCGGTATCGCAACCGCGAGCTGTCCTGGCTGGACTTCAACGAGCGGGTGCTGGCCATGGCCGAGGACGAGCGTGTCCCCCTCCTGGAGCGGGCCAAGTTCCTGGCCATCTTCTGCCAGAACCTCGACGAGTTCTTCCAGGTGCGTGTGGCCGGCCTGAAGGACCAGGTGGCGGCCGGTTTGGCCACGACCAGCCCCGACGGCCGCACCTCCGC
>JBOGHG010000041.1:0-22402 GCA_050744525.1 Acidimicrobiales bacterium | reverse complement strand
GCTATGCGCCGCGCAGACCCGTATGCCGCCGGGCCAAGCCTGTACGCACCGTGGCGTGCTGGCTGCGCGCTGGCGGCCAGCCATGGGGGGACCCGCTCCGCGATCACGTGTCGATGGAAGCCCTGTGCCGTGGCGGGAGGGAGCTATGCAGGGAGTGTTCTCGGGAGCTGTGCGGGGAGGTCGGTTGGTCACGGTGCGGGCATGGCTCGGAACTTGGCCCGGCTGGAGTTCTCCACGTTCTTGGAGATGGCCGCCCATCTGGATGGTTGGGCTGCCGACCGGCTCACCGGCCCCGCGGCCTGGGAGGAGGTGCTGGTGGGATCGCACGCGTGGCTGGACTATTCCGCCCGCAACCAGGTCTTGTTGGCGTCCTATGGGGCTGACGGGCCGGTCGCGGGCGCCGAGACGTGGCGGCTGGTGCCGTCGACGACGGAGGGTCGGGGGTGTGCGGTCCGGGCCGGGGAGCACGGCTACCCCGTACGCGTCCCGGTCACCACGGGCGGCACGGAACCCGACCCCTACCTTGGCGGTCATCGACCGACCCGGGCGGCGGTGCAGCGTTGGGAGTGGCGGCCGGTGTTCTCGGTCGGTCAGCTGGCCCGCCGCCCCGCACCTGATGCGCTGCTCCCCGCCGAGGTTCCATCGTCGCTCACGGGCCCGGATGCCGAGGTCGAGCTCCTGGCTGCGGTGCGCAAGGTGGCGGCGGCGACGGTGCGGGGGCGGCTGCCCCAGGCCGATGACCCGCATCGTGTGCTTGCCGACGCGGCCGGGCGGCTGCGTCGCTCGTCCAAGCGTCCGGAGCTCGACCCTGTGGGTCGTGGCCAGGTGGCGTGGGTGGTGGCCGAGCGGGTGGGGCAGGCACCCACCGATCGGCCGCCGGGGTTCGATCCGGGCAGGTTGGGGGTGCGGGAGCGGTGGGAACGCCTGCAGGACGTGCTCGAGCCGGCCCGCAAGCTCACCGCGGCGTTGGGGGTCGCGATCGGGACGGATCTGGTGGCGTCGCCGTTGCCGCGCATGGAGGTGGTCGACGACCGGGTAGTGCTCGCCGGGCGCCGCCACCGGCTCCCCGCGGCGTCCTTGGAGCAGCTGCCGATCGGACGGTGGGTCACGGTCGGCCCCTACACGCCAGCCGAGTGGGCGGCTCGTGGCGAGCAGGCGTCGGGCAGGGGCGCCTACCTGCGGTTGAACAAGACGGCCTATCTGGTCGCGGTGGAGACGGGTGAGGGGGCGGGGTGGCGGCTCGAGGACGTGGCCGCGCGCACCGGCCACGGTTTGCTCGCTGTCGGGTCGGCGGCCGACCTCGATCAGGCACGCAGCGACGCCGTCGCCGCCGTCCGGGAACGTTACCCGGCACTGACGGCCGCTCCCGATACCGGGCCGGGACACCCGGTCGTGGTGTCGCCGGGTGGGGCGGCCTGGGGCTGGGAGCAGATGCCCGGAGCGGGGCGCAGCCCGGCCGAGCTGTGGCACCTCGATGACCAGATCACCTTGTATGTGCTGGCCGGGCCGGGGGGCCGGTGGCTGCCCGCCATCCACACGGCCTCGAGCGGCGTCCTTGAACGGCTCGCTCTGCAACCCAGCATCGACGACGCCCGAACCACGGCCGAGATCGCCGGCCGCCGGGCCCAACGTGTGGCCCAGGTGGCGGACCCGGTCCGGGCCGACACCGTGGTAGCCGGCTTCGCGGACGGCGGCCACTACAGCCGCCGGGAGCTGGCCGCGCTGATCGGTCACCGCCTCGACGCAGCAGACCAAGCCCGGGTCAAGACCGCGGAGCCCTCCGAACTGGTCGAGCTCCTGGGGGCGGCAGGGTTCAGCCCCGCGACCACAGTCGCCGTGCTCGCCGCCGAGCAGGTCGACCCGGGCCAGGCGGCGGCGCTGCTGCCGACCGTGGGGGTGCCCATGGCCGACGCGATCCGGGTCCTGCACGACCGCTGGGAGCTGTCCCGCAGCGACGCCGCCGAGCGGCTGGGGGCGACCGCGGCCGAGATGCGCGACGCCGGCTGTAACGCGGTCGAGATCATGGCCAGCCGGCCCCGCGACGTCCTGCGCACCCTGCCCGACGACCCGCACCTGTGGGAGCTGGCGGCGGGCACGATGGCGACCGCCGGGCACCCGACCAGCGCGATCGCCCGGCACCTCGTCGCCCACGCTCCCACCGTCGACGCCTTCGCCGCCGGGCTCACCGTGATCGCAGAGCCGCCTGACGGTCTGGCGGTCGCAGCCCGCTGCCAGGCACAAGCGGACCAGCTGGCCGCCGCCTCCGAGGGCTACGGCCTGTCGCCGTTGGAGACGGCCAGCCTCCTCACCGGTGTCACCCCGCCGTCGGTGGTGCTCGACACGGTCGCGGCCCGCTGCGACGGCGACACCGACAGCGCGGTCGCCATCGCCACCCAGGCCGGACTCGGACCCACCGACATCGACACCTGGCGCAACCCGACGCCGCCCGCAACGGTGACGCCGATCCGCACAGTGACCGAGGTGGACACGGCCGCCCTGCTCGCCGCCCTGCCTCCCCCCGGCCCGTCGGTCGAGACAAACCCGGTCCGCCTGCTCGACACGCTCACGGCGAGGATGGAGCCCTCCTTGGAGCCCACACCATGACCAACCACCCGTTCATCACCCGCCACCCCGATGTGGATGACGACGGCGGCGAAGTGCTGGCCGAGGGCGCCACGTGGCTGCTCGACCTGGTGGCCGCCGTCGACCACCTCCGCCGCGGCTATCGACCCGGCTTGACCGTGTGGGACGCCCTCGAAGAAGCCCTGCGCTGGACCCTGCCCGCCGGCGACGACGACGAGGACCTCTGCGATCGCCCCGATCCCTTGGCGGACCGCCTGCGGGGGTTCCTCGAGACGTCGGGCCCGACCGCCGAGCGACTTCAGACCGCGCTACGGCGGTGGGTGAGCGCGATGGCCGACCGCCACAACAGTGGGCATCACTGGCCCCACCCGGCACCGCGGCGCGGGTTCCCGCCACCCCTTCACACAATCAGCCCGGCAGCCGGCGGATGACGCATTCGACAGTGCTTTCGTTCGCTGCGTGTGTGGGGAGTGTTGGGGCATGGCCGCGAAGCAGGATGACCGGGCTCTCGCCGCCGAGGCGCTGCGCCGGCTCCGTCGCCGCCCCCGCCGGTTCGCCCTCCCGGGCGGTCACACGGTCCAGATCCCGAAGGTCGCGGTGGACGGGCTGATCGAGATGCTCGAAGCGGTCGCGGCCGGTGACACCGCCACGGTGGTGCGCACCCGCCGCGAGGTAACCACCCAGCAGGCGGCCGAGGTGGTCAACGTGCCCCGGCCGACCGTGGTCCGCCTGATCGACGAGGCTGCGCTGCCGGCTCGCAAGGTGGGTTCGCACCGGCGTATCCCCCTCGCCGACCTGTTGGCCTACCGGGACCGGATGGTCGCCCAGCGTCGCCGGGCGCTCGAGGAGATGGTCCGCGACGCTGAGGCGCTCGGGCTCTACGACTGACTGACCCGGAGTGGCTGTGGCGCGACCGGTGGCGGTGCTCGACGCCGACGTGCTCGTGCCGATCCTGTCGTGAGATCTGGTGCTCAGCGCGTTCGACGCCGGCCTGTACCAACCCTTGGTAACCGCCACGATCCTCGGCGAGGTCGAACGAACCCTGTGCGCCGCCTTCGGGCATCTCGACGCTGTTGTGCTGCGCCGCCGGGTTGGCCAGGTCCGTACTGTGCTGGCGTTGCACACCCGAGCGGATCCCGTGGTGACCGACGCCGTGAGCGGCGTGAATCCAAAGGACCGGCAGGTCGCCGCCCTCGCCGTAGATGGGGAGGCGGATGTGGTGGTGAGCAACGACCGGCGTCTGGGCCGCCAGCTCGGCCGGCTCGCGCCGCCCGTCCCGCGGTCGATGCGGATGAGTTCGCCGTGCGGCTGCTCCACCAGGACCGGGACGCGATCGAGGAGGTCGGCGGAGCGCGGCGGCGAACCGGGGGAACGCGCCCGCGAGCTGGTCGATCAGCTCGTCACGGGTGACCGGCCGGCGCCGCTGACCCGAGGGGTCACCGGCCGAGCGTGTCGTCCAGCTCGGGCAGCCGACTTTCCAGGGGATGGACGTCCCACTGGTCGTCTAGGTCGAGGAGGGCGTCGCCGGCTGCGTGGTTGATGGCGAGGGTGAGCACGGTCCGCTCCGCGGCCTGGTCGACGTCGAACGTGCCCTCCCCCAACGGCGTTGCGCCGGTTACAGCCCAGCGGTGGCGGTAGCCGGCGACGTCGGCCAGGAGGCGCTCCGTCGCCGGGTCCGCGCTGGCCGCATCGGGGGCGACCAGTTGACCGGTCAAGGTGACGAGCCAGGCCTCGCCCGCGTCTGCGGCGGCTGCCAGCTGCCGGTAGGGGGAGGCGGCCAACGTGGTGAGGAGGCGTGGGACGTCTGGTCCGGCGAGCCCGTGGGCGAGGGTGCGGGTGATCTGGGCGTACTCGACCACGTGCGGCCAGTGCTCCAGGATCCACCGGCGGCGCCTGCCCTGTATGGTGAGCGCCTGGCGCAGCAGGTCGGTGGTGTCCTCCAACGGCAGCATCCCACCCGCCTGGAGCCGGTCGATGAACCCTCGATGATCGGGGGGCACGGTCGCGAAGATGGCGTCCAGCTCGGCTCGGCGAACCTTGAGCTCCTGTCGGGATCGCGTGCGGGTCACCGCGAGGTCGGGGGTGGTGCCGTGGGTGTCGAGCCACACGCGGGAGGCCGCCACCGCCGGAGAGACGGCGTCCCACACCGCCGCCGTGCCCGGGTCGATGCAGTCGGGACCGACCGGCATCGTCGGGTCGGTGATGCCGTGGCGGGTCCGATGCGCTGCGATCTCGTGGACGGTGTCGTCCCATACCTGCACCACGGCGGGCGGTCCCGGCGGGCGGACACCGACCAGGTCGACGAGCCAGTCGGGCTGCGCGGCGGCGAGGTTGGCGGCGGCGCGGTCCACGACCAGTCGGGCGGCGTGCTCGTACACGTGCCGATCACCCGGCTGGACCCCGTGACTGGCCAGATGCTGCTCCCACCGCGCCACCTGTCTGGCCAGCGTGTCGGTCAGACGTTCCAGCGTGGCGGTAGCCACAGGAGTGAGGGTGCGGGGGGCGGGGTGGCGGGGCGTGACGATCTGCACGTCACCCCACCCCATTGTGCGCACCGCGGTGCGGCCGTCGACCGAGACGAACTGGACCTGTACCTCCCCGGTGGCGTCATCGACAGCGATCACCGTGCCGATGTTGTGACGGTCCCATGCCTTGACCCGCATCCCGGCCGCTACGTGGCCGGCGGTGTGCACCGTGCGGGCCAGCCGGTCCCGCAGCTGGTCGGGGTCAGCGCCGATGATCCGGCTGGCCTGCTGCTCGGCCCAGCGGGCATGGCCGGCGTTGGCCTCGAGCATGACCAGCTCACACGTGGCGGCGGCGTGGTGGACGGCTGGCGCGTGGGGGTCGTGGGTGAGGGCGAGGAGCTTGCGTCGCGAGGTGGCCAAGGTGCCGACGAGTTCTTCGTCGACGGCGCCTGGCTCCTCGCTCGGCAGGGGGATGGGGCTGTCGTGGCGAGCGAGCTCGGTGTCGACGTCCTCGAGCTCGGGGGCGGTGACGACGAGCCAGTTCGAGGCCCTCCCGCGTGACATCACCAGGTAGCCGGCTTCCCGGTAGAGGCCGTCGAGCCCCACCGTGATCGCCAGGGCCCACGTGCCGCCCTGGGCGCGATGCGCCGTGGACGCATACGCGTACTCGACCCCGCCCGCGGCCACGAACCCGTCAGGGAGCACCACGTCGCTGTCGTTGTGGTCCATCCGCACCACGACCCCGGCGTCCGTCGCACCGACCAGGGTGCCGGTCTGGCCGTTCAACACCGCGGTCCGCCGCCGGGCCGTGGTGACCGCCCAATAGTCGTTGACCCTGACCATCAACCGCTCACCGATAGCCAGCGCCGCGGCGTGCCCGTCAAGGTTCGGGCCCAGCACTCCCTGGTCGACCAGTGCCTGGCGCACCGCCGTGTTGAGCGCGGTGACGATCTCGTTGGTGCCCGCCAACAGCACCGGCACCAATCCCTCCGTGTGCGCGGCGAGCCAGCGGTCCACGCCCGCGGCGATCATGGCCGGGCGATCCTCGGCGACGACGACTCGGCCGTGGCTGCGGTAGGCCCCTACCGCCCGGGCGACATGCCCGTCGCGCAACTCGGCCAGCGCCGCCCGTTCCCAGACCTGGTGCTGGCGGCGGTTCACCGTCAGCGCGGCGAGCGTGGCGCGGGGATCGGTGGCCAGCGCCGCGAACCCGCCCCCGGCGTTCACCTCGGGCAGCTGGTGGTAGTCACCGACCAGCACCACCCGACCCCCCGCGCCCACCACCCCCGACACGACCCGTTGCAGGTCACGGACACCGGCCATCGCGGCCTCGTCCACCACCAACACCGTGCGCGCCGTCGGCAGCTCAAAGCCCCGCTCCCAGGAGCCGACCAACCGGTGCATCGTCGACGACACGATGCGCGCGCCGTCTTGCAGCTCGTGGGCGGCCTTGGCGGACGGCGCCGCCCCCGCCACCTGGTAGCCCGCGGCGTCGAACACCTGACGCAGCGCGTCGAGAGCAAACGTCTTGCCCGTCCCAGCGGGGCCCACCAGCACCGACACGCCGTCCCAGCTGCCGGCCAGCACCCGCACCGCCTGCTCCTGATCCTCACCCATACTCGGGAACCGACGGAGCACCCCGCCGACGACGCGTGAGGGCACCGGCCGGCGTGCCGAGCGGGCCTGCTCGGCGGTGTCGAGCAGGCGCTGCTCCACGCCCAGCAGCTCCAGCGACGTCCACCGCGGTGTCTGCTCGTCGCCGATGGGGACGACCTGGTCCGAGCCGATCACCCGGGCGACGGTCCGCTCCACGGTGGCGACGGTGGCGCCTTCACCGATCCGGGCAGCGACCGCCTGCACCAGTTGCGCGCGGGTGAAGGTCGAGTCGTGCTCGGTCAACGCGCGCAGCACGTGCCCGATCCACTCCTCGGAATCGACCGCCCGATCCACCACCGCACCGTCGGTCTCGACCGGCAGCCGCCACACCTCGCCCGCCCCCGGTATCGACCGCGCCGATGCCGACGCGACGAGGACCTCCGCCTGGGCGGGACCCCAGCCGGCGGCGATCGCCTCGGCCTTCCACGCCGCGTCGAACCGCTCCTGTTCCCGCTCCGGCTTGCCGCGGCGGGTCGCCAACACCGCCGCCTGCCGGCCCGCCGCATCCCCCGGCGTCCCGGTCGCCGCCAACCAGCTCTCGATCTCCCGTGACCGCTTCGAGAACCAGTCACACAGGGCCTGGGGGACACCGGCGATCTCGAGGACATGGCGACCCGGGCGCCACTCCACGCCGAGGTGCTGGGTGAGCTCGCCCCGCAGCACCGTCTGGAACAACTCTCCCGCCGCCCGGGCCGCCCGGAACAGCTCGGGGTGCACGAACGCCGACCAGCGCCCGTCTGGGCCCTCCACCAGGTTCGCCACCAGCGTGTGCCAGTGCAGCAACGGGTCACCCGCCCGCGAGGTGCGATGCCGAAACGTCGCCGCCGCCACTCCCCGGCCCGGCACGACCCGCACCCGCGCCGCGTCGGCAGCCGCCGGGTCGCGGGCGGCCAGATCGTCCAGGTAGGCGGCGTCGCCAGACCCGCGCCGCACCCGGATCGCCTCGCGCTCTAGCCACGCCACCGTCGCCCGCACCGCCGACTCGCCGGCGTCGATGACCGCCCCTTGGACCCGCGGGTCGTCCGTGACCGCGTAGAGAACGCTCACGGATTTCGGGACCTTGAACGTCAGGTCGAATCCCGGCACCCGCCGCACATGGGTCCGCACCGTGCCCCCGTCCGGAGTCAACCCGCCCGATCCCGGTGCCAACCCCGCCAGCACCGCCCGCAGATCATCGGCCGCCACCTCACCGGCCAGACCGAGCCGTTCCGCGCCCGCCCCCAGCCATTGGCCCGCCGCCTCGCCCGCTCCCGTGTAGTAGTCGTCCAGTGACTGGGCGACACCCGACAGCTGGTACGCCTCCTGCCCCACCCGCAGCTTGGCGATGCTCAACACATCGCCGAGCGTGCGCCCGGGCACTCCCCGACTTGCTCCCTACGGCACTCCCGAACCGGCAGAAGCCACGTGCACACCGCCCCGGTGATCATCTGTGAATTCGCCAGGGCCGCTACTCCCTGACTCCCGGTGTGGTGGTGAGGCCTACCGGCGTCGATGCCGCCGACGCCCGTCCCTTCTCGTGCAGCGTCCTGGCTCGGCAGCGTGAGGTGGCTTGGAGTCGAGGGCGGGGAGGAACCGGTCGAGCGCGAGGAGCCGTTGGGCGTCGTCGTACGCGGCGGCCGGGCTCGGGTAGGGGCCCTGGACCGTCAGCCACCGGTCGTACTCGTAGGAGTCCAGCACCCCATACCAGCACAGCGGGCCGGCGGGCCCGTCGGCGCCGAACTCGACGACGTCGCCGGCGGCCAGCCGCTGGGGCAACACCCAGCCCCGCCCGGTGCGCGGGTCGACGTCCCACCGCATCCGTCCCCAGCCACCGGGCGCCCGTGGGTCGGGCCACACGCTCGCCACCCACACCTGCGCGGACGCATCAACCGGGACCGGCACTTCGATTACGACCGACGCCGGGGCCCGCAGCCGGTGTCGGCCGAACCGGGACCAGTCGTACCCCCCCGGCTGCGGGCGCGGTTCGGGTAGCGGCTGCGATACCGGGGCCGGAGAGGGCAGGTGTCGTCGCTGGCGCATGGCGGGCCTCCCGTCGCTCGGGGTCGGACAGCGACGCTACGACGCGCGCTCTCCACGGTTACCCGACGACCGCCACGGCTGCCGACGGCGCCCAGGACTAGCCGGTGCCCCAGATCGCCCCGACCACCGGCGCCCCGCCCCAGCGAGCCCATGCGCGTCCGTGCCCCGCGGACGGCACCCGCCCCGCAGGGGCGGACACGGCACACCGGCCGCCGCTGGTCAGAGCTCGAGGTGGCAGGAGCTGCAGCGGTCGCCGTCGGCGACGTCGATGCGGAGCACGACCTTGGGGAACTCGCTGCTGTCGAAGCTGGCCTCGTCGCCACGGTCCAGGGCCAGTGCCTCGGCGCACTGGTCCAACACGGCTTCGACGGGCATGTCCCGGGCGGCCGGCGACGCGTCCCGGTGGGCGATCATCGCCTCGATGGCGCAGGCCGGACAGTAGAGGCCGGCCCGGTAGAGGTAGGCCGCGATCTCGTCGACACGCTGGTAGGGCAGGCGGCTCATGCGGCCACCTCCTGGTCGGCCTCGCCAGCGGTGGCGTGGCCGGCGCGGGTGTTGAGGTGGTCAACGGCGGCTTGGGCCCGGCTGGCGACGGTCACCAGGGCGCGGGCATCCGCGCGCAGGACACGCAACCAGCCCGCGAGGTAGGCGGCGTGGTCGGCGCGGGTCACGGCGGACAGTCCCATCTGGGCGCACCACATGGCCGCCCCCAGCTCGGCCACGAGTTCCTCGGCGGCGTAGCTGTCGGAGCCGAACCGGCCGGTCAGGTCCCGGTCCAATCGGTCGGGGTGGCCGGTCCAGTGGACGTGCTCGTGGGCGAGGGTCCCCGCATGGTGGGCCGCGTGGTCGAACTGGGCCAGGTGCGGGACGTGGATGGTGTCGGTCGCGGGCCGGTAGAAGGCTTGGTTCCCGCCGTGGACAACGGTGGCGCCCACCGTGGCGAAGTAGGCGTCGGCCGCCGCGATCCGCTCGGGGGTGTCGCGCTCGGCCAGCCGTTCGGCGCGGCGGGCGACGACCTGGTCGGCGCCGTCGACCTGTGCGGCGGCGAACACGCTGTAGGCGCGGGCCAGCAGCCGGCGGCGCTGCCCGGCCTGCTCGTCGTCGTCGGGCGGGGTGTCGCTGTCCCTGGGGGTGGTGGGCTTCCACAGGACGACTTGGGTGGCCTTCTCGCCCCGGCGGACCTGGGCGCCGTGGCGCTGCCAGCCGCGGTAGGTGGCCCACACGCCCGCGGGCCAGCCGTGGGCGGCGGCCGCCATGGCCAGCCACACCGCGTTCATGCCCCGGTAGGGGCGGCCATCGACGCTGGTCGGTGTGCCGGCGTCGGCGAGGGCGTTCCAGGGCATCCGCCAGGTGCCGGCGCCGGCTTCGATGTCGGCGACCAGCTGGTCGGTCATCTGGGCGAACAGGTCGTTGGCGTGCATGTCGTGCCTCCGTGACTGGTGGGGCGGGTTTCGCCCCTACGGGGCGCTGGGGCCCGCCGGTCCCGGCGGCGGTGTCAACCCGCAGGGCTCGGCCCTGGAGCGCAGCGGAAGGGCTTGACACGGCCGCGGCGGCGGGCCACGCGGCACCCACCGGCCCACCGGGCCGGTGCCACGGCACACCCACGGGCCCGCACCTCGGGCCGGGTGTCAGCGGCGGGCGGGGAACAGGCCGCGGCCCCGCTGTTCGACCACGCCGAGCCGTTTGGCCCGCTCGAGGTACTTGTACGCGGTCGCGCTCGGCAGGGGGACGTGCTCGAGCAGCTGGTCGAGCGCCGGCCGGTCGGGATCGGCGCTGTCGAACAGGTCGTAGAGCTCGTTGTCGCTCAGCCGCGCCGCCGGGCCGGGCCCCGGCCGCCCGGCCGCGGGCGGGTGGGGCCGCTCGGTCTCGGCGAGGCCGCCCCACACCCCGTACTCCTCTCCGGCGGCGATGGCGTGCGCCGCGCACGGGAGGCGAACCGGGCAGGCGGCGCACACCGCCTTGGCGGACGCGACCGCTGCGGGGTGCGGGTCGTAGAACAGGGCGGGGTTGGTGCCCCGGCACGCGGCCAACGGCCGCCACGGCTCGGGGCTCGTCACCGCCTCGGGGTGCTCGCGGGCTGCCGGTGGTGTCACCCGTCGGCCAGCGGGTGGGCGCCGTAGGCGGCCGCGAGGTAGTCGGGGAGCCGCCGCTGCTGCCGGACGGTGAGCGGCGGGAGCCACAGCCGCACCGCCAGGGTGTGGCCGTGGCGGCGGGCGATGGCGAAGCGATCGAGCCGGTCCACGATGCGCAGCACCCGGGCGGGCGAGGCGCCGATCCCGAACGTGGCGGCGATGTCCTCGATGGTCCAGGTCGATGGCCCGTTGGCGGCGTGGCGCGCAAGGCGATGCGCCATGACCATGCCGATCGTGCCGACGAACGGCGTGTACCACACGAGGGCGTCGTCGCTGTCGGTGCGCATCGCGCCGGGCATGTTCTCCACCACCGGGTCACGCCAGGCGATCACGGTCACGGGGTCACTCGCGCTCGTCGGTGGCTCGGCGGCTTGGCCGTCGGTCCGGTCGGTCGACTCGCCGGTTGCAGGGGTCGTGGTTGTCGAGGTGGTTGTCACGATGTCTGCTCCTCGGGTCGAGTGACCCGGCCCCCGGGGCCTGGCGGCTTCCCCGACCCGTCGGGGCTCCGGAGGCTGGGTCGTGCCCGACCGGGTTGGCCGGGCTTCGCCCTACGGGGCGCCATGGCCGCCGCCGGCGCCGTGTCAACCGGCAGGCCCGGCCCCGGAGCGCAGCGGAGGGGCTTGACACGAGCGACGGCGGCGGCCCACACGGCACCCCGCCGCAGGCGGGCCACGGCACCCGCCCGCAGGGCGGCAACGGCACGCTGGCGCCCGGGGGCAGGCGGCCAGCACAACCCGCTCCCGGAGTAGGTCCCCGAGTTACTCCCGAACTTGCTCCCCGATGCTCGACCCGTCCTGTGCGACGCCGGGCGCGCCGGCGGCCCGGCCCCACGTGGGTGGCCGGGCCGCCAGCAGGTCAGCGACGCTCAGGTGGCGTCGTCCCCGTCGATGCCCGCGCTGTCCTCATCGAGTGCGTCGTCGAGCTCGACGTCATTGTCGCGGTCGTCGGTGGCGTCCGGTGTCACCGCCGGGGCGGCGGCGTTGGCGTCGAGGACGGCGGCGGTCCACTCGTCGGGGGTCCAGCCCGACCCGGTGAGCAGGGCGAGGTAGTCACGACACGGCGGGCTGCCCGAGGACCAGTACATGCGGGACTCGGCCTGCCCGAGTGCCACCGCGCCGGCCACCCGGGCGAGCGCCGCCGGAGTGTCGGCCCCATGGAGCAGCCCCTCGACGGTGATGTCGCGGGGCTGGTCGTAGCCCAGCACGGTCGCCGCGAACCCCAAGGCGTCACGTCCGGCCTCGTGCACCAGGGCACGCAACGCGACCCGGATCAGGTCGGCCTGGCTGAATCCGCCCCGTGGCCGGGCGAACGTCTCGGTAGCGTGGACGAGGCGGGCCAGGCGGGCCTGGCGCTTGGCGTGCGAGTCGTCCCCACCGCCGGGACGCGCCGGGGTGCGGTCCGAGGCGAGATCGCTGCCCTTGGGGGTGCCGACTCGGCTCGGGGCGTGCCGGCGAGGGTCGGTGCACACCTCGTGGGAGTCGTAGCCCGCCCCCCAACTGGTGTTGCGCACCACCACCGCGTGGCACGGTTCGCTGCGATGCGCCGTGACACCGTCGGGGTCGAACAGCTCGCCCAGCCGCTTGGCCTTGTCCGGGGCCTGCTCGTCGTCGGTGAACACCACCGGGTGCTTGGCGCGGGCCTTGTCCACCGCCTCCTGGTAGGCGTCGCGGCGGCGGAGGTCGTCGCGGTAGTTGGCCACGGTGCGGGTGGGGTCACCCCAGCCGCGTCCCGCCAGCAGTTCGCACACGGCGTCGAGATGCTCGGGCCCGAGGTCGGCGACCGACGCTGCCGCCTCTCCCGCCGCGAGCGACAGGTCACCGGTGTCGAGCGCGGCCCGCCACCGCGCCGGGAGGATCGTGACCGCCATTCGGGCACGCACCCAGGCTTGGGAGCGGCCGATCCGGCGGCACAGCTTCGCCGGGGTCAGCCCCTCGTCCAGGGACATGATGCGCTCGATCGCGCGGACCTCCTCCGCCACGGTGAGATCGGAGCGGTTCACGTTCTCCGACAGCATCGCCTCGACGGCCTCGACGGGGCTCAGGGGTCGCACGACGGCGGGAACGTCGGTCACGCCCGCCTCGACGGCGGCGGCGTAGCGGCGGTGCCCGGCCACGATCCGGTACTTCCCGTCGTCGTCCGCCGGGAGCACGACGAGGGGCTCGAGGATGCCGTGGGAGCGGATCGAACGGACCAACTCGGCCAGGTCCCCGAGCGACGTTCTGGGGTTGTCCGGGTGCGGGGCGAGGTCGGCCAGGTTGAGCCAGCACAACTCCGGCTCAGCGGTCGCGGCCTCTTCAGTGCTCGTGTCGGTGACGGGTTGGGTGGTGGTCATGACGGTGCTACCTCCAAGGTTGCGGCAATGGTCTGGATCCACGGGCACGACGGCGTGTCCGTGGCGACCCGGCGCGGGTCGACGTGGGCGCAGGTGTCGTCCGACGCGCGGACCCACACCTCGCCCTGCTCTGTCAGCACCCGACGAGCCGCCGTCATCGCCACCCCCAGCGACGATGTGCGCACGTGCTCCCGGCCGTGCCGATCGATCACCGCATAGGTGGGGACACGATCGGTCGGGACGTGGAATAGGACGGGCTGACCGCCCGGCGCCACGCACGACGCCACCGGTTGGGGACGGTTCATCGACGGCTCCCTTCGGTCCCTGACGCAGGTCCCGGCCCGGTCGGCCGGGACTCCGCCCTACGGGCGGTCGGCCGCCGGGCGGCGCCGTGTCAACCCGCAGGGCTCGGCCCCGCAGCGCAGCGGAGGGGCTTGACACGGCGACGGCAGCGGCCACACGGCACCCCGCCGCAGGCGGGCCACGGCACCCGCCCGCAGGGCGGCCACGGCACACCGAGCGAGCCGCCCCGCCGCGGCAGCACCGCGCCCGGCCCGCATGCCAGCGGCCACGATGGCAGCCGGCCTCACACGCCGATCGCCGCCAGGCCCCGGCCCAGGCTGGCCGGCAGCCGCGCCGCAAGCAGACCGGCGTCGATCGCCCGGGCCACCGCCGGATCGACCGCCATGGTGACGAGCGGCACCCCGGGCAGCAGAGTCCGGACATCCTTGCGGCCGAGCCCCCGTCCCGGCTCTTCGACCAGCACCACCGCCGACGGGCACACCGGAGCCCGCACCGCCTTGCGCAACGCCAAATAGCAGTTGCGGATCACCAGCAGCGGACGCGCGCCCGTCACCGCCGCCGCCTACCAAGCGGGGCCGGTGCCGGCGTGGAGCACCCACACCCCGTCGTCCCGGACCAGCACCTCGGCCAGCTCCCGCCACCGCTCCCCCGTCACCGAACCGGCCGGGCCGCCGCCCTGAGGAACCACGCCTGCAGGCCCAGCATCCACCGCCGCCACGGCACGCAGCGCCTCGACGCGCACCGGGCGCCGTGACGACAGCACGTCGATCACCCCGAGCGCGGTCGGCTCCGGAACCCCCAGCAGGGCCGGTGCATCACCGGCCGTGTCGACCACCATGACCGGTCGGCCCGCCTACGCCAGCCCGGCCGCCACCGTCGTGCACCCCCGGCCGCCCTTCACCGAGTAACACACCGTCAACATCACTCCGTCTCCCACGGCGGCGTGCCCGGCCAGGACACGGGGCCTCGCCCGTACCGGGCGAGGGTGCCGCCCAGGGAGCGAGGTCAACCCGAAGGACCCGGCTCCGAGCCCGCGAGGGGCTTAACCGAGCGACTGGCGGCGCCACACGGCACCACTGGCCCACAAGGGCGGGTGGCACGGCATGGACGGCATGCACGTCCGGCGGGTCGACATGACAACCACCAGTGGTGCTGTCGCGAAGCGCTTCCCACGAGGGTGGGTCCTGGTGATGCTCGTCCAAGACGGGAGCAGCCAGGCCACTGTCTGAGATCCCAGGAGTCCTTGTGATCGTCGCTCAGCTCGATAACTACGAGCCACCGCGCTCGCTGTGGAGGCAATGGCAGCGGCACGAGCCGGTGCTGGGTGGCCAGGATTTCCGGACTCTTCGCCGCGAGCTGCTCGACCGCCACGTGTCGGCTGATCGAAAGGATGCGGTCCTCGCAGCGTTGATTCGTTGTGGGCAGCGTGGGCCAGACGACGACGCCCGGCTGGCGGCCATCGTGTGCCTGCTACCGGGAGTGCGACGCATCGCGGGCCGGTTCACCGAAATCTTGGGGTGGCACGACGCAGTGGCCGAGTTGCTGGCGTCGTTGTGGCAGCAGCTGGAGTGCTTCGACCTGGACCGGCGTGCGGATCGAATCGCGAGCCGGCTGCTTGCCGCGGGCTCTCACCGGTTGGTGTACCTCACTCGGCGGGAGCGGATGTGGCGCGACGAGATCAGCCTTGGCCACGACCGCGAGTTCCCGGCCGTGCCAGTCGCTGCAGTCGAGACGGTGGGCGTGTCACATGCAGTCAGCGCCGGGGTGCTTGACGCGTTCGATGCCGCCCTGATCGAGGCAACTCGGCTCAACGGCCTCACTCTCATGGACGCCGCTGTGCTGCTGGGTTTGCGCTACGAGGCGGCGAAGAAGCGTCGACGCCGCGCCGAGACGACATGGCTGTGTTGGTGGGCGCCCGACTTGCGGCCAACCTACGTCGATACCGTAAGCGCCGCAGCCTGAGGCGGATGGGCAGGCGGTACTGGGGTTCGGCGAGGGGTCTGGGGTCGTGCCTGCCCGGCACGCCGCCCTCCTCGAGGCTTGCAAGGCGTTCCCGGCTAGTTGTTCTTGCCCCAGAACTTGAATCGACGGACCCCGAAGCGGCGTTCGATTTGGTGTTGGAGGGCGGTGATCGTGTCCTTGCAGTCCGCGCCGGGACCCCAGCCGTTCAGGTTCATGTCCGAGGCTTTCATGACGGGCGCGCTCTCCCACGCCTCGCTGACGGCCGGTCCGACCACGTCGGTGATGGTGGCGCGGGCGTCGGCATAGGCACGCGCCAGGTCGGGGTGCTCGGTGGCGATCCACGCCTCGTGACACGCCAGGCGTTCCTGGAGGTCGTGGCCACGGTCCGCGAGCGCGGCGATCGTCGCGGGCTCGTCGTCAGTGCGTCGCCGAACGCGGTACGGGAACTCGGTCCAGGCGACGAGCGTCTGAACGGCTTCGGCGTAGCGGTCGCGGCGGCGGTTGGTCGCCTCGCCGGCGTGGGTGACCAACATCGTCGCGATGGCGGTCAGGGCGGCGACGGCCACCGGCACCACGATCAAGGTGCCGATCGTGCCGAGGGTCGAGGCAAGGATGACGGCGGGGACGAGGGGCATCAGGCGTTCCGGAGAGTGGGGGTGACGATGGGGTGAGGGCGGCCGTCGGGCCGGTCTCCATGGGGTGCGTCCTCGACTGGCCAGGTGCGATGGCGGCGCCAGTGCTCCTCGCACCACAGGTGGCGTTGGACGATGCGAAGGTAGGCGTCGATGCCGTCCCGCCAGCGCCAGCGGAGGTGGGCTGGGTCGGCGGGATATTCGAGGCACAACGGGCCGAGGAGGTGCTCCCACGGGATCGGCCTGGTCCTCGACAGGCCGAGGACCTCGGTGATCGAGTAGTGCGGGTAGCGGTGGAGCCAGGCGCGGTCATCGGCTCCGACGGGAACGGCGAAGATGGCGCCGTCGGCGCGGACTGTGACGCGGACGGGCTCGGCCGGGTATCCGGGCAGGTGGTCGGGTGGTGGCGGCTCGAAGCGCACGTCGAAGACGGTGATCTTGGTGTCGTGCAGAGCGACCGCGATCGCCGCGCCGTCGACAACGCCCGACTCGGTGAGCCACCGGCTGCACCCGTCTGGGTCACGGCGTACGTGATCGAGGCCGCCGGGTATCACACGGGCCTCCAGGCCCGGGTGGTTGGCGTGCGGTGGGCCGCGGCGGCGCCGAAGCCGGGACCGGTGTACAGGCCGTTGAGGAAGCGCTTCTCGTCGGCGCCCGGGCGGGGAAAGGGCTCGCCGAAGATGTCGGCCCAGATGTGTGCGGCCGCGGTTTGGTCGCCGGCGGCGCCAAGTCGCTGCGCCTCGGTCGCGAGCCCGGCCAGGCGTTGCATCCCCGTCCGGGCCGTCACGACATCGGCGGGGTCGAGCCGGTCAGAGATGCGGTCGACACCGGTCGGATCGGTGTAAGTGCCTCCGAGTAGCTGAGCGCCCATGACCAGCGTGGCCGTGACGGCGTCGGCGTGGCCGGTCGTGGTGGTGATGGCCTGGTAGGCAAAGGTCTCGACATGCAGGCCGGGCAGCACCTCGGAGAGCCCGGCGTGGTGCACGGCCTGCTTGACCATGCGCACCTGGCGTACGAAGCGACCGGCGCATGCTTGGTTCCGGGCGGCGATGGTGTCGATCAGGATGTACGTGTTGGAGGGCTCCCATGCGTCGTCGTCGGTGTCGGCGATGACGATCCAGCCGGTGCCGTCCTCGGGGTTGAAGGCGGGGACAGCGTCGAAGTTGAAGCCGTCGCCGGGCAGGGTGATGGCGAGGGCGTGCTTCTTGAGGTCGAACCCGGCGCCCGGCAGGTGGGGGGCGAGGGCGTCACGGATGATCGTCATCGCCTTCTGGGGCCCGCCAGCGCTAGTCAGGATGTCACGAAGGCTGTCGACGAGCTCCACCACCTTGTCGATGTCGTGTAGTTCGGGACCCCGCAAGGTGTGGCGGGCGAAGCTGCCCTGGAGCCGGGTCCGCTTGGCGACGCCGGCCTTCACCAGCAAGTCGCCGAGCTCGTTGTGCACAGTCTCGGCCTTGTGGCGCACAGCCGGGTCGAGCTTGAGGTTGTCGTCGAGGGCGTCGAAGCGCTCGTTCAGGTTCATGGGCGGCGGGTCCTTCCTGATCGTCAGGGCAAGGAATGCCGCAACGTGGGCCGGTGTCCGAGGTTTCTCGACTACTGGCAGTCGACGCACACGGTCGCGCCGCCGGGGAACTGGTTCGGCGGCTTCAAGAGGCCGCAGCTGGGGCACGGGCGTGGCGTCGGGCCGACCGGGCACGAGCAGCGCCCGCATCGTGGGCAGGCCCGGTCACCGCACGTCGGGCACGGCGCAGTCCACACCTGCGACGCTTCGCCGCAGTGGCTGCATTCGATGTCCTCTGGCTCCGGCCCGGTGTCGGTCAGACCGAGGTTAAGTCCCTTCACCCACGGCGAGTGCGAGTCAGCGACGATCACCTCGTACACCCAGCCGTCGTCGGCCGCGAACGCGTCGCCATGGACGTTGCCGCTGGTGTTTCCTCGCGCGAACCGCGCCTGGGTGACACCCCGTGCTCGCGCGCTCGGGCTGGTCGCGGCCTTCGAGAGCAATGAGTCCTCGCCCTGCGGGGTGTCCCGCGCGATGCGCCACGGTGTTGCCGGGTGGTGGGCGGTGAAGGTCGCCGTGCCATCGGGCAGGCCGAGGATGACACAGCCCGGGCGTCGGAGGCGGCGGGCGGCCGCGACACAGCACGCCATGCGCGACGCGCCCACTGTGCGGTAGAGCGTGGCGACGTCCCCGGCGGTAAACACGCCGGCTGGGAGGCCCCGCTCGACGAGCTCACGCGGCAACAGGACGTTCGCAGCGACCTCGTTGCAGATCTCCTCGTCGCGCCGCGCCGCGTCATCGACCGGGAGGTCGTTGAGGTGATTGTCGTACTCAATGAAGTGGTGGCCGAGCTCATGCAGGATCGTGAACCGCTGCCGCGCTGGCGTGACATCGTTGGCCACCAGGACGCGCGCTGGCGAGCCGGGATGGTACGTCCCGTCCACCGCGCAGCCGATTCCCGGCGGTGACGGCGGCCTCAGGCCCACCTCCACGTCGAAGAGCAGCTCGACGGCCGTCGCCGGATCCGCGGCGAGATCCGCGAGGTCGTCGGTGTCGACCTGCTCCAGGAGGCGAAGCGCTTCAGCCGCCGGGTCAATCCTCACGGAGCGTCTCCCGAATCAACGCGACCCAATTCCGCCGGCCTGGCTCTCGGTGCCGGACAGCGAGCGCCATCATGCGCCCCGCGAACGCGCGCCGCGCCGCCAGCTCGTCGCCCCCGTACTCGTTGGTCGCGAGCACACTGAGCGGCGGGCGGAACTCGGGTAGGTCGAGGTCGGCCACGAGGTCGTCGTCGAACGCCGCACCCGTGGCCGGCATCGATCCCAAAAGGTCCGAGAGCGCCGAGAGCTCATCAGGTGAAGGCTCTCGCCTCCCCTGCAGAAGGCGGCGCGCGTCGCCCGGAGCAACGCCGAGGGCGTCCGCGACGGAGCTGGCCTGCAACCCGGCGGCAGCGGCGAGTTCCCCCACCGTCGGTGCGTCACCGGCGCCGGCAGGCTGCCACTCCGCGTCTGCGAGAGCACGAAGTCGCTCGCGGAGGTCAGCCCGCACGAGGATGCGGTCATCGAGGTCGCTCGTGATCGCCGCCCATTCGCCGCGTCGCCGGCCAGCTAGGACATCGGTAACGCCTGCGAAACTGTCGCCGGTCAGATCCGTGATCCGGTGCTCGAGCGTGAACATCTTGATCGCCGCTGACACACCGGTCCACACCGAGGGCGCCAACCCGTGGCGCGTGACGGCCACCACCGCCGTGTCGTCCCCAACGCGATCTGCGATCGCGGCCACCACAGAGACGGTGCGTCCATGGTGCGGCTCGACGATGACGACGAGGCACGCCACCCCTGCCCACTCGGCTCTCCACAGCTGGCCGGGTGCCGGATCGGGATGGTCCAGTGCTGGGGTCGGCCAGGTGAGCCCCATGAGCCGTCGCAGGAGGGGATCAGTGGCCATCGTCGGCTCCATCGTGCTCTGTGGAATGCCGCAACTCCTCGTGCTGCCCGACGAGTTCAAGGAGGCGGGCGGTGGCAGCTTCACCCCCACCGGGCACAAGATCAGCGAGGCGGCGCAGCTTCTGCTGCAACCGATCACGCACGAGCTCCGCCCGATACTTCGTACAGCCGAGCGTCGCCGCGAGGTCGCGGAGACTCGCGGCCGTCAGAAGGGTGCCCAGCATCCGGCGCTCCTCGCCGGTCAGCTGGCCCAGCATCCAATGGGCGGCCAACTCGTCATCGACGCCCTCCAACGCCTCGTGCGCCGCGGTCGCGGCCGGTTGCGCGTGGTGGTCCTCGTCATCGAGATCGAGGTAGTCGAATCGGTCCTCGAACGCGACGTTGAACCGGTGCGCGAGGACCTCGGCGAGCTCAACCTTCAGCAGCGGCCCCGAAAGATCCAAGACCGCGGCGCAGACGGTTCGAATGTCATGGCGATGCGCCATCGGTGGCGTCTTCATCGCGTCCTTGGACATGCGGACGGTGGTCGTCTCCACCGACCAGGCCACCTCGACGAGCGGTGATCGCCCCTCCTTCCACGTCGGGTCCCTGTCGTCGGCGACCAACCTCCACCGGCCATCGTTCAGCTGGAACCGGTCCGGGTCCTCTCGAAGCGCGTCATCCATCGCGCGGATCACCCGCCCCGACGGAGTGCCGCGGGCTCGGAGATCGAGCGTGGTCCGCAGGGCCTTGCGGAGCCACCCGGCGAACTCCGTGTCGTTGTCCGCCCCCTGGGCGGCGAGGACAACGCCGCTGGGCTCAACACGGGTGACGGTCTCAAGGACGAGGTCATCGATGTCCTCGTCGGACCAGGGCGACGCTCCCGTCGGCGCCGGCCGAGTGCGTGTGACGAGCCGGGCCGCGTCCCGCGCCGCGTCGAGGAATCTCTCATCGATACGACCCCCAGCGACCGTCTCGCGCACGCCCACCACGTCAGCGACGGTACTGGCGACGGCCCTCGCGGCAGCGGAACCGCACGTCTTGGATTCGAGCGGATGGGCAATCGCTCCCGCAGGTACGCGGCCCAGCGAGTGACCATGGACCTCATGCGAAGGCGTCCAAGATATGGGTCTCGTAGGCGGTGAGCACGTCGACGAGCTGGTCGATCGGCACGTGCACGTAGTGGTCGGTCGGGCTGCGTCGGGAGGTGTGGCCCAGCGCGGCTCGGGTTACGGGACGGCCGTAGCGGCCGTCGATGAACGTGCCAAGCGCGTGGCGATAGGAGTGCAGGGACACGTCGCCGCGGGCGAATAGGTCGGGGGCGTTGCGGTGGAACCGGTCGAACATGTCCTCGATCCGCCGCCGCCCCACGCCGGTGCCCATCGTGGCCTTCGCATCCGGCCCCCGGCGCAACAGGGTTTCGGTGCTCCGCTGCCACTGCCGGATCGGCACCTCCATCGGGCGGCGGTCCTCGACGTAGCGGGCCAGCAGCGCAGCGAGCTGTGGGGGCAGCGGCAGGGTCCGGTACTTGTCGCCCTTGCCCCACACCTCGACGGTGCCGCGCTCGAGGTCGAGGTCGCAGAACCGGAGGCGGCACAGCTCGATGCGCCGGAGACCGAGCCGTTCGGGGATCGTGATCGTCACCTCGTCGAGCAGCGGATCGCGTCCCCTGCGGGCCAGCTCCCGCAACAGGGCGGCCTCCTCGACCGTGACGCCTCGCCGGTTCGGCTCGGCACGTGACGGCTTGCGAAGCCGCATCGCCACGTTGGCCGGGGCGTAGCCCTTCTCGACGAGGTAGCCCCACAGGTGCCGCAACGCGCCCACCGCGTTCTCCTCCGCGGAGCGGCCTGCTCGCCGGCGTTCGTCGCCGCGGCGCCCGGCGAGGACGTGCTTGGCGATGAGGTCGGTCAGGTCCCCGGCGGTGACTGCGGCCGGGTCGCGGTCGCCGTAGTCGGCGATCAGGCGCCGGGTCCAGGTCCGGTAGGTGTGTTGGGTGCCCGCCGCCGTCAGGGCCAACGCGCCGGCCTCATAGAGCCCGACCGCGTCTGCCAGCTTCACTTCCATCGAGCGGCCAGCGACGAGACCTGCGGGTGGTGCATCGGCGCGCAGGCGCAGGAACTCGAGCACTCGGCCCACCGTCGCTGCGTCCCCGTCGCCGTTGGCGGCGGTCAGGACGTCGAGCGCGAAGCCGGGGTCGGCAAGCGCGTCACACCCGCGGGTCGACCCGACCCGCTCGATCGTCCCGAGGACCGCCAGCAGGGGCCGGCCGAGCTCGCCCAGGCAGGCGAGCTCCGGGCGGGCCCGGCGGCAGAGCTCGGCCAAGGCCGCGGTCATCGGGAGATAACCTCCCATCGGCGGGCGAAGTCCTCCACCGGCATGACCACGATCCCACCCTCCTGGGCCGGGAACGCGACCACCTCGAACTGGTTGGCGTCAGGGACCGCGAGCCACGTCCGCGCCCGGTAGTCGAGCATCGCCCGGCCGCGGCGGTCCACCCTGGTGCGGCTCCGGTAGGTCAAACGTCCCAGGTCAGGGGCCCGGGTCTCCGCGGGGCCGATCCAGCACGCGGTCGAGAACCCGGCGACGACCTCCAGCCGCTCCCCGGCCGGCAGCACCTCGCGCAGCCGGCCGAGGGACAGACGGCCGTCGCGCACCGGGATCCCCATCGGGGCGAGCTCGGTGCGCGGGGTCTCGGCCAGCTCAGCGGCGGCGCTCATGAGCAGCTCCGCGAGCCGGGCGCCGGTGGCCGGCGAGGTGGGTTTCCGGGCAGACATGGCCACCCGGAAAGGGGGTCAGCGACGTCCCGGTTCGGGACACCACTCCGCCGGGGATTTCTTGGGTTGTTGCCCACATCGGCCCAAGAAATGCGTGTCGGAGGGGGGACTTGAACCC
>JBOGHG010000040.1:0-22700 GCA_050744525.1 Acidimicrobiales bacterium | reverse complement strand
GTTGTCGCGGTAGGCCTGCTCGGCCTTGGCGTGGGCGGCGCGGAACTCCTCCTCGCGCTCCTGCAATCGCTCGATCGCCGCTTGGCGCTGCTCGGCATGCCGTTGGGCCACGGCACCGTCAAGGATCTGCCGCCGCACACGGCCCTCGTCGGGCGGCAGGTCCCGGGGTTGCGGTGCCCCCGCCTCCTTGCACAACGCGGCGTAGAGCGAACGCACGCCGTCGCTGACCCCGGCGTCCGCGAGGCCGACGCCGGACGTGTGGTGCCGCAGGTCCCGGCGCACCAGCGGCGGCGCCGGATCGAGGCCGGCGAACTCGCACAGACGCGCCATCTCGCCCTCGGGGTCGACGAAGAAGGTGTCGTAGTGGGTGACGATGCGGCGTTCGGCGGGGATCTGGTCTAGCACCGTGGCGTAGTAGCGCTCCCAGAGCGACAGCCCCAGGGAGTAGGAGCTCTGGTTGCGGCGCTTCAACGACAGCGCCACCTCGACGGGGTGGCGCGCACAGATGATGAAGCGCAGCTCCGGCTCGAGGTCCAGCCAAAAGGCGGCGGTGAGGCAGGTGCGCGGGTCCTTGAAGCCCCAGCGCTCGTGCCTGCGCAGGACCGCCAGGGCCGCGGCGCTGGCCTTGGCCACGTGCGCGACGCGGGGATCATCGGCCGCCACGGGCGGCAGGGCGGGCGGGTTGTCCCACGCACCGCCCGCGGCCTCGAGCAGCTCGTCGTTGCAGTCCCTGATCGCCTTGCTCTCCCAGAAGCCCTCCGGATTGTCCTCGGCGGCCTCGATCAGCTCGTCGGCACCCGTGCCGACGAGGTTCAGCCCCGAGTCGTGGAGGGCGCGGGTGATCATCGACGTGCCTGACCGGTGCATCCCCGTGATGGCCATCGGGACCGTGCGTGTCATCCCTTCCCCCTGCGTCCCCGGCGCAACTCAGCCCGTCTCATCATGGCAGGAACCCCCGCCGGCTGAGGACCTGCTCCGCCGCATCGGGTGCCAGGAAGGCCTGGAACGAGCCGCTGGCGGCGCTGCTCGCCGCCGGTGCGTAGCGGATGTCGATCACGAGGTTGCGGTCGTCCCGGGATGTTGACGACCTCGTGTCCCACAGCTCCTCCCAGTCCCGTCCCAGTCAGAGGAGCGATGGTAGCTGTCAGCGGCGGGTCAGTCGCCCTGAGTGGTCATTCGGTTGATTGCCTGGCGAGCGGACCGCTCGACCAGGGGGAGCAGCGCGGGGTGCACCCGACCCACGTAGAGCGCCGCGTTGTCCGGTGGCCGGTGGGGGGCGCCGGTCACGGCCCGGTACTCGGCATACATCTCGTCCCAGGAGTGGCGGCGCGTGGTGGCGGCGCCGCCGTGAAACTGGTGGAACGTCCCCTCTCCCAGCAGCACGATCAACTCCACGGCCTCGAGTGCGCACGCCCGGCGGTAGAGGTCGTGGTTCACGAGCCCGCCGCCGGGCAGGGCGAAGCGCTCATCGAGCCCGCCCAGCTCGTCCCAGATCCGGCGGGGGCAGAACAGGCTGCTGCTCTCGCCCGCCGGGCCGAACAGCCCCCGGCCCCAGGAGCCGGCCGGCGTGCTGACCTCGAAGAGCCGATAGCCGTCGTCCTCCCAGCCGGACCCGGCGAGCAGCCGGTCCTCAGCCGCCTGGTCGTAGCCGACCTCGGCGGCCTCCATGTGCCGGACGGCCCCCAGGTGGAAGGCCGGCGCGGTGATGATCGGCCGGGCCGCGAGGGCCGCGGCCCGGCGCGCCTCCGCCAGCAGGCCCGGCGAGGCGATGCGGGCGCCGTCCACGACGAGGCCCACGAGGTGTCCCTCCGCCAACCTCAGCCCGTGGTTGGCGGCGCGGGCGGGGGACGGTGGCGCGGGGTCGATCCGCTCCAGGCGCAGCCGGCCCCGGAAGCTCGCCACGAGGCCGCGGTCGACGGGCGGCGCCGATCCGTTGTCGACGACGATCACCTCGTAGTCGTCGGCCGCGACATTCCGCTGGTAGCCGGGGCTCAGCGACCGCAACGTGCGGGGCAGCTCCCGCGCCATGTCGTGCACGACCACGACGATGCTGACCGTCGGCTCGTGTCCGGGCAGCGTCCTCACGGCGCGGCAAGGTAGCGGCGCCGCCATGGTCCCGGGGTACGGGACCAGCGGCGCGGGCTTCCGTCGGGGGTCGACGGGCTACGCGCTGCGAATGAGACCGACGGCGTGCAGCGCGCGCTTTGCCGGCCGGCGGATCGCCTCGGCCACGGATCGAGGCAAGAACCGCCGCACGGAACGCCACGCCGAGGTCGCGACCCGTTCGAATCCCGTCGGTGTGGAGTGCTGCGCTGTGCTCATCGACCGATTCCCCCAATGGTCCCGAGATGTTCCCGGGAAAGCCGGGATGGTAGCGGGCCTGGCGGCTCATCCATCGCGCTCGGCACCTCGGCCCTGGCGCATGCGGTGCAACGAGTCGACGACCCGCCTGACCTGGTGGTCCCACGACCATTCGGCCTCGGCGGCGGCTCGGGCCGCCTTGCCGAGGCGGGCCCGTTCCTCGGGGTCATCGCGGAGGCGCCGGAGCGCGGCGCTCAGCGCAGGCACGTCGTGGGGGGGTACCACGATCGCGTCGACCCCGTCGGTGAGCCGCTGCGCCAGCTGGCCCGAGGCCGGTGCTACAACGGGCAGCCCCGCCGCCAGGTACTCGGCCAGCTTGAGCGGCGAGTAGTGGAACGGCTCGTCGCGCGGGGCCAAGATCACCGCCACGTCCATGGCCGCCAGGTGGGCTGGGAGCTGGTCGTGGGGGACCGTCCCCGTGAAGGTGGCGGGTACCCCACGATGGCGAGCCAGCCGCTCGATCCGGGCACGTTCGGGCCCGTCGCCCACGAGCAGCAGGGCCGCCCCCGGGACCGCCGCCGCCTCGACCGCTTGTTCGAGCGCGTGGAACCGGCGGAAGCTACCGATCCACCCCACCACGAAGCGGTCCTGGAGGCCCAGGCGCCGCCGCAGTGGCGCGGGGTCGGGCAACTCGGCGAAGAGCTCGAGATCGACCCCGGTCGGCGTGAGCAGCACGCGCCGGTCCGGCACGCCGATGCGCAGGACCTGCTCCACGACCGCCTCGCTCCCGCAGGCCACCAGGTCTGCACCCAGCAGCGCCGGTCGCTCGGCGCGCCGCTCCAGCCAGCGGCCCCAGCCCGGCCGGGTCGTGCCCCACCGCTCGGCTTCCCACACCTTGGCGGCAGGCACGAACAGGACCGAGGGAGCGCCCACCCGGCGCGCCAGATCGAGGCCCGCGGTGTGGAACAGGTCGTGACGCTGCCACACGAGCTCGACGTGGGTGCCGGACCACGGCCCGTCGGCATCGATGCCGAAGCGTCGACTCTGCCGCCAGTGGAGGACGTCCTTCGCGGCCGTCTTGGCCACGGTCGGGAGCCGCCGCCGGATGGTTGGTCCCTGGGGGCTGCTGAGACGCGGGTTGGAGCCCTGACGTCGTGCTTCGTCCGGCGTGAAGACCCCGTCGGGGGTCACCACCCATGACCGACCGAGCACCCGCTCGGCCGCGGCGGCCCAGCCGGCCGTGCTGAGCAGTGCGGCCACGGGGCCCTGCTCCGGTGTACCCGATCCCGGCACCGCGAAGATCGCCCCAGCCACGCTGCGAGGTTAGCCCCGTACCATGCGGCGGCCGCGCGCGGGTCCATCGACGGCGAGCCCTCGCCGTGGGCCCCGACCGGCACGGCTGCCGATTCACCGGATACCGTCTCGCGCCACTATGCGTCCGACTCCGAGCGCTCCGCCTCACCGGCGGCCGGCGCCAACCGCTCCGATGCATGTCCTCCACGTGGTGGCCCACAGCCACCGGCGCGGCGCGGAGATGGCGGCGCTCGAGCTGGCCGGCGAGCTCGACCGGCTCGGGCACCGGAATCGGCTCGTTGCGCTCGGGCCTGCGCTCGACGGCGGTGCGGATCCGGCGTTCGAGCCGCTGGCGCGCTCGCCGAGGGAGGGGCCGGCCGAGCTGGCGAATCTGGCATGGCGGTTGCGCCGACGGCTGGCCGGTCACGGCACCGATGTCGCGGTCGCCCACGGGAGCTGGCCCGCCGCTGTGGCCGCCCTGGCCGTGCCGCGCCGTGGCCCGCTGCTGGTGTGGCAACGGATCCTCGGGTTGCCGGACAAGGTGTGGGACCCGGTCCGCCGGCGGGGGTGGGGGCTCGTGGCCCGGCGATGCGACGCTGCGGTGGCCCTCACCGACGACGAGGCGGTCGAGATGCGGCGCCTCGGGTTCGGAGGACCGGTGTGGGTGATCCCCAACTTCCGCAAGGCGGATCGCTTTCGTGAGCTCGACCGAACCGCTGCCCGGGCGCGCCTGCGCGCAGAGGTCGGTGTGCCCGACGGCGTGCCCCTCATCGGCTTCGTCGGGCACCTCGTGGAACAGAAGCGGGTCGACCGGGCGCTGGAAGTTGTCGCGCGGCTCCGCGCCACCGACTACAGGGTCCACCTCGCGGTCGCCGGGACGGGTGCGCTGTGGGCGACGCTGGAGGCGCAGGCGAGCCGCCTGGGGGTCGCCGATGCGGTCAGGTTCCTGGGCCACCGGGACGACGTCGAGCGAGTGTTCGGCGGTGTGGACCTGGCGCTGCTGACCAGCGAGGCGGAGGGCATTCCGGGCGTGGCCATCGAGGCGTTGATGGCGGGGTGCCCGATGGTCACCGTCCCCGTCGGCGGAGTGGCGCAGGTCGTCGAGGATGGGGTGACGGGCGTCGTGCTCGACAGCTTCGAGCCGGACGACATGGCGCAAGCGGTGGTGCGGTTGCTCGATGACGGCGACGCCCTCGAAGCCATGAGCCGGTCGTCACGGCTGCGCACCGACCGGTTCTCGGCGTCGGCGGCCGCCGCGACCTACGCCGACCGGTTCACCGCCGCGCTCGCCACGCGCTGAGGACCAGGGCGCCGCCGGCCCCCGCCACCGCCGACAGCACCATCGCCAGGACGACGACCGGTCCGGCGACGCCATCGCCGCCGCGGGTCTCCGACGCCGCCAACTGCGTGCCCGGAGGCCCGGCGTCGGTGGTCGAGCCACGGGCGGACGTGGGCGGGGTCGTCGTGGTCGTCGTGGCGGGGGCGGTGCTCGGGGGCGGTGGGGGCGCGGTGGTGGGCGGCGCCGTCACCGGCGGCTGACCGCGACCCGCCACGAGCGGCGGCTCCGGCGGCTCCACCGGCAGGATGAAGTTGCACTGCCGGCTCCGACCTTCGAGAGCGAGGGTGCCCGGCGCGGTGTTGTTGTTGGTGACCGCCACGTCGCACGAATCATGAACCTTGACCAGCGCCTCGGGTCCGGAGAGCGGCTGGCGGTTGCCGTGCACGATCGCGCCGTCGACGCGGGTGAACTCCACCGGCGGCTCTGAAATGGGAGTGTCGCTGGTGTTGTCGACCACCCAGAAGCGCTGCCGGCGCTGACCCTCCGGTGGCACCACCCTGAAGCTGAGGTCGCGCCCGCGCAGGGTGTTGCGGGCAATGACGACCCGGTTGACCGGGCCCCCTCCGCCGGCGGCCACGAACAGGAGCCGGCCGGGGCCGATCTCGTTGTCGATGATGTGCACGTTGTCGGCGCCCCAGGACGCAGTGGTCGGCTCGAGGTCGATCGTGGCTCTCGCCATGTCGGTCATCGTGTTGCGCTCGATCACGACGTCGCGGGCGGCGACCACCGCGATGCCCTGGCGGCCGGTTCGCTCGAAGGTCGAGTCGTGGATCCACACCCGCTCCGACCATCGGCGATCCTCCTCGTGGCGGCTGACGTAGACGTGGTCGCCGTAGGTGTCGTGGATGTGGACACGGTCGAGCTCGACGTCGGTGACGCCCTCGAGGCTGATGCCGTGCTGCGCCTCGAACGCGGCGACATACCCGCGCTCGCGGCCCGCGTGCGGGTTGGCGCCTTCGATCTCGAGGTTCCGGACCGCGACGTCCGAGCCGCCGACGATCCGCAGCTGGCTGTGTGAGCGCACGGCGACCGGGGTGGCGAAGATCCGCGCGCCGTTGCCCTCGATGCGGAGGTTGTGGCGCTCCTCCAGGACCAGCGTCCCCTCCAGTCGGTAGTCGGCCCCCGCTTGGAGCTGGACGACACCGCCGTCGGGCGTACGGTCGAAGAGGGCCTGCAGGTCCGCGGTGGCGTCGCTCGCGCCGGTGGCGTCGATGGACCCGGCGTCCTGGGCGGTCGCCGCTGGAGCGGTCGCGGCGGGCTCGATGACGGCCGACCCAGCGATCGTCAGCACCATCACCCAGCCGGCCGCCACTAGCGTTCGCAAGCGGGCCATGTGCGGCGGATCGTATCGGCAATGGCGCGCTGGTGTAGCGTCCGCTGACGGCCCGTCAGCTTTTTCCTGCACCGTCCTAGCGAAACGGCTACCTTGGGCCATGCCGGGTTACCGGCGGGTAGGTAACAGCAGGGTACGGGGAACACCCACCGGCATCGGTCCGCCGATCGCTGGGGTCAGGTCGAAGCAACTGGGGGCAGAGTGCGGGACCGCGCCGTGACGAGCCGTGTCGAAGTCGTCGACCACGAGCTGCCCACCACCGTGTACCGCTGGGCGCGGCGGCGGGAGAACCTCAGCCTCGTCCTGATCGACGTCGGCATCATCACCGCCGCGTGGCTTCTGGCGGTGGCGGCGGGCTTCGAGGCGGACATCCCGGCGGACGTGATCGACCGGTTGGTGCTGATCGTCGGACCGCCGATCCTCGCCCAAGCCGGCGTGCACTGGGCGGCCGGGCTGTACGGGCCGGTCTGGCGGTACGCGTCCATCGACGAGGCCGTGCGGGTCATGGTGGCCGTGGCGGCCGGCATGGCCGCCGCCTTCGGATGGCTCTGGGCGGTCGACGGCATGACGACCCTCACCCTGCCGGTCCTCACCGCGCCGCCGGTGGCCGGGCTCCTGATCCTCGTCGGTTCCGGCGGCGTGCGCTTCCAATCCCGTCTGTTCGCGCTCGAACGGCAGCGGACCGGGGCGGCGAAGTCGATGCGCGCGCTGATCGTCGGTGCCGGCAGCCCCGGCGCCGCCCTGGCCTACGAGCTGTCGCAGACCGAGTCCGGCCGCGACGTGCACGTCGTCGGCTTCGTCGACGACGACGCGCGGCTCCACGGCCGGTCGCTGCGCGGCATCCCCGTGCTCGGCGGCACCCCGGACCTCGAGGGGCTCTGCCGGCGCCACGGCGTGGACCGCATCTTCATCGCGCTGCTCGACGCCGACAAGGAAGAGACGAAGCCGATCCTCACGCGGGCGTTGCGCACACAGGCCCAGGTGAAGGTGCTGCGTCCCGCGGCGCACACCGCGTCGGGGATGCTGCGGAACGTCCGTGACATCGACCTCAGCGACCTCATCGGTCGCGAGCCGGCGCCGGTGGACACCGCGGAGATCGGCGACTACCTGCGTGGCGCCACCGTGCTCGTCACCGGCGCCGGGGGGTCGATCGGCAGCGAGATCTCTCGCCAGGTGGCCCGCTACCAGCCCGGCCGGCTGCTGTTGCTCGACCGCGACGAGACGCTGCTCCACGACGTGGCGACCGGCAGTCTGGCGTCGGCCGAGACCGTCCTGCTCGACCTCTGTGACCGCGAGCCCACGGTCGCGTTGCTCGCGCACACCCGGCCCCAGGTCGTCTTCCACGCCGCCGCCCACAAGCACGTGCCCATCCTCGAGCGGCACGCCGCGCAGGCGGCCACCACCAACGTGCTGAGCACCTGGTGGCTCGCCAACGCCGCCGCCGAGAACGGCTGCAAGCGCTTCGTGCACCTCTCCACCGACAAGGCCGCCCACCCCTGCTCGGTCATGGGGGCCACCAAGCGGGCGGCCGAGCATGTCGTCGCGGGCGTGGGCCGCCGCCACGACCTGCCCTACGCCGCGGTGCGCTTCGGCAACGTTCTGGGCAGCCGGGGAAGCGTGGTGCCGACGTTCCTCCGCCAGATCCTCGACGGGGGGCCGGTCACCGTCACGAGCGAGGAGATGACGCGGTACTTCATGACAATCCCCGAGGCTGTCAGCCTCGTGCTGCAGGCCGGTGCGCTGGCCGACGGGGGACGGATCTTCCTGCTCGACATGGGGGAGCCCGCGTCGATCCTCGGGCTGGCGCGCCAGATGATCCGGCTCGCCGGCCTGCGTCCCGATGAGGACATCCGCATCGAGATCACCGGCCCGCGGCTGGGCGAGCGCCTCCACGAAAGGTTGCGGGACGAGGCCGAGGAGGACGAGCCCGCCGCCCATCCCTCGATCTCGGTGCTCCGGCCCAAGCTGACGCTCGACTGGCCGCACCTGGTGCGTGTCATGGACGAGCTCGAACGCCGTTGCCGTGAGGACGACGTCGCCGTGCGCCAGGCGCTCATGGACCTGTTGCGCCGGTGCGGTGTCGACTGTCGCCTCGAGCCGTTGCCACCGGCCGACCGCGGCATCGTGGCCGGCGCGGTCGCGGGGAACGGGCTCGAGGGAAAGGCGACAGGCGACGGCGCGGCGACCGGCGGCGGTGCTCCGGCAGAGAATCGAACGCCGACGGGGAGCGGAAGATCCGCAGGGAACGGCGCGCCGAGGCGCAAGGGGGCAGCTCGGCAACGCTTGTCCCTGCTGTCGGGTGTCAGCCCCGACCGGCCCGCCCTGCCGTTCGCCCGGCCGGCCCGGCCACAGTTCGAGCGAGTGATGCACCGGCTGACCCCGTCCTACGACTGCGGCCAGCTCACCAACGGCGCCCTCGTTCGCGAGCTCGAGGAGCGCATGACCGATCGGCTGCGGGTCGGCCACGTCGTGGCCGTTAGCTCGTGCACGTCGGGCCTGCTGCTGGTGGTGCAGGCCTTGGTCGAGGGCCGCTCGGGGCCGGTGCTGGTGCCCAGCTTCACCTTCTCGGCCTCGGCCCACGCCGTCGCCTGGAACGGGCGGTCGCCGCGGTTCGTGGAGTGCGACCCGGGCACCTTCCAGATGGACCTCGCCCACGCCGACGCGGCCCTGGACGGCGCCGGCGCGATCATGGCCACCCACGTGTTCGGCGCGCCCTGCAGCCCGGAGGCGGTCGAGGAGCTGGCTGGACAGGCCGGGATACCGGTCGTGTTCGACGCCGCGCACGCCATCGGGGCGACGAGTCACGAGCGGCCCATCGGCGGCTTCGGCGACGCCGAGGTGTTCAGCCTCACCCCCACCAAGCCGATGGTTGCCGGCGAGGGCGGGTTGGTCGCGACGCACGACCCTGACCTCGCCGCCCGCCTACGCATGGGCCGCGACTACGGCAATCCCGGCGACTACGACACCCGCTTCGTCGGCCTGAACGCCCGGATGTCGGAGTTCCACGCCGCCATGGCGCTCGAGTCGCTTGCACTCCTCGACCACACCCTCGCCCAGCGCCGGGAGCTGGCCATGCGCTATGTCGGCGGCCTCGTCGGCGTGCCCGGCATCCGGTCCCAGGTCGTGCCGCTCGAGGACGTGTCCACCTACAAGGACTTCACCATCGCCGTCGACGCCGCCGAGTTCGGGATCGATCGCAATCAGCTCGTGGCCGTCTTGGCCGCCGAAGGCATCGACACCCGGAACTACTTCGATCCCCCGGTCCACCGCCAGCAGGCCTACCGGGGCGAGGAAGCTCCATTCCTGCCGACGACCGAAGCCGTCAGCCGCGCCGTCGTCTCGCTGCCGATCTACCCCGATCTCTCCTTCGACGACGTCGACGCCGTCACCAGGGTGATCCGGCTGGCCCACGAGCAAGCCGAAGAGGTGGCCGCGGAGCTCGACCTGGCCGGCGAGCACCAGCTGCGCTGACCCGCAGCCGCCGAGGTCGATCAGCCCTTGCGGTGGGTGTCGAACACCGCCACCGCCTGCCGCAACGGCACCAGCTCGCGCCTGTGCTGGCGGTGGGCATCGGCGACGGCCTCGGTCGCCTGCTTGCGGAGCTTGGCCAGCTCGGCCCGCAGCCGGGCGACCTCGGTCTCGAGTGCGAGCACGCGCTGGACGCCGGCCAGGTTCAGCCCGTCGTTGGTGAGCTCCTGGATCCGGCGGAGCAGCTCGATGTCGGCCTCGCTGTAGCGGCGGCTGCCGCCGATGGTGCGCGCGGGATCGACCAGTCCCTTGCGCTCGTAGATGCGCAGGGTCTGCGGGTGGACGCCGGCCAGCTCGGCCGCGACCGAGATCACGTACACCGCCCGGGTGTACTCCCGCGGATCGGGAGTGGGTCGCGTGCTCACGACGTCGCCTCCTCCACCCCGAGATGGGCCCGGGGCGACGCGCCGTTGGCGGCGGCCAGCGCCTCGACCGCGCGCCGCTCCTCGACGCTGAGCTTCTGGGGCACCGCCACCTCGACCGTCACCAGCATGTCGCCGGTCTTGCGGCCGCTCGCCACGCCCTTGCCCCGCACGCGGAACGTGCGACCCGAGCGGGTACCGGCCGGGATGCGCACCTTCACCGGACCGCCGTCGAGCGTGGGCACCGCCACGTCGGCCCCCAGTGCCGCCTCGGGAAAGGTGATCGGCACGGTGATGGTCAGGTCGTCGCCGCGACGCCCGAACAGGGGATGCGGCGCCACCCGCACGGTGACGTACAGGTCGCCGGCAGGTCCGCCGTTGCGGCCCGGTCCGCCCCGACCCCGCAGCCGGATGCGCTGGCCGTCGCCCACCCCGGCGGGGATCCGGACCTTGACCTCGCGGGGCCGGTGCTCGACGCCGGTGCCGCGGCAGGTGGGGCAGGGCTCGTCGATCAGGTAGCCGCGGCCGGCGCACTCCGGGCACGGCGACGAGAAGCTGAAGAAGCCCTGGTTGTCGTCCACCACGCCGCGGCCGTCACAGATCGGGCAGGTACGCGGGGTGGTGCCCGGGCGCGCGCCGGTGCCGTGGCACGTCGAGCAGGCCGCCTCGCTCGTCAGATGGATGGTGGTGGTCAACCCGTGCACCGCGTCCTCGAACGCCAGGTGCAGCTCGGACTCCAGGTCCTGCCCGCGGTGCGGCCCGGTGCCCCGGGCCCCGCCGGCCCCGGCCGGGCCGCCGCGACGGCGGCCGCGCCCGAACAGTCCCCCCAGGACGTCGCCGATGTCACCGATGTCCTCGAAGCGGAAGCTTCCGGCTCCAGGGCCGCCCCCGCCCGCACCGCCGAACATGCCGCCCACGGGCCCGAGCTTGCGGACCTCGTCGTACTCCTTGCGCTTCTCCGGGTCGCCGACCACGTCGTAGGCCGCCGAGACCTCCTTGAAGCGCTCCTCCGCGGCCTTGTCGTCGGGGTTGGCGTCGGGATGGTACTGCCGCGACAGCTTGCGGTACGCGCTGCGGATGTCCTTCTGGGAGGCGGTGTCGCTCACCCCGAGGACCCGGTAGTAGTCCTTCTCGAACCACTCACGCTGCGGCGCCATCGCTCGTCCGCCCTCCGTCAGTCGGACACCTTGACCATCGCGGGACGCAGCACCCGGCCGCGCCAGCGGTAGCCGGCCCGCAACACCTCGGACACCACCTGCTCGCCGCCCTCGCCGGGCTCGTGCAGGACCGCCTCGGCATCGGCGGGGTCGAAGGGCGCACCTTTGGGATCGATGCGCTCGAGGCCCTCCTTGCCCAGCGCGCCGTACAGCGCCGCGAGGACCGGTTCGACCTCGCTGGCGCCCTGCGCCAGGGCGGCGTCACAGGCGTCGAGGACCGGCAACAGCTTCTCCACGAAGTTGCCCAGGGCCCGCACCACGGCGTCTTCCTGCCGCTTCTGCGCCTGCTTGCGGTAGTTCTCGAAGTCGGCCCGGGCCCGCCGGTAGGCGTCGAGGTACTGCTCGCGCTCGGCCAGCAGGAGGTCCAGGTCGACCTCCAGCGCGTCGGCCGCAGCCTGCAGGTCGTCGGTCACCTCGACGCCGGCGCCGGCGGCGTCGAGCACGTCGTCGGTGCTCGGGGATGGGCTCGCCTGGCCGACGGCGCCGGGGGTGTCGCCGTCCCCGCCCTCGGGCGGGGTCGGCTCGGCCTCGGCTGCCTCGGACGCGTCCTCGGTCGACGCTCGTTCCTCGGGCGTGGGCCGCTCGCTCACGACGCGCGGCCCTCCTCGTCGTCGTCGACGATCTCGGCGTCGACCACGTCGTCGTCGGACGGCTGATCGGTGCCACCGCCGCCGGCGGCGGCACCCGGGCCACCCGCCGCCGCACCTTCCTGCGACGCGGCCTCGTACAGCTTCTGCGTGAACGTCTGGCTGGCCGCCATCAGGGCATCGGTGGCGTTGCGGATCGCATCGGTGTCGCTGCCGCCGAGGGCCGCCTTGAGGTCGCCGAGCTTGTCCTCGACCGCCGACTTCTCGTCGCCCGAGATCTTGTCGCCCTGCTCCTTGAGCAGCTTCTCGGTCTGGTACACGAGCGTGTCGGCCTGGTTGCGGACCTCGGCCTCCTCGCGGCGCCGGCGGTCCTCCTCGGCGTGGGCCTCGGCGTCCTTGACCATGCGCTCGATGTCGTCGCGGGCCAGCGACGACTGGCCGGTGATGGTCATCGACTGCTCCTTGCCCGTGGCGCGGTCCTTGGCGGCCACGTGCACGATGCCGTTGGCGTCGATGTCGAAGGTCACCTCGATCTGGGGGACGCCGCGGGGTGCCGGGGGCAGGTCGACGAGCTGGAACTTGCCGAGAGTCTTGTTGAACTGCGCCATCTCGCGCTCGCCCTGCAGCACGTGGATCTCCACCGAGGGCTGCATGTCCTCCGCGGTGGTGAACACCTCGGTGCGCCGGGTGGGGATGGTGGTGTTGCGGTCGATGAGCCTGGTCATCACGCCGCCCTTGGTCTCGATGCCGAGGGACAGGGGCGTGACGTCGAGGAGCAGCACGTCCTTGACCTCGCCCTTCAGCACGCCCGCCTGGATGGCGGCGCCGACGGCCACGACCTCGTCGGGGTTGACGCCCTTGTGGGGCTCCTTGCCGGTGAGCTCGACGAGCAGGTCGTGCACTGCGGGCATGCGGGTCGAGCCGCCGACCATGATCACGTGGTCGATGTCTTCCTTGGTGAGGCCGGCGTCCTTGATGGCCTGCTCGAACGGGCCACGGCACTTCTCCAGCAGGTCGGAGCTCAGCTCCTGGAGCTTGGCCCGGCTCAGGCTCTCGTCGAGGTGCAGCGGGCCCTCGCTGGTGGCGGTGATGAACGGCAGGTTGATCTGGGTCTGCTGGACCTGCGACAGCTCGATCTTGGCCTTCTCCGCGGCTTCCTTGAGCCGCTGGAGCGCCATGTTGTCGTTGGACAGGTCGACGCCGTGCGCAGCCTTGAACTGGCCCACCAGCCAGTCGATGACGCGCTGGTCCCAGTCGTCGCCGCCGAGGTGGGTGTCGCCGTGGGTGGACTTGACCTCGAACACGCCGTCGCCGATCTCGAGGATCGACACGTCGAACGTGCCGCCGCCGAGGTCGAACACCAGCACCGTCTGCTCGGCGCCCTCCTTGTCGAGCCCGTAGGCGAGGGCCGCGGCGGTGGGCTCGTTGATGATGCGGAGCACCTCGAGCCCCGCGATCTGGCCCGCCTCCTTGGTGGCGGTGCGCTGTGCGTCGTCGAAGTACGCCGGCACGGTGATGACCGCCTGGGACACGGTGTCGCCCAGGTACGCCTCGGCGTCGCGCTTCAGCTTCTGCAGCGTGCGGGCCGAGATCTCCTGGGCCGTGTAGGCCTTGCCGTCGATGTCGATCTTCCAGTTGGTGCCCATGTGGCGCTTGACCGAGCGGATGGTCCGGTCGGGATTGGTGATGGCCTGACGCTTTGCCACCTCGCCCATCAGCACCTCGCCGCCCTTGGAGAAGGCGACGACGGAGGGGGTGGTGCGTGACCCCTCGGCGTTGGGGATCACGACGGGGTCGCCGGCCTCGAGGACCGCGACCACGGAGTTGGTAGTGCCGAGGTCGATGCCGACGGCCTTGGGCATGGGGTTGCCTCCTGAAGAGTCGCTTTGAACTGCCCCCACGATAAAAGTTGAGTCCGCCGTTTGCAACTTTGGGCGCGGGTCGCGAGCCCGTCCCGCCGCAGGTCAGCTAGACGTCGGCGCGCAGCGGAGCCAGGAAGTTGCGCAGCAGGTCATGGCCCGGGACGGTGAGGATCGACTCGGGGTGGAACTGCACACCCTCGACCGGAACCGCATGGCTGCGGTGGCGCAGGCCCATGACCGTGCCGTCGTCGGTCCACGCGGTGATCTCGAGCTCGGCAGGCACCGAGCTGCGGTCGACCACCAGGCTGTGGTAGCGGGTGGCCTCGAACGGCGACGGCAGGCCCGCGAACATCCCGATCCCGGTGTGATGGATGAACGAGGTCTTGCCGTGCATGATCTCCGACGCCCGCACCACGTCGCCGCCGTAGACCTGGCCCAGGCACTGATGGCCGAGGCACACCCCCAGCACCGGCCGGCGGCCGGCGAAGTGCCGGATCACCTCGTTGGAGAGCCCCGCGTCCTCCGGGCGTCCGGGCCCCGGCGAGATGAGGACCGCGTCGGGTTCCAGGGCCTCGATCTCGGCGAGGGACAGCTCGTCGTGGCGGTGGACCAGCGGCTCCGCCCCCAGCTCACCCAGGTACTGGACGAGGTTGTAGACGAAGCTGTCGTAGTTGTCGACGACCAGGACCCGGGGCGCCACGGCGAGGGAGGCTACCGGCCCGCTAGCTCGAACCTGCGGCGGTTACTGATGCCTGGGCGTCGCTTCCCGCCGCACGTTCGAGTGGGGATGCCAGGACCACCTCGATCGGCCGCCCCGTGACCTCGGACAGGAGGTCGGTGCGCTGGTTGGCGGCGTAGAGCTCGAGCGAGACGTCGACGCCGGGCGCGGGCCGAACCTCGATCACCATCGCCCCGTCCGCGCTCATGCGGCACGACAGGCCGCTGACGCGCCCGGCGTGGTTGCGATCGAGCCCGACGGCGACGCGGAGCAACCCGGCCAGTACGCGGACGCGATGCTGGTCGTCGGGGTCGAGGGCCACGAATTCGGGATGCTTCTCCCGCGGCACGGACTTGCGGTGGTACCGCGCCACCTGGGCGATCAGCTCTATCTCGCGATCCGTGAACCCGCTGAGCAGCTCGCTGTTCCGGATCACGTAGTAGCTGTGCTTGTGGTGGCCGGCGTGCGACAGGAACAGGCCGACGTTGGCCAACAGCGCCCCGGCCTCCAGCACCTCGCGGCTGTCGTCGCCCAACCCGTGCACGCCGCAGGCGCCGTCGAACAGATCGAGCGCCAGCCGCGCCACCTGGGCCGAGTGGGACAGGTCCTCGTCCATCTGCTCGGCCAGGCGCAGCACGCTGCGGCGGCGCAGGTCGGACAGGTGGTGGAGCGAGCCGCCGTGCTCCCGGCGCCAGGTGTCGAGCAGCACGCCTTCCCGCAGCGCGAAGTCCGAGAACGTCAGCTCCTCCACGCCACACTCGGCCGCCACCTGCTCGAGGATCAGTGCGCCGGCCAGGATGATGTCGGCGCGGCGGGGGTCGAGGCCGGCGATCTTGGACCGGGCCTTGACCGTGCCCGCCTTGACGAGCCGGCGCACCACGTCGTCGATCTCGTCCCGGCTCACCGTGAGGTTGTTGAGCGTGCGGGGGGCGACGCCGGTCGACCGGATGGCGGCCATCTGGCAGATCGCCCCGATCGTGCCGGACGATCCGACCGCGACGTCGAAGCCCAGCCGCCCGATCTCGCGGACCGCCGGCGCCAGGGTGGCGCGGATGTCGCCCCGGCAGGTCTCCACCGCGTCGCCGTTGCGCTTGTCCTTGGCGAAGTAGCGGCGGGTGAGGCGGATGGCGCCGAGCTTGAGGCTGCGGGCGGTGAGGATGTCCCCCTTGCGCCCGACGACCAGCTCGGTGGATCCCCCGCCGATGTCGCACACCAGCACCTGGCGGTCGTACACCGGCACCGCCTGGAGCACGCCCAGGTGGATGAGCCGCGCCTCCTCGAAGCCGGAGATGACCTCGACGTCGATCCCGGCCTCGACGCGGGCCCGCTCGATGAACGCCGCCCGGTTCTCCGCCTCGCGGACCGCCGAGGTCGCCACCGCCCGCAGCCGCGCCCCGTGGATCGCGGCCACCTGGCGAAACCGGGCCAGCACCTCGATCCCCCGGCTCATGGCCGCCGGGGTGAGGCGCTTCATGTCCCGGGCCGAGGAACCGAGCCGCACCATCTCCCGCTCGCGCTCCACGACCTCGAAGCGCTCGGCATCGACCCGGGCGACCACCAGGTGGATGGAGTTGGTACCGATGTCGACGGCGGCAAGGACAGTCACGCCACCACTCTCGCCCACGCGGCCGCCGATGGCGACGATGGTTGCTCGAGTCGCGGTGCGTCCTGACGACGCACCCGCTCTGGCTAAGGTGCGCGGCCATGGCCAAGTCAGCCAAGCGCAGGATCTCGGGTGGGCGCGTGACCGCCAAGGGCACCACGCCGGCATCGAGCCGGCCCAACCCGTCGACCCGCTACACGCCGCCGGTGCCCCGCGAGGTCAAGGTGAGCCCGATCTGGGTGCCGCTGCTGATGTTCTCGCTGCTCGGCCTGGGGGTGCTGTTGATCTTCCTCAACTACCTGGACGTGCTGCCCGGTGGGACCAGCAACGCCTACCTGGGCGGCGGGTTGGCGGCCATCTGCGGCGGGATCATCGTCGCCACGCGGTACCGCTGAACAGCAGGTAGCCGAAGTTACATCGATGTGACCCTCCCCAGGGTTATCCACAACCTGTGAGGAACGCGTCCGGGCCCCGCAGGTTCAGCCGTCGATCGGCGCCACCAGTTCCATGTCCTCCTGGCAATGCCGGGGCGGGTCGGGGACCTCGTCGTTGGCGCTCGTCATGCGCACCTCGGTGCCGCAGACGGAACATCGGTAGGTGAGCCGGACCTTGCGCAGCTCGCCGGGCGGCGGGGACGGCGGCAGCGGCGTGGCCAGCCCCGACAGGACGCCGAACCCGATCCTGAGGATCAGCCACCCGGCGACCACGGCGACCGCCACCGCCAGGGGGCTGGCCCGCGTCACCAGCCACGCGACCAGCCCGGCCGCGACCAGCGCCATCAAGGTGGGCCACGAGATCCTCGGCCTGCGCACCCCGCCAGCGTACGGGGGGTCGGGCACCCCGGATACCCCGGGGCAACGGCCCGGTGCCGGTCGAGCTCAGGTCGCCGGGTCGTTCTCGGTGGCGACGAACGGGCGGCAGGCCATGCCCCGCAGCCCCGGGCACGGGGCCGGCTGGACGTCGGGCACCCGAACGCCGTCGACCACCGACAGCACCAGGGCGGAGGGCTGTCGGCGGGTGCGGTACACGTCGACGGTCGGGACGTCACCGCCGTAGTCGGGCGGCTCGAACTCCCAGGTGGCGTGGTTCCGGCCGGGCGTGGCGATCGAAAGGCGCAACCGCGAGCCGGCGCGGAAGGCGTGCGCGAAGCCGGGGATGTCGATGCGTGCCTCGACAACCTCGTCGCCCTCCAGCGGTTCGTAGGCGCGCTCCGTGAACCGATGCACGACCTCCAACCCGTCGGTGCGGCGGCGATTCTCGGCCCGGTGACCGACGCGCAGCCAGCCGTTGGTGACCAGGTACTCGACGCCGTCGGGGCGAACCTCCGAGATCGACGCCTGCAGGTCCACATCGAAGGAAGTACCGGTCGGTCGTAGACCGACGCCATCAGGGGCGGCGGGTGGGGGTCGGGCCGGAACGTCGCTCGACACCCAGAGGTCGGCGACCCCCGGGCCGGCGACCACCAGGTCGTCGGCCAACGGCTCGGTGAGGTACGACAGCTCCTCGCCCTCGCCGAAGCGGGTCCAGTCGGCGCCTGTCCACACGGGATCGAGGAGCGGGTAGTCGCCGGTGCCTCCGAACAGCGTGGCGCCCCCCGCGTCCGGATCGAACTCGAAGCCGTCGGCGTCGCCGTCGGTGCGCCGGCCCGGCTCGTAGGCGGTGAGGCGCTCGTCGTCGCCCAGGTACCACGTCACCGGCTCGGCGTCGCCCGGGGGCCACGACTCGAGCTCCAGCTCGAAGGTACCGCCCTGCTCACCGACCTCGTTTTCGCCGATGCCGCTCTCGAACATCACCCGCACCGGGTCCTCGGATTCGTACGCCGCCAGCGCCGAGCCGTGGTCGTCGCCGAACCGGGCGAACCGGTCGGGCTCGAGCTCGACGTCGCGAAGCTGGAACTGACCGGCCAGCACCGGCGGCGCCAGCGCCCGCACCACCGGGTTCAGGTGGGGCACCCGCTGCGCCACATAGAACTCGAGGAACTCGAACCAACGCATGAGGTTGGCGGGGCCGTAGCCGTCGGGGTGCCGCCCGTTCCACAGGTTCACCCGCAGGACGGGGGCAGACGCGAACGCGTCGAGCAGCGCCGTGAACTGCGGGCCGGTCTGCTCGTCCTGGAACGCCCCCGAGATGAACACCGGCGCCTCGATGTCACCCACGAGCCGTCGCAGGTCGCGGGCCGCGGCCGAGGCCGGGTAGCTGTCGAGCGCCCGGACGAATCCCTCGAAGTCCGGGTTCTGGGCTCGCAGTGCCCGGTGGCCGGCACAGGTCGTGTCGCCGGCCTCGATGCGCTCGGTGACCCAGCTGTCGCCGCCCGGCGCGGCGGCCGCGTCACGCTCCTTGATCCACTGGTGGGTGAAGCCCGAGTTGAAGATGCCGCCTGGCCAGGCCTGCAGCCACGGGTCGGCGATGACCGACTGCGCCGTCACCGCCGCCAGGTGCGGTGGCCGGGTCGCCGCCGTGTACAGCTGGGTGATGCCGGAGTACGACAGGCCCACCATGCCGACGGCGCCGTGCAGCACCCACGGCTGGCGGGCCACGATCTCGATCACGTCGTAGCCGTCGGCCATCTGCGCCGGGTTGAACACGTCGAACACGCCGCCAGAGCATCCGGTGCCCCGCATGTTGACCGATACCGTCGCGTAGCCGAACGTGCGTGCGAGGCGGGCGCCCGCCTCCTCGCTGGCCGGGTTCGACGGCGAGTAACCCGAATACTCGACCACCGTCGGGTACGGGCCCTCGCCGTAGAGGGCGGGGTCGGGCAGGCGCACCATCGCGCTCAGCCGCACGCCGTCGCGCATCTCCAGGTACTGGAAGCCCGCCTCGAGCGACGAGCCCGGCAGGACGTTCCCGAGGACGTCGACCCGGGCAACCGTGAGCTCCTGGCGGTCGTAGAGGGCGGTGTCAGGGACGTCGTCGCGGCCGGGAACGGTGACCACGTCGGTGGCGAGCGCCGGGGACGCGCTGTCGTCCCGGATCACGTAGCGCCCGGGCTCGACCACGCCCGCGGCCGCCGGATCGCCCAGGTCTGCCCAGTCGAGGTCGGGCCCCGACTGGACCTCGCGGTGCTCGCCCGGCAGGTAGGCGAAGTGGGCCTGGCCCTGCTCGTCGGCCAGCAGGGTCAGCAGCCGGCGGCCACGGCGCCCGTAGAGGGTGAGCGGTTCGCCGGGATCGGCCCCGGTGACCGTGATCTGCTCGACCCCCGCCCGCACGTCCCAGGGGGCTTCGTCGGCGCCTTCGCCCAGGCGGCCGAGCTCCGCACCCTCGTCGCTTCCCGAACCGGACCCCGATGACGCGCTGCACGCCACGAGCGTCGCCACCAAGCCCGGAACGAGAGCCGCGCCGATACACCTCATGACCCCTCCGTCACACGATTCGCCCTACCCGAGCCGCTCGATGATGGTGGCGTTGGCCATGCCGCCACCCTCGCACATCGTCTCCAGGCCGTAGCGGCCGCCGCAGCGCTCGAGTTCGTTGAGCAGCGTGGCCAGCAGCTTGGTGCCCGAGCAGCCGAGGGGGTGGCCCAGCGCGATGGCGCCACCGTTGACGTTGACCTTGCTCATGTCGGCTCCGGTCTCGCGCTGCCAGGCGAGCACCACCGAGGCGAACGCCTCGTTGATCTCGACCAGGTCGATGTCGTCGAGCGACAGTCCCGCCTTGTCGAGGACCCTCTGGGTAGCGGGGATGGGCGCGGTGAGCATCATCACCGGGTCGGCCCCCGCCAGGGCGAAGGCGTGGAACCGCGCCCGGGGCGTGAGCCCCAGCTCGGCGGCCTTCCCCTCGCTCATGATCAGCGCGGCCGAGGCGCCATCGGTGATCTGGCTGGAGTTGCCCGCCGTGACCTTGCCGACGTCGGGCTTGAACGCCGGCTTCAGGTTGGCCAGCGTCTCGACCGTGGAGTCGGGGCGGATGCCCTCGTCGGCTGTCACCAGCTCGTCGGACTCCGTGATGCTGCCGGTCTCCTTGTCCCGGTGGACCGATCGGACGGCGACGATCTCCCTGTCGAAGCGGCCCTCGTCGCGGGCTCGGGCCGCCCGCTGCTGGCTCTCGGCACCGAAGGCGTCGAGGTCCTCACGGGTCAGGCCCCACTTGTCGGCGATCAGCTCGGCCGAGATGCCCTGGGGCACGAGGCCACCGACGTCCTGGTAGCGGTGGTTCATCCGGGGCCCGAACGGCAGGCCGAACCTGCCGTCGCCCACCGACGCGCCCATAGGCACCTGGCTCATCACCTCGACACCCCCGGCCACCACGACATCGTGCGCGCCGGCGATGACCGCCTGGGCGGCGAAGTGGGCGGCCTGCTGCCCCGAGCCGCACTGCCGGTCGACGGTGGTGCCGGGGACTTCCTCCGGCCAGCCGGCGGCCAGCACCGCGTTGCGGGCGACGTTGACCGACTGGGCCCCGGCCTGCATGACGCAGCCCATGATCACGTCCTCGACGACGGCGGGATCGATCTGGTTGCGCTCGACCAGGGCGTCGAGGGTCTCGGCGGCCAGGTCGACGGGATGCCAACCGGAGAGCTTGCCGTTGCGCTTGCCTCCTGCGGTGCGGACGGCATCGACGATGACGGCGGTGGGCATGGCCTGCTCCTTTGTCTCGCCGGTCCCCGCTGCCCGCAATCGTTGGGGGTCGGGCCGGCTCCTTGACCGTTCGGTCAAGCCAGTCTGCCGACCACCCCACACGGATCGCAACCACGGCCTACTCTGGGCCGTCACGGCGGCGCACGGGACGGGTGGTTCGGCCCGCCGGCAACAGCCATCCGAGGGCGACGACGAGGGGGTCCCGCGTGATCGCATCCAAGGACGAGCTCGATCGGAAGGTCGAGGGGCAGACCATCGCCAGCCGCTGGCTGGAGACCGTGGCCGCCCACCCCGACCACGTGGCCTTGCGCGCCAAGGACGGCGACCGCTGGGTGGAGTGGACCTACGCCGAAATGGCCGACCGGGTGGCCCGGGCCGCAGCCGGACTGCGAACGCTCGGCGTGGGGCCCGGCGACCGGGTGGTGCTGATGATGCGCAACATCCCTGAGTTCCACGTGGTCGACCTGGCCGCCATGTTCTGCGGCGCCACCTCGGTGTCGATCTACAACTCCTCGCCCCCCGAGCAGGTGGCCTACCTGACCGGCCACAGCGGCGCGACCGTAGCGGTCGTCGAGGACCTGGGCTTCGCCGAGCGCTTCAGCGTGGTGCGCGACGAGCTGCCCAAGCTCGAGCACCTGGTGGTGCTGAGTGGCGCGGACGACGCCGGGCGGGACCAGGCCGCCGGCCTCGGGGGCCTGATCGCGGGCGGGGCCGTGCTCGAGGGTCACGATCCGATCGACCTGCACGGCTCGGTGGGCGACATCCACCCCGACTCGCTGGCGACCGTGATCTACACGTCCGGCACGACCGGGCCGCCCAAGGGCGTCATGATCAGCCACTACAACGTCGTGTGGACCGCGGAGGGCTACCTCGACCTGCTGGGGATCGACCCCGTCGGCTTCCGGGCCATCTCCTACCTCCCGATGGCGCACATCGCCGAGCGCATGTCCGGTCATTACCTCGCCGGCATCGCCGGCTTCGAGGTGACGACGTGCCCCGATCCCACCCTCATCGGGCAGTACCTGCGCGAGGTCCATCCCCAGACGATGTTCGGCGTTCCCCGCGTGTGGGAGAAGATCCACGCCGGCATCCAGGCCGCCCTGTCGGCCAACGACGATGCCAAGACCCGCTTCGACCAGGCGGTCGCCGCCGCCGAGCCCATCGCCGAACGCCGCGCCCTCGGCACGGCCACCGACGAGGACGAGCAGACGTGGGCATCGCTGGACGGGCTCGCTTTCCGCAACGTCCGCCAGCTCGTGGGGCTCGACAGCCTGGAGTACGCCATCACCGGCGCGGCACCGATCCCGCCCGAGCTGATCCGCTGGTACCGGGCGATCGGCGTGCCCATGTCGGAGATCTACGGGCTGTCCGAGACGACCGGGCCCATGACCTGGGATCCCGAGGAGGTGCGGGTCGGCACCGTGGGGCGGGCGTTCCCCGGGGTCGAGGTCTTCCTGGGCGACGATGGTGAGGTGTGCTGCCGGGGCGGCAACGTCTTCGTCGGGTACCTCGACGACCCCGACAAGACCGCGGACGCCCTCGAGCCCGACGGCACGTTCCACTCCGGTGACATCGGCGAGATCGACGACGACGGCTACGTCCGCATCGTCGACCGCAAGAAGGAGCTCATCATCACCGCCGGCGGCAAGAACGTGAGCCCCGCGAACCTCGAGGCGGCCCTCAAGACGGTGGTGCCGATCGGCCAGGCATGCGCCCTGGGCGACGGTCGTCGGTTCGTCTCGGCCCTGGTGGTGCTCGACCCCGAGGTGGCGCCGGGATGGTTCCGCGAACGGGGCATCGAGGCCGAGTCGCTGCCCGGCCTGGCTGCCGATCCGCGCACGTTGGACGAGTTGCAGCGTGCGGTGGACCAGGTGATGCTTAGGTTCAGCACCGCTGAGCGGGTGCGGCGGATCGCGGTGCTGGGCGACGAGTGGCTGCCCGACGGCGCCGAGCTCACGCCGACATCCAAGCTCAAGCGAC
>JBOGHG010000039.1:0-23551 GCA_050744525.1 Acidimicrobiales bacterium | reverse complement strand
CCTCGGGTAGCGGCACGTTGGCGCCGATGGCGAGGTGGTGGACGAGCGCCAGCGCCAGGGTGACGTCGGGTCGGACCCGCTCGGCGAAGGCCGCCCGCTCCCGGTTGCGCCACCCCAGGCCGCCCGAGGGATCGACGAGGTTCATGACGAGGGGAAGGACGTTCTCCTTTCCCTCCACGCGCAGCCGACGGTACAGGCCGTCGATCACCATCTCGTCGCCGTCGACCGCCACCACGTAGCCGGCCTGCTCGGCGGCGAGCCGGGCGTATGCACCGTCGTTGGCGCCCAGGTCGAGCACGAGCCCCGCCTCGCCGGCGGCCAGGGCCGACCGCACGAACGCCCGCTTGGCTTCGGCGTCGGCGTCGCTGTAGGAGCACGTGTCCCGGTAGTCCGACCACGTCGAGCCCCGCCGTCTCACCTCGAGCCCACCGACGAGCTTGGCCAGGTTCTTCACGGTGGCCTTGGTCATCTCGGTGGAGAAGCCCGACGCCTTCAGGTCGTCCTTCACCTGCTCGGACGCGGTCTTGACCCGCCGCTCCAGCACGCTGTGGAGGGTCACGTTGCGCAGCACGCCCTTGCGGAACCGGCGCAACCCCGAGAACATCCCCGCCACGTCGGAGGGCGTCAACCCGTCGATCGCTCCTCGGAGCAACGGCTGGAACGGCACTCCCAGATGTGCCTGCACCATCAGCGGGAACAGCAGCGTCTGGCAGAACTGCCGGTAGCCCGGCCAGGGCCCGGAGGCCGGCTCGAACGACCCGATGTCGATGAAGCTCGGCCGTGACCCGACGAACTGCACGTTGTAGGCGGTGCCGTCCTTCAGCGACATGCCCTCGTCGAGCGCGGCCCGCAGCACGTCGAGCTGCAAGGCGGCGGCGTCCCGCAGCATGGCGAACGACCACTCGTAGGGATAGGAGAGAACCGGCACCCGTTCGTGCTCGAGGACGCGTGCCCACGCCGCGCCCCGGGGGGACGGCGGCGCGTCGCCTTCGTGGTCGGTCGTGGCCACGATCTGGCCCGCCTCCATCAGGCGGGGGAAGAACGCCGTCCCTCGCAGCTGGCCGTAGTGCTCGGCGGCTCGGCCCGAGAGGCCCCGCAGCACCTTGCCGCCGGCGGTGAAGACGGCGCTGTCCGGGTCGCGGAATGACCCGGCGTCGTAGCTGGACACCGGAGCCGGTGGGCTCAGGCTTCGGTCGTCGCGGGATCGACCTCGGGTTCGGCCGTCTCCGGCTTCCCGTCGCCCTCGGCCTGCTTGCGCGAGAACTTGCTCGAGAAGCGGTGCCGTGCCTGCCTCACGGCGACGCCGGCGGCAGCGAAACCGCCGACCACCGCCGAGGCGATGATGCTGCCGGAACCCGGGTCGAGATAGCCGATCGTCACGTTTGGTCCCCCTTGGGTCGGGATCGAATGGAGGCGCCCGTCACCGAGGGACGGCACCGCGGCTCGGCATGTTACCCAACAGCCACCCGCCGGCCATCGTCGCGTCGGAAGGCGATCACCTGGGGTTCAGGCGACAGCCGGTCAGGCGGCCAGCGGGTGCAACGTGACCGTGCCACCCGCCCGGTCGACCTCGTAGGCCACGACCTCGTTCCTGCCGTCCTCGAACAACGGCGCGACGTATCCCGTGAACCGCCACGCGTCGCCGTCGGCCAGGTAGCCGCCCAGGGTGCCGGCGAGCGTGCCGTTGACCGCCACCACCAGCTCGGGCGGCCGCCCATCGGACCCGGTCACCTGCCCCTCCATGATGTAGGGCACGGGATCCTCGGCGATCGACAGGTCCTCGAGCACCTCGGAGGCGTCGGGCTTCCAGCGCAGGTCGCTCCGGGCTCCGACGCGGTAGTCGCCGACCGGGTTCCCCACCAGGTCCTCGCCCTCGCCGACGGCGGCGAGCGACAGCCAGTCCTCGCCGCGGGGGAACTGCGCCTGGTGCGCCGCCGCCAACCGGAACGCCGGCTCGACGTCGCTCGCCACCCGGCGGTCGATCGCCCGTTCGCTGCCGTCGAACAGGGAGTGCCCCTCGAGCTCCCAGTCGGTCTCGATGCCGAGCAGGTCGATGATCGACGGCAGCACGTCGACGGTGGAGGCGGGGGCGTCGTCGATGCGCCCCTCGGTCTGGCCGGGGGCCTTGATGAACAGCGGGAAGCGGAAGACCTCTTCGGCGTTGCTGTCGTCGACGCTGCGGGTGAAGCCGGGCGCCGTCATGTCGATGCCGTGGTCGCTCATGACGACCACGAGCGACTCGTCCCAGGCACCGACCGCCTCGAGGTGATCCATCGTCTCGCCCAACAGTTTGTCGACCATGCCGATCTGCATGGCCTGCAGGGGGTAGAGCTGGCGGAACATGAAGTTGTACGCCGGATCGTCGGGCGGGGGCAGCTTGTTCCGCCCGGACGAGACCTCGTCCGGCAGGCGGGTCGCCGGGAGCGGGCCCTCGCCCCACGGCGTGAACCGATAGGGGTGGTGCGGGAGCACCGAGTGGATGAAGTTGATCGACGGCTCACCGTCGATCAGCTCGATCTGCCTCCGGAACACCGACGGCTGGCCGTTGAGGATCTCGTCCTGTGACTTCTCGCGGACCTGTTCCATCGGATCGGTGCCCCGCCCGCCTACGGGCATGTCCTCGCCGAAGTCGCCCCAGCCGGTGTCGAGTGGCGGCAGGCGATCTCGGAGGCTCGGCGGGAGCACCCGGTGCCGGTAGACGATCGACGCGTCATCGATGAGCTGCGTCATGGGTCGTCCCGGGGAGGGTCGTTGGTCGGGGCGGTCGGCGCTGGGGTCCTCGCAGGCCTCGGCAGGGCACATGTCCGTGACCAGCTCGTAGCGGTTCACCGGGTACCGGTCGCCGAACAGCGAGAAGTAGTTCCGGGGATGGTCTCCGAGGATCGGCAGGTCGTTCTCACCCGCTCGAACCCCGGTGAGGATCGACGGTGTGGACACGTACGTGGTCCGGGACTCGCTCGCCGCGTTCCGGAACCACGTGCTCCCGTCGGCCAGCCGGGCGAGGTTGGGATAACGCGTGTCGATGATGCTCCCGTCACCTCGCATGATCCCGGTCACCGGGAACTCGTCGAGGACGATCAGGACGACGGGACCCTGGAGCGGGGGGACCGCCACGTGCCCCTGCTGGCCGGCAACATCGTCGTCGGCGCCGATCAGGCGGGCGGTGGGGCTGGAGGCCAGGAACAGCACGACGAAGGCCACGTTCCCCACGGCCAGGTAGGCAAGGAACTGCCGGGCCAGCCTCGAGCGCCACTCGACCAAGGCGACCGCCACGGCGAGCACCGCGACCACCGGCACCACGTAGACGACGCCGTCGAGCCGCAGGGTCCGGCACAGCATCAGGACAAAGAGGCCCGCGAGGAGGGCGACACCGACGCCGTGGTAGACGGCGGCCCCGCGCCGGTGGACGAGCCCGGCGAGCGCCGTGACGCCGAACACCGCGGCGGCGGGGACGATCGCCACGATGATCGCGAACCAGACGATCTGGCTCGTCTCGTAGCGGCCCGCAACGAAGAACGTCGGATTGCGCCCGAGCAGGTCGAGCAGCGGCTGGGTGATCGCCACCCCGGCGAGACCGAAGATCACCGCCGCGTCGACCAGCCGGCGTCGCCGAGCCGGCGACGGTCCCTCGACTTCAGCTGCCCCCACTCGGCCACGGTGTGCGGCGCCGCTGTCCCCCTGGCTGCGACCGGACGTGACCGTGCCGGCTAGGTCCTGCACGGCGAGAAGCTAACAGCCGATGTGTGCGTGCCCCGAATGCCGGCCGGCGCTCATCGGGTTACGCGCCGTACCACCGAACGGAGCATCCCGTGAAGGCGGGGTGACCGACGCCGGAGGATCGTGCTCGCCGCCCTCCCCAACGTCAGGTTCCGAAGCTGCTCGTTCTGCGCGAGTTCCTGATCCAGGGTGATGCGCAGGTGATCGCGTCCGATCTCCGCATCGCACAGTCGCTGTGTCAGATCCTGCAGCAACATGAGCTCGTAGTAGGCGCCGCCGGCGGCTCCACGTCGCTCACGCGCCTCCTCCTCCTCGCGCCAACGATCGAGGGCAGCAGTGTGCTCGAGGACGGCCTTGCGCGGGTGGCCGTAGTAGAAGGCGAAGAGGTCGCCGCCCTGCCACCCCTCATCCTCACGCAGGACGTGCTCGATCCACCGATGTTGATCGTGCTCCGATGCGACCGCCATCGCCTCGTTGTGCGTCAACAGTGGATAGGCGACCGCGCCGCCGATCGAGCGGTACTCGTCGAGCTCGAAGTAGCGTCGCGTGACCGGCAGGATCAGTTCCGAGTGAACCGCCTCGGTCGGATCGGCCGCGAGCATGGTCGGTAGATGCGGGTAGACCAGCCGCTGGCGAACGCGCTCCGGTAGCTGGAGGTTGACTCGATGGACCTCTGACCAGGCCTCGTAGTCATATTGGTTGCGGTGTGCCCCGACATAGTCGTGATTCACCAGGATCCCGTCGGCCGGCAGCAGTTCGCAGCAGCGCCGGAGCACGCGATCGAGATACGCGACATGGTGAAACGCCGCATAGTTCACGATCAGATCGAAGCCCTCGGCGGGGAACTCGGCCCGGTTGGTGTCGGCCACCTCGTACCGCAGCGGCAGGTCACCTGCGCTGACACGGGCGCCCTCGATGTGCTCGGGCATCACGTCGATGCCGACAGCCGACTCGATCAAACCCCGCCCGTACAGAGACCGTTCGACCCAGCCGTTACCGCAATTGATCACGAGCGCCCGCCTGAACGTTCGGCCCGTGCGCCGACGGAACCATTCCCATTCGTCCACATCGTCGGCGCCACTGACGCGGCGGTTCATGTAGCTTATGACGTCGGCGTAGCTGTTCCAGTAGACGCCGCCGTAATACTGCGTTCCGTCAGTGGGAACGACAGACTCCACAGTTGATGTCTCGTCGTTTTCTTCCGCCAACACAACTCTTTCGTCCATGTCGTTTCCCACTCGTCAGCCAGCGGAACCTGCCGAAGCCGGCCCTCACCCAGCCGGTCGCGCACGACTTGTGTCGGCATTCTCGGCCAGCTCCTGTGCCTTGCCTGCATCTGCGCCGTCCGTCGCCGCCTGGTCGCGTCTGCCCGGCAGGTAGTGCGTCGGTTCGACGCCCAGCTGCAGCTCCAGCCGCCGCACTCGCTCCAGGGTCCGCTGGGTCACGGTGCGGTGAGCACTGATGAGATCGGCGATGACCCCGAGCGCGAACAGCTGGATCGCAGCCACGAACAAGACCCCGCCGAGCAGGATCGACTGTATATGGCCGTCGCGGCGACCGTTGACCAGCCAGTCTACAAGGAAGGGCATCCAGGCGATGACCGCGCCGATGAACACGATGGCGGCCAGCACACTAAAAACGAACAGAGGTTCATAGCTCGCGTAGATACGGAAGACCGAGCCGGCGTTGCGGCGAACATAGGCGCCCATCGATCCGAACAGCCGAGACTCACGGGTCATGTTGTTCGTGTGGACAGGGACATCTTTGACTGCTACGAAGCTCTTCCCCGCCTGTATGAGCGACTCGAGGGTGTAGGTGAACGTCGACACGACTGTCAGGGACAACGCGGCCTCGCGGTTGTAGGCACGAAAGCCTGAGGTTGCGTCCGGCACCTTCGTGTTCGAGGCTCGGCGCACGACCCAGCTACCGAGGCGTTGGAGCCGCTTCTTTGTGAACGAGAAGTCCTCGAGGCCCATGACGTTGCGGTCGCCCACCACCATGTCAGCCTCACCGGACAATATGGGGCCCACGAGCGCCGGGATGTCCTGCGCCGAGTACTGGTTGTCGGCGTCGGTGTTGACGATGACGTCGGCGCCGAGCTTCAGGCAGGCGTCGAGTCCCGCCTGGAAGGCGGTCGCCAGACCTTTGTTGTTCGTCAGGCGGATGATGTGGTCGACACCCTGTTCCCGTGCAACCTCGACCGTGTGGTCGGTCGATCCGTCGTCGATGATCAGCCATTCGACCGACTCGAAACCGCTGACATGCCGCGGAAGGGCCGCCAGCGTGGTTGGTAGCTGGTGCTCTTCGTTCAGGCAGGGGATCTGGATGATCAGCTTCATCAGCGAGCCAGCGGGCAGCGCCTACACGAACGCCACGGTCATGCCACCTTGCGCAACCAGATGTTGCCACCCACGCCGCGACCGATGCCCGGAACTCTGTCCTCCAACACGGGGCGGTGCCTCGACCACATCAAGTGCTGGAACCACTCGATCTCGAACGTGGCGTTGTACATCAGGAAGGCACGGAGGAGGTAGGTCTCTTGCCACGCCCGTCCCTCGTGCACCCACGGAGCCGGGTACTCGAAGGGAAAGAAGATGTCGTGGATGTGGACGACCACGCCGACGGCCAGACGAGGCAACACCTCGAAGATCAGGTGGTTGACGTCGGATCCCGCCTTGACGACGTGAGTCGAATCGATGAAGAGGACGTCGTCCGCTTGGAGCTGGGCGAAGACCTCGGGGTCGACGTCTTGGACGCCGACCTCGAGGATCCTCACGCGCCCCTCGTCACCGGGGCGCAGGAGGCTACGCAGCAGCTCGGAGTGCGGCTCGACGAACGTCAATTCGACGCCAGCGTCGAGCCATCCCTCGGTCGTGTCGAGGATCATCGCCGACGAATAGCCCGACCCGGTCTCGACCACCCGGTGCGGCCGCACGTGTCGCAGCATCGCGTGGAGGATCAGGCCGTCGCCCCAGCCATACGCGGGATTGTCGCAGTAGTAGCGGAACGTGTCGGTGCGCTCGGCCGGGAAGGGCAGATCGCGGAGGAACTCGGCGAGTTGATCGAGGAGCTCGAGCTGGGCGTCCTCACGCAGGTCGATCGCCGCCGGTTGCGAATCGACCGAGAGCAGCCGGTCGGCCCTGGCGGCGAACTCCCTCAGATCTGGAAACGGCGAGTAGAAGTGCCCGGGCGGGACCCACGGCTGGAGGACCCGCTCGACCTGCTCCCCTCCGAGCGTCGACCCTGCGGGCCCGACGCCCAGCGCCGAGAGGTGGTCCCGCAGACTCTGAAGCTCTCCGAGGTGCTCGGCGGCGCTGCGGCGCCACACGACAGGGCTGTGGGATCGGAGTCGCCGCCCCAGAGCACGGGTCGTGCCGACGACCCCTCGACGCCGCACCACGTTCACCGCGTCACTGGTCATGGCTCCCCCGCTGAGGCTCGGTCATCGCGTCAGCGGATGCCGGAAGACCATCGATGAGGCGACGTAGCCCTGCCTCGAATGCGTCGACCGAGAACGACTCCGCCCGCCGGGCCGCTGAGCTTGCCATGCGCGCGCGCATCGAGTCATTGGTGATGAGCGACAGGCTCTCCGAACACAACCCTGCGATGGTGCGGAAGTGGAACCCGTCGACCCCGTGGCGCACGGTTTCGCGCAATCCACCGAGGCCGGCGACGATCGGCACGGCACCCGCCGACATCGCCTCGACCGCCGTGATGCCGAAGTGCTCGAGTCGATCGGGCCGTCGCACCTCGTCCTCGCCCAGGCCGGCGGCGTGCCAGTAGATGCTCGCCCGGGCGTAGAGCGACTCCAGCTCGTCGCCCGACGCGTCGAGGTGGAGCTCGACGGGCAACCCCTCTGCGGCGCGCTTCACCCGCTCGACGTAGAGGCGGCCCTCCACGCCACAGCCCCCGACGAGGTGCAGGGCCCAGTCGCGAACCCCTTGGGCGTGGAGCGACCGAAAGCCCTGCACGAGCTCGAGCTGCTTCTTCGAATGACCCTGGGTCTCGTCGAAGAACCGGCCGACGCTGAGGATGATCGGCTCCTTCAGGCCGCCCTTGTGCATGGTCACGGGCGGATACAACACGGTGCTGTCGCACTGCCAGTAGCGGTCGACCCATTCGCGTGTGAACTCGGAGTTGGACACCACGGCGCCGTAGGAGCGCGTCCACCCCGCAGACAGCCGGCCGGCCGCGAAGCCGGGGATCCAGCGGGAATACCGTGCGACGGGGGACCCGACGTGCATCGCGCGGAGCGGTACACCCAGCCGTCGGCGATCCCCGCTCCCGACAACGTCTGCCGGCACGAAGGTGTCGGACAGGATCCGTACCTGCACGGGGACGTCCGGCACCGAGCTCTCCACCTCGACCCGGGCCGCGACCCCCAGCCGGGCCTCGACCGGTGACCTGGGCGCCGAGAGCACGAGCTCGGTGGCGACGCGGCCGTCGACCTCGATGCGGACCCGCACTGGTGGCAGCTGGCGAGGCCGTTGGTGGCCGAAGACGAACAGCACGGTGAGTGGGCGACCCGGTGTCGTCGTGCACCACAGGGTGCCATCGCCGTTGGTCCAGGCGATGCCCCGGCCACCGGCCTCGCGATGGTGGAACCCGGTGCCCCACTCCATCGAGGCGCCGATCATCTGCAGACGCCTGGCCCGCTTGGCGACCACACGTTGGACAAGCGACAGGTGGCCATCCAGGGACGTGGGGAAGTGGACGACGTAGAGACTCCGCGGCGTCGCTGCCCGGTCGGCGCTCATGTAGGAGACGTTGACGAACAGGTCGTAGTCCGCGCTCGCCCGGGTGACCGACTCACCGTCGTCGTCCAGGACCCGCACCGCCACGCGCGACAAGTCGATGCGCAGACGTTCCGCCAGCCACTCCAGATCGACCGGATCGTGGGTCAGCAGGTCGAGCGGTCCATCACTGGCGAGCACTTCGGCGATGACGCCCCCGTACTTCTCGGCGCCACCACCGGTCGACCAGTACCGATTGTAGACGGCACTTCTCACCGCGTGACCGTCCAACCCGTGATCGCTTCGTCGTGCACCACCTGCCGCGCCCGTAGTCGGCGCCTATCGACCAGCACGCCCGGGAGCATGCGCAGGTAGGCCGCGAACGAGCGCACGCGTGACCTGACCAACCGGCTCTGCGGCCGATGGCCGTGCATGACCGGCCGCACGATGTCACGCCGAGCATACGAGGCGGTCGACAGCACGTAGCGGCCCGAGGCCGACGCCAGCAGTCGCCACGGCGCGTTCTTGGCGAGCATCACGAGTCGGTTCCGCTCAACGTAGTGGTGGAACAACGGCGAACCCTCGACGCTTGTCGCGGCATGGACATGACGCAGCTCGGCGTCGGGGACGTAACGGTAGCGCCACCCGCGGGCGCGGCCGCGCCATGCCATGTCGGTGTCCTCGTAGTACAGGAAGAATCGCTCGTCGAGCAGGCCGACGTCGTCGAGGTACTCCGGTCGGAACAGGACGCCCGCGCCGCACCAGGCGAAGACGTCCTGCGCATCGTCGTACTGGTCGACATCGGCTTGGAGGAAGCCGCGGTCGCCACCCCAGCTCCCGTTGACGAGGTCGGACCCCACGTTGTTGATGACGTCGTAGGGCTCTCCCCCGAGCGGAACGTCGACCCAGGCCGGCGCCGCATCCACCACGGCCTCGCGTGGCTCGGCCCCCCCGTCGAACTTCGCCACCAACTCGCGGTCGGACGCCACACGCACCTCGACGCGGTCGGCCGGGCGATCCGGGTCGACCGGGACTCCCACCAGGGCGGCGCCGTTCGTCCACCGAAACTCGGGTTCCTCGGCCGTTCCGTGCTCCGGGTGGAAGACCCCGTCACAGAACAGGGTGTGGCGCCATTGCTCGGTCCCGTCGACTCGTACGCCGCTGAGACGGATGCCGAGGTCGCGGTCGTCGCCGGGCGGACGCCGCGTCGGCGAGTGCACCCACAGGTCGACGAACCGCGGCGCGAGCACGATCTTCGGGCATGCCGCGCCGATGCCCGGCTCGGAGTCCAGCGCATCCACCAGCGGACGGAGGTACCCGGGCGTGGCGAAGGCGTCGTTGTTGACAAGCCCCACGTAGTCGACACCAGCGAGATCGCGCAGACCGAGGTTGTTGGCGGGAAACCCGACGTTCTCGGGCGATCGGATCAGCCGGACCCCTGGCCGGCCGGCCAGCGCTCGGTCGGATCCGTCTGCCGACGCGTTGTCCACGACCACGATCTCGAGGCGATCGGAGGGCCAATGGAGGTTCTCCAAGTGTTCGACCGACCGAACGACCAGGTCACCCCCGTTGTGGTTGAGCACGACGAGCCTGACACGGGGTACGGGCACGCCCAACATCCTGACGTAGCTGCGGGCGGGCATGCGACATCGCCTGGGAGCTGCCCGAACGGCGGGCTGGTGTCGCGCGCGAGGATCAGGGATCGGCCCAGAGCCGCCGGCGGGCCGCGGCATAGACCCGCCGCGCGGGCGCCAGCGCGCGCATCGATCGCGACCCGAGCAGCTGGTGGAGTGCGCGGCTGTGTTCCTCCAGATCCGGCAGCCGATCGCGCAACGCGGAGAGCTCGGCACGCAGCGATGCGCTCTCCTGCTCGCACCGGGCGAGATCAGCACGGGCCAGCGCCAGCCCGTGGTTGGCCCGGAGCAGTTCGTCGTCCAGCCCTGCGAGGCGAGCCAGGGCGGCTGACGTGGCGGCGTCGGCGTCGTCCGCGACCGCCTTGATGACGAACTGGTACGTCTCGGCGTCGGGATCCTCGAGCATCCGATCCACGACGTCGGCGGGGGCGATGCCGGGATCGACGGCCAGTTCGGTTGCGAACGCCGGTACCACAACCCGGTCGACGTCGACGACGGCGAGCCCGGCGTCTGCGACCAGCCTCCTCGCCGAGGCCCGCGTGAAGAACCGCAGGTGCGTGCGGTCCAGCAGCCCGAGGTCGCGGTAGTCCCAGCGACCGGACATGAGCATGAGCCGAACGTCCACGTGGGCGACGTTGGGCAGCGAGATCACGACGAAGCCCCCGGGTGCGAGCAGGTGGCGGGCCGAACGCAGGACAGGGAGGGGGTCCCGCAGGTGCTCGAGGACGTCCCCGAGCACGACGGCGTCGAAGTGGTCATCGCCGAGCTCGAGATCGAGATCCATGTCCTCGACGTCGCCCACGACAACCCGCTCGGCGTGTTCCCCTGCCGTCTTCGCAGCCTCCGGGTCGACCTCGACACCGACCACGGTGTTGCCCTGGGCGACCAGCGCCCGTGTGACATGCCCCGACGCGCACCCGATCTCGAGCACGCGCTTGGCTGACCCGACGAATCGCAGGGTGATCGCGTGCACGTTGTTGGGCGCGTTCGGATCAACGGGCACGTCGTAGATCCCAGCGTCCACCAGGAGGAGACTAGTGCCCCAGCAGCGCCATCGCTGCCGATCGCGACATGGGCCGCCTCCCATGATCGGCCATGGAGCTCAGGCTCCCCCGCGAGGCGTCCAGCAGCCGTAGATCTCCGGACCGATGCTGCTCGCATCGACGAAACCCCGGATGGTGTCCGTCCTGCCATCGAACACCGTGATGCCGCACCGCCCGGCTGGAACGCCGGGGTCCAGGGGATTGGTGATGGCGCCATCCCCCGTGTGCCGACCAACGCTCGTGCCGATGGCGAGGTGGCGGTTGGTCAGCGGGGCCAGACCGCGCGCATAGCCGTCGACAGCGCACCGGCGGCCGGACGACGAGTGGAGGGTGCCGGTCGCCGACTCACACCACCACAACTCGCCCCGCCAGGCGAGGACTGCGTGCGGGTGGTAGATCCCCTTCTCGATCGGGGTACCCCGCGAGACGTCGTAGATGTAGCCGTCACGCGCGCTGGCCCACCGGTCACCGCGACGCGGACCGAACGCCGAGACGACGACCGATCCGTTCCACAGTGCGATCCCGTTGAGATGGTGCGTGTCCTCGGACGCGCCCGTCGGCGACCAGACGATCTCCGGGTCGCCCACGCCCTGGGCGAGGCGGTATCTGATCACCGAGTCTGTGCCCGTCGAGACGGCGTACAGGAACCCGTTCGCCACCGCAATCGAATGGACGTCCTGTGCACCCGGGAGCGGTGCCCCCCAGGCCACTGTCCATGTGGCGCGCGCTACCGCCACGAGGCGCGCTACGGCATGTGACTCTGTTGCCACGTAAAGGTGCGAGTCATCCGACGCCAAGCCGGTGAACTGCTCGGCCGGTGGCAGCGGGAGTTGCGCCAGGTCGTGACCGTCATGCCGATGCACGCCGACCAACGCATGCGGGGGGTTGCAGAAGGAGACCACGAGCCCGCGGCAGCGCCACGCGATCGCCCGCTCGGTCGACCCCAGCCCACTCCACATGCGGGCACGGTAGCCGCCCATGCCAGCCACGGAGTGGTTGGGGGCGTGCCTCGGCACGTCAGTACAGTCGCTCCGTGGCCGCCCGCCTGATCGACAACCGTGAGCTGCCGACTGAGCTGCTCTGGAACCTCACCCTGCGGGAGTTGCGGGGGAAGTTCAAGCGTTCGGCGCTCGGATGGCTGTGGTCGGTGATCAACCCCCTGGCGAGCATCGCCATCTATTCGGTGGTGTTCGGCGTGTTCCTCAAGGTCGAACCGCCGGTCGGTGACCCCAGCGGGCTGCACGTGTACGGCTTCTTCCTCGTCTGCGGCCTGCTGCCGTGGACCTACCTCACCAGCGCGCTGACCGGTGCGGCCCAGTCGATGACCATGAACGAGGGCCTGATCAAGAAGGTCTACTTTCCCCGGGCGGTGCTCCCCGGTGCATCCACGCTGTCCTGGCTCGCGAGCTTCGGGGTGGAGCTGAGCGTCCTGAGCCTGGTCCTGATCGTCGCCGGCAACATGGTGATCCCGTGGATCCCCGTCGTCGCCGCGTTGATCGTGTTGCAGACCGCCTTCATCTTCGGGATCGGACTGCTCCTCGCGGCCATCAACGTCTACTTCCGCGACGTCGAGCACTTCCTGGCCATCGCGCTCAACATCTGGTTCTATGCCACGCCGATCCTGTACCCACCAGAGCTCCTCGATGAGCAGTCCTCGTTCGTGCGCACGATCATCCTCGACGTCAACCCCATGTCCGTCTTCGTCGATTCGTACCGCGACGTCCTCTACGACCTCCGTTTCCCCACCATCGTGCAGTGGCTCACGATGGCCCTTGTGGCGGTTGTGTCCCTGGTGCTCGGCACCCTGGTGTTCCGCCGGCTCGAGCCGCGCCTCGCCGAGGAGCTCTAGTGCCTGATCTCGCGATCGAGGTCAGCGATGTTGCCAAGCGCTTTCGTCTCATACACGAGCGCAACTCGACCTTGAAGGCAACGATCTTCAGAGGTTTCAAGCGCACCGTGCACGAGGAGTTCTGGGCGCTCAAAGGGGTGTCCTTCGAAGTCCCAGAAGGTCAAACGTTCGGCCTGATAGGCCACAATGGCTCGGGGAAGAGCACCCTGCTCAAGTGCATGGCGCGCATCTACCAGCCCAACCGTGGGGCCATTGTGACGCGAGGCAAGGTGTCGGCGCTGCTGGAACTCGGCGCCGGTTTTCATCCCGAGTTGTCCGGCCGTGAGAACGTCTATCTCAATGGCAGCATCCTGGGAATGTCCAAGCGCGACATGGATCGCCGCTTCGACGAGATCGTGGCCTTCGCCGGTCTCGAGCATTTCATCGACACACCGGTCAAGAACTACTCGTCTGGCATGTTCGTGCGGTTGGGCTTCTCGGTGGCCATAACGGTCGAACCCGACATCCTCCTGGTCGACGAGGTGTTGGCGGTCGGGGATGCAAGCTTTCAGCAGCGGTGCCTAGAGAAGTTCGCCGAGCTCCGAACCAGCGGTCGCACCGTGGTCATCGTGAGCCACTCGCTCGACACGGTGGGAAACATGTGCGACAGCGCGGCCTGGTTGGACCACGGGAGCCTCCTCAAGGAGGGCAACGCTCACGAGGTCGTTACCGCCTACCTCGAGTCGGTGCGTGACGATCGGCGGGCCCGCGAGCACGCGGCAGAGGCGCAGCCCGTCCGGGCGCAGCACGTCCAGACGGCTGTGTCACCGGGCTGGAGGATCGACGACGTGCATCTCCTCGACGATGCCGGGCGCCCGGTCGATCTCCTCAGAACGGGCTCGCCGGTCACGATCCGGGTCGCCCTGGACGCCCCGGCCGCCGCACCCGTGGCGCTCGCCATCGACATCTATCGGACGGACGGGGTGCACATCGCCGGTCCGGTGCACCGGTTCTCGACGGGCGGGTCGGGCCGTCACGCGGTCGACTACCGCGTCGACAGGTTCACGCTGGCGGGGGGCGTCTACGACGTGTCGGTCGCCGTGTTCGACCAGCACCTCCAACGGACCCACATCGTGCTGCACCGGGCGACAAGGCTGGACGTCGTGCCGAGCGACGACGGCGACATGCGTGGTGTCGTGGCGTTCGATGGTTCATGGCACGTCTCGGCGTCGACGTGACCAAGTGTCCCAGCACGTCGACACCCGGCAGGATGTTCGACCCATGACCTCGGCGGTGGTCAACTGCTGTCCAGCGGGTGCAGGACGATCCCGTCGGTAGCCCGCTCGACCTCGTAGGCCACCACCTCCTCGCCCTCGCCCCGTGCGCCGGGCGGGCCGAGGATGCCGCTGAAGCGCCACGCACCATCCTGCGGGCGATACCCACCGATCGTCCCGGCGATCTGGTCGTCGATCGCGACGACGAGATCGGGTGGCTCCCCTTCTGCGATGTCGACCGCGCCGGTCATGAGCACCGGCACCCTGCCCTCCGTGGATGACGCGTCGTCCAGCGCCTCACGATGGTCGAGCGACCACGACAGCTCGCTCGGTCGTCCCACCCGGTGATCAGGCACCGTCGTGCCCACGAGGTCGCCCAGCGCGCCGATCGCCGCGAGGTCCCCCCAGCCGTCGCCGGGCCGAAAAGCTCCCTGCCCGTCCGCGACGTGGTCGTAGAAGTCCTGGAGGTCGGACGTCAGGAGGCGGTCGGCCGAGGGCTCGCTCCCGTCGAACAGCGAGTGGCCGTCGAAGGCCCAGTCGACCTCGACGTCGAGAAGGTCGACCAGCGACGGCAGCACGTCGATCGTCGACGCTGGTTCGTCACGCACCTCACCCTCGGTCTGGCCGGGCGCCTTGATGAAGAGGGGGATGCGAAGGAGATCGTCCTGGGTCTCGTCCGTGAGCTCACGCCCACTGCCAGCTTGGGCTGCCTGTCCGGGTCGGTCGGGTACCCACGTCGTCTTCCCGTGGTCGGAGGTCAGAACGAAGGTTCCCGATTCCCACGCGCCGACCCGCCTGAGGTGGTCGACCACCTGCCCGATGGCCTGGTCGAGCGCGCCGGTCTGCATGGCTTGCAGCGCAAAGCGTTCGGCGAAGATCCGTTCGTAGCCGGGCTCGTCGGGCTGGGGCATCTCCTTCTGATCCCAGGTGTCTATCGCCGTCGTACCCCACGGCGTGAGCACGTAGGGAACGTGGGGGGCGAGCACATGGATGAAGTTGATCGACGGGTCTCCGTCGATCAGGCGCCCCTGGCGGACCAGCGCGTTCAACTGACCCGACACGCTGTCGTCCTCCTCGGAGACGTGGCGCAGCTCGCGGTAGCGACCTCCCTCGCCCCCCGACGTCGGCGGGGCGGTGTCGGTTGTCGGGCCTCCCGCGACGTCGTCATCGAACTGCCCCCAGGCGTGATCGATGGCAGGCAGGCGCTCGCGCAGCCGCTCCGGCAGGACGCGGTGCTGGTACACGACCTTGGCGTCGTCGAGGGCCTGCGCGAGCGGTTGCGCCGGCGGACGTCCGCACGCGTCGGGTGGACACAGATCTGTGATCCGCTCGTAGCGGCTGACCGGGTACGACTGGCCGAACAGCGTGAAGTAGTTGCGCGGGTGATCACGCAGGATCGGGTAGGCGTCGCTGTCGTGGAGCCGCCCGGTCAGGATCGACGGCACCGAGTCCGGCGTCAGCGCCGACTCGGTCGCCGCGTTGCGGAACCAGGTGCTCTCCGACGCCAGGGACGCCAGGTTCGGGAAGCGCACCTCGTTGATCGTGCCATCGGGCCGCACGATCGACGACAACGGGAACTCGTCGAGCACCACGATCGTGATCGGCCCGCCGAGGGGCGGTATGTGGACCGTGCCCACACTGCCGTACGAGCTGCCCCGCAACAGCTCCGACGTCGGGCTCGCGACCAGGAACAAGACGAGGAACGCCAGGTTCCCCACCGCGAGAAGTGCCAGGGCATGGCGCACAGGACGCCAGCGCCACTCGGCCAACGACACGGCCAGCCCGACGGCCAGCGCGACGGCGAACGCGGTCACCACTCCCTCGAGCCTTAACGCACGGCTCAACAGCAGGCCGAACAGCGCGCCGAGCGCCCCGACCCCGAGACCGTGCAACGTCACGCCGGCGCGCTTGTGCACGAGGCCCGGCGGAGCCGTCATCAGCCAGACAACCAACGCAGGCACCACCGCGACGACCACGGAGAACGCGACGATCTGTCGCCGCCCGTAGCCACCGGCCACGAAGAAGGTCGGGTTCTCACCGAACAGCTCGAGCAACGGTTGGGTCACCGCCACGCCGGCGACGCCGAACAGCACCGCCGCATCCAGCACCAGCTCCCGCCACGACCGTCGCGGCCACCTATGACTCGTGGTCGGGGCTTGGCGCGGCTCGCCATCACCGGCCTGCTCCACGCCATCCGCTGGACGCCCCGCCGCAACGCGAGCTTCCTCGACGGGGCGACCATTGGTCGCTTGTGAACTGCTCATCATGACCGATCGATCGTGCCAGCCGAAGGTTGCGGTCGGGTCGCGCCGCCCCACAACCGAAGCGAGCATTCTAGGCAGGCGCATCGCGCCCAGACCGGTACCGAGCCGTTGGTTCGCGGGCGGCGGGGGCACACGGCCGCGGGAGCGCTCGACGAGGCGCTCGCGCGCAACACGTTCAGCGGGCCCGGACCAGATGGAAGACCGGGCCCAGCGCCGTTGGCTCGACCTCGTACGCCTCTACGGTGTTCGCGCCGTCCGCGAAGAACGGGCCGACCAGCCCCAAGAACCGCCAACCCGAGCCCGTGGGTTCCGTGGCGCCCACGATCCCCGCTACGACCCCATTGACGGCAACCACCAGATCGGGCGGCCGCCGGCCGCTGTCGGGTGTCGACATCGTGCCCGCCAGCAGGTACGGCACCCGACCATCGCTGGTCGGCAACGACGCGAAGAGGTCGCGGTCGTCGGCCGACCAGGTCATCGTGCTCGGCTGGCCCGTCGTCACGGCGTCGACACCTGTGCCGACGAGCCCACCGAGCTCGCCGGGCCCGGCCAACCCGGCCCAGTCGTCACCGGCGAAGTCGGCCCCGTGGCGGGCCGCGATGTCGAGGGCGGGCTCCACGCTGTCGTCGACGTCCGGGTCGGTCGAAGGCTTGCTGCCGTCGAACAGCGAGTGCCCGTCGAACACCCAATCGGTGCGGACCCCCAGCAGGTCGACGATCGAGGGGAGGATGTCGATCGTCTGCGCGACATCGTCGCGCACCTCGCCCTCGTCCTGACCTGGTGCCTTGATGAAGAGCGGCATCCTCAGCAGCTCCTCGCGGCTGTTGCTGGTGAGCTTCCGGCCGAGGTCGGGGGGAAGCAGGCTCGTGCCATGGTCCGAGGTGATGACGACGAGCGCGTCGTCCCACGCGCCGACGTTCCGCAAGTGGTCGATGAGGTTGCCAACGGCGACATCGGCTGCGCCCGCCTGCAGCGAATGGAGTTGGTAGACCAACCTGAGCGTCACCTCGTACGCCGGGTCGTCCGGATCGTGGGCGAGCTGGTTCGGAAACCTGGTCAGGCGAGTACCCCAGGGCGTCAACGTCCAGGGATAGTGCGGCAAGGCGACGTGAAACAGGTTGACCGACGGCGTGTCGTCGATGAACGACACGGATTCATCGAGCGCTCTGAACTGCCCGAGCGCGCTGCGATCGAACGGATCGAGCCCACGCCAACGGCCATAGGGGTCGTCCGCCGGGCCGACCGTCGTCAGAGTCGAGCCTTGTGGGGCACCTGATCCCCGCGATCCCGACCCATCCCCTGTCGCCGGCTCAGCGGAGGCCGGGTCGAGGCCGCCGCCGAAGTTGCCCCACGAGTGATCGATGCTCGGAAGCCGGTCCGCCCACCCGCCCGGCAGAACACGGTGGCCATAGGCGATGGCGCCGTCTTGCAGCGCGTCACGGATCGAGCCTTGCGGCAGCGGCTCGCACGCGTCGGGTGGGCACATGTCGGTGACCGACTCGTACCGGTGGACCCGGTATCTGCTCCCGAACAAGGAGAAGTAGTTGCGGGGGTGGTCGCGGTAGGTGGGCAGTTCGCCGTCATCGGGAAACGTGCCGGTGAGCATTGCGGGCACGGACCTGCTCGTCATCGGCGAGTGGCTCGAGGCGTTGCGGAACCACGTCGACGTGGCGGCCAGCCGCGCGAAGTTCGGATAGCGGTCCTCGTTGACCCTGCCGTCGGCGCGCATGAGCGTGGTGACCGGCAACTCGTCGAGGATCACGAAGACAACCGGTCCCTGAAGGTCGCTGAGCCTGATCGACCCCAGCTCGCCGGCGGACGCGTTCCCGCCGACGAGCTCAGCCGTGGGGCTGGCGAAGAGGAACAAGGCAAGGAACGCGAGGTTGCCGAGGGCGAGGTACGACAGCAGGGCTCTCCCCCAGGGGTGAGTCCGCTCGAGCCACACGGTCAGGGCCGCCGACGCCACCGCGACGAGGAACGCCACCCACGATCGATCCACTCCGATCGAACCCAGCACGACCAGGGCGAACACGCCGGCGAAGGCGCCGAGTGCCCCTGAGAGCACTACGGCGGCGACACGACGATTCACCAGCCACACCAGGGAGGACCCGACGACCGCCACGGCCGCGGGCACGATGGCGACGATCAAGGCGAAGGCAATGATCTGTTGGGAGCTGTACCGGCCGGCCACGAAGAACTCGGGATTCCTCCCGAAGAGATCCAGCACCGGTTGGGTGACGGCCAGACCAGCAACGCCGGCCAACGCCGCGCAACGCCTCCACCAACCGCCGGGCGGCGTGCGCTCGTCGCCTGACCCGTGGCTCCCTGGTGTCCTCCTGTCGTCGGGCACGGCGGCGCCGACTCTACTGGTCAGGCGGTGACGAATCGCCCTCGGGGGCTCTCGGCCCCGGTGAGTGCGGTTGGGTCGCACGGTCGAGCGTCTATACAGTCCCGGCCGGTTCCCGCACGCCTAGTGCCTCCGGGCCATCGCAACATGCCGGCCGAGCCGATCGGGACGTCTACTAACGTGACTGGACCGGGTATGACTTCCATCTCCGACCGGGCCGCCACTGCCAAGGGCGGGCCCGACGCAGCTGAGGAACCACGGCCGTCTGATCAGCGCGCCGCAGGGGCCGACGCCGCGACCAACGATCTGGTCCTCACGGCGGGGGAGGCCGTGGCGGTGACGGCCGTCGGTCTGGTGGCGGCGATCGCAACGTGGTCGTTGGCGCTGGCACAGCTCGGCCGCCACGACGGCTGGTCGGCGGTCGCGCTCGGGGTCGTGACCACGGCTGGTGCCGCTGCGCTCGCGGTCGCCATCGGTCGACGGCCGCGGATCCGGATCGACCGCGCCGAACTGGGCCTGCTCGCCGTCGTGGTCGTCGCGGGGGCCTTCTTCTTCCTTCCCGGCTTCCATTACGCGTGGGACGACAAGGACCCTGGCGTCTACGTGGCCCATGGGTTCGCGATCGCGCGTGAGGGCGATGTCATCATCGACGACCCGGTGCTTCAGCGCGGCATCACGCCGGCCTTTGACCTGGGGGGCCGGTTCCCGGGGCTGTGGGTCGAGCCAGACCACCCGACGGCGGTGACCTCGCAGTTCTATCACCTCCACTCGGCGCTCCTCGCGACGGCACACGACCTCGGGGGCCCACGATGGCTGTTCAACCTGAACCCCGTTTTGGCCATCGGGTCGCTGTGCCTAATCGTCCTTGCCGTTCGCCGAGCCGTCGGCACGTTGGCGGCGGGGCTGAGCGGGGCCCTCCTGGTGACGTCGATGATGCAGGTGTGGCAGGCCAAGTACCAGTCGACTGAGATCCTCGCGCAGCTGCTCGTGGCCGGTGCCCTGCTCGCGGGGGTGCTCGCGATCGAGCGGCGCTGGGCGGCGGGCGGGTTCGTGGCCGGGACCCTCGCCGGCATCGGGTTCCTGGCCCGGCCGGACGGGTTTCTCTATGTCCTGGTCGCTGGCGGCATCGTCGGGCTCGCGCTCGCAGCCGACCGCTTCGACCGTCGCGCCTGGGGGGTCATCGGCGGGCTGGCGCTGACCCTTCCGTACGCATATTGGAACGCGTACGACGCTCGTCAGATCTACAGCGAGGCGAACAACGTGCCGTCCGCGGCGAAGGTGACGGCGGCGCTGATCGGCATGGTGGGCACTGGGTTGGTGACCCGGGCGGCGGTTCGGGCAATACGTAGACGGACGCCCGCGTCACCCCTGGCCGATCCGCGCAAGCTCATCGAACGATGGCAGCTCCCCTTGGGCCTCCTGATCTGCTTGATGACAGGTGTAGGGCTCACGCTCCTGTTCTTCCGTCCCGACATATGGGGTGAGGACTATGAGTACCTCGGCTTGAGAGGAGCCGTCGGACGCTCATTTGATGAAATGAACACGCAGTGGTTGGCCTGGTTCGTGACGATTCGCGGCCTGGTCGTGATGTGGCTCGGCATCTGCGTTGCTGTGCTGCGTCGCTGGCGTGCCTCGCTGTTGACACTGACGCTGCCGGGGACGGCCCTGCTCCTGCTGTACCTTTACGACGCAAATGTGTCGATGCGTTTGATGTGGTGGGTCCGGCGCTTCATACCTGCGGTTCTGCCAACAATCGTCATATTGGTTGCCCTGGGCCTGTGGTGGCTATTGACTCGTCGTGTCCGTATCGTCCAGTTCGCAGGGGCTCTGCTTGCGATATCACTTATCGTCGAATACAGCCAGATGTCCTTTCCGCTTCGCGATCATGATGAGATGGGGGGGTCGTGGGACATGGCGGCAGCGATCGCCGCACAGGCCGGAGATCAGCAGGGCGTCTTCCTGTTTCCGGCCGGGTCGAACATCTTCGACATCAACCGCAACGCGCCCGGTATCGTTTGGCTGGTCTTCGATCAGGTAGCGGCGCGCCTACCCGCTGACTACGGCCTGGAGGATCTGCAGCGCTACCAAACCGCATTCCCGGATCAACCGGTGTTCCTCGTCACGCCCGGGACGGAGCTGCCGGCTCAGCTCCCTGACGACCGGTTCAGCGAGAGCGGCGCGGTGACCGGATCGCTGTCTGTCTGGGAGGAGACGCAAGGCCACCGACCCTCGAAGGAGATCGACCTGCCGATGGGCGTGACCGTGCGGAAGCTGGAGCCCGCTATGGGATCGGCGGAGTGATCAGGGGTATGTACATCACCGCACGGCGGTGATCATGAGGTGCCAGCCGATCGCTCGACCCAGCGGGCGGCGAAGCCCGAGTGGCAACCGTGTCGCGACGGGCCCGAACCCGTAGGTGAACGGATACGCAGCGGTCACCGACACGTCGGAGAACTGCCCGAACAGACGCTTCACCCCCCGACGACCGAACGTGTACACGACGGGGCAGTGATCCTTTCGGTCCCTCGGCGATTCGTAGGGCAGCCGCAGGACTCGGTGCACGAGGTTCACCAGCGACCAGCGGTGATAGAGCATCACGTACGCCGTCGCGCCGGGTTTCATGACACGGTGGACTTCGGCGACCGCCGTCTCGATGTCGGGCGTGTGGTGCAGGACCCCGAACGAGTAGACCGCATCGAAGGCTTCGTCGGGAAAGTCGAGCCCCTCGGCATTGCCGACGCGAAAGTCGACGTCGACGCCTCGATGCCGTGCCGCCTCACGAGCCACCTCGATGGCGCTCTCGGTCAGGTCCACGGCGGTGACGTCGAAGCCGCACCGCGCGAGCTGGATGCTGTCGACGCCGATCCCGCAACCCACCTCGAGCAACTCACCTTTGCTCCCGGCGAGCTGTGCGAACAGGTCACGGAGGTGGTAGTGCCAGCGGTAGCGCCGGTCCTCGATCTCGGACAGGTACGCCTCCGAGGCCCGCTCCTCCTCGGTGTAGTACTCGTTGTTGACATGCGTCTCCCAGAAGTCCTTGACGGACTTCACGGTGGCGTGCTCTGCCGCCGTCATCTGCTCATGCCCCTTCTGCTACGGCGGCGCGCCGCGATGGGCGGCCGGTGCGTGTGGATGTGACCTGCGGCTGGGTGAAGACGTCGCGCCAGATCTCGACTCCGATCATCTGCCAGAGCATGAAGTAGTGCCAGCGCAGCCTCTGGTGGGGCTTGGCGTCGAGCACCTGGCGAACGAAGTCGGGGTTGAACACGCCGGACCGGCGGAGGCGATCGGGTGTGAGGATCTCGAGGGCGAGCGACCGCAGGTCCTTCTGGTACTGCTCGACGGGATCGAACGTGAACCCCCACTTCTTCTTGGTGAGGACCCGTTCGGGGACGATTCCGTCGAGCGCCATCTTGAGCAGCCCCTTGAGCCCACCCTGGAATCGAACCTCGGGAGGGATGCGGGCCGCGAATCGAACGAGCTCCAGGTCGAGCAGCGGCACACGCGACTCGACGGAGTGCGCCATCGACATCGTGTTCTCGTTGTGGAGCAGATCGGAGACCATCTTGGTGGAGAACTCGGCTCTCAGCGCCCGGCTCAGGACCGTCCCGTCTCCGACGAAGCAGGCGTCGAACTCGTCGCGGGTCGTGGTCTGGAGATGGGCCAGGAACTCTGGCGTGTACACCCTCCGCCGCAACGAGGGGTTGAAGTCCCAGGCGTTGCGGAGGAGCAGGTACTGGCGTGCCTCGTCATCGAGCGAGGCCGCCCACTCCAGCCCCCGGACGTAGAGATCGACTTGGGGGCGCCGAACGGCTGCTGCCCGGCGGGCCAACCAGTCGAGGACGGGCGACCCCGCGCGCAGCACGGGTCCGGACAAGCCCGACCCGAGCCGACGACCCCGCTCGAGGTAGCGGTAGAAGTCGTACCCGGCGAACAGCTCGTCGCCCCCCAGCCCCGAGAGCACGACCTTCACGTGCTCACCGATGTAGCGGTGGAGCAGGTAGAGCTGGAGCGAGTTGACCTTGGGCTCTTCCGTATGGCGAATGGCGTCGGGAAGATGGGCGAGAGCAGGTTCGTGGAGCACGGTCTCGTGATGCTCCGTCTCGAAGGTCTCGGCCACGAAGCGAGCGTCGTCGAGCTCGTCCGAGGGCTCGTCGAATCCGAGGGTGAACGTCTTGATCGGCCCGGACTCGCTGCGGCGGAGCATGGCGACGATGGAGCTGGAGTCGATGCCCCCCGAGAGCGAGACGCCCACCGGTACATCGGAGAGGAGCTGGCGCTTGACGGCCGCCTGGTAGTGCGCCCTGATCCCCTCGATCCAGTCGGCCTCGCTCGGCGTCGGATCCGGGGTCCAGTCGATCGTCGCGTAGGTGGAGAACCGGGCCTCGCCGTCGTGGAACTCCAGCACCTGACCCGGCCCGAGGCGATGGATGTCGCGGAAGAACGTGCGCCCACCGGGCACGTAGCGGACGTTCATCGTCAGGTGCAGGCTCGCTTCGTCGAGCTCCGCTCCCACCAGGCCGCTCGCCAGGACGGCCTTGGCCTCGGACCCGAACGCCAAGCGTTTATCGCGCATGGCGTAGACCAGCGGGTTCACGCCGACCGGATCACGGACGAGGAACAGCTTCCGGCAGCGCCGGTCGAAGAGGGCGAAGGCGAAGATGCCGTTGAGGTGGCGTGCGAACGCGATGCCCTCGTCTTCGTACAGATG
>JBOGHG010000038.1:0-23711 GCA_050744525.1 Acidimicrobiales bacterium | reverse complement strand
CCCGCGGGATTTTCGCGGGATCGTCGGTGTCCGGCCTCACGGCTCCGTCCAGGCCATGCCCTCTGATCTGGTCCTTTGTGGTGGTCGGGACCGGCGTCGATCCGGTGACCTTCCGCTTTTCAGGCGGACGCTCTGCCGACTGAGCTACCCGACCGTGTTGGTCTTCGCCTCGCCGGGCGAAGTGGCGGTCCCGACGGGATTTGAACCCGCGGCCTCCGGCTTGACAGGCCGGCGTGCACTCCAAACTGCACCACGGGACCGTGATCTCATTGCCGCACCCCCAACGGGATTCGAACCCGTGTTACCGCCTTGAAAGGGCGGCGTCCTAGGCCACTGGACGATGGGGGCTCGACTCCGCCGGCGGAGCGTCGGATCACAGTAGCAGCCACTCGATCCGCCCCAAACCCGGCAGCTACCCGTGGACTCTGAAGAAAAAGCGGGGCGCGACCCCGAAAATCGTCAAAGACGGCGGGCGTCGGCCGACGGCGGGGGCAGGTCGGACCCGAGCGCGTCGACCACCTGTGACAGGAGCCATCCCAGGTACTCGTACACCGCGTAGGCGGGCGCCCGGGGATCGGCGGGGTCGAGGTCGGGTAGTTCCTCGTCGACGTCGAGCCGGGTGCCCAGCACCAGCCGCAACGAGTTGAGGGTGCCCATCCATGCCGACATCTCGCCGCTGTCGAGGTCCCTGCCGTCGAGAGTGCGCTCCACCACGTCGAGGGCCGCCAGGCGCTGCTCGAGCAATTCGTCGCGCGTCAGCACCTGATAGCCGGCATCGCGCTCGGGGTCGTTGGGGTAGGCCGGAGGGAACAGCCGACGCACCGACGGATCGTCGGTCGACGCCACGAGCTGTTCCCGGAGCTGCCGCACCAGGTCTTCGACCAGCGCCCGCTCGTTGGGGCGCAGCCGCACCTGGTAGCGACCCTCGCCGCGGCGTCTCACCCGGTCGCGTGCGAACAGCACGTTCAATCCTGCTGCATCGTGGCCCAGAGGCCGTGTTCGTGGAGGCGGAACACGTCGAGCTCGGCCCTCTCACGCGGCCCGTTGGACACGACCGCCCGACCCTCGTAGTGCACCTGGAGCATGAGCTTCTCGGCCACCTCGAAGGGGTACCCGAACAGCTTCTGCAGCACGTAGGTGACGTAGGACATCAGGTTGATCGGGTCGTTCCAGACGATCACGACCCAGGGGCGGTCGGGATCGACAGCGGTGTCGCCGACCGGCTGGTCGGTCTCGACGGGTGCCACCTGCAGCGGCGGGCCGGCAATCGGCATCGGGCCTATTCTCGCGCGCCCGCCCGCAGGGTATCGACGGCCCGGCCCCCCTCACCTTCTGGCGTCCCTGGCAGCGATATCTCGGCCTGAGGGACGCCGGAAGCTGGGGTCGTGGCCGGCTCGGACAGTGAGAACCACACCCGCAGCACGGCGATCCACACCAGGGCGGCGCCGAAGACGTGAAAGCCCACCAGCAGCGCCGGCACGTCCGTGAAGTACTGCCAGTAGCCGATGCCCGCCTGGGCGACGAGCACCACCACCAGCTGGCGGAGGCGATCCGTGACGCGCGGGCCGGCATGGCCGTCGTGGGCCATCCAGAGCACGGCCAGGGTCAGGCCCAGGAACAGGATCATGGCGGCGCCGTGGATCCGCACCACGTCGTCCACCGCCAGGTCGAGGCGGTCGGCCCGCTCGTCGCCGGCATGGGGACCACTTCCGGTCACCAGGGTGCCCGTCATGATCACCAGTCCGGCCGCAACCAGCAGCAGCCTGCACGCGGCGACGACCGTACCGGTGGCCAATGCCCGGCGGCTGCCGTCGGGGGCGGGCACCTCGCGGGCGCGCTCGTAGAGCACCACGGCGTTCCACACCGCGGCCAGCGACAGCACGAAATGACCGATCACCGATGCCGGCGACAGGTGGAGCCACACCACCAGGGCGCCCACGAGGGCGTTGGCGAACACCCAGGCGGGCAGGCCCAGCGACCACCGGAACAGGTCGTCGCGGTAGGGGCGGCGGGCCCGGGCCCCCACCACCGCGGCCAGCGTGAACAGGCCCACCGCGCCGGTGATGAGCCGGTTGACCCACTCGACCATGCCGTGGGTGTCGGCCGCCGAGCGGGGCGTGAAGCTGTCGGGCTCGCAGGACGGCCACGTCGAGCACCCCAGCCCCGAGTCCGTCAGGCGGACGGCGGCACCGGTCACCATGATGAACACCAGTGACGCCAGGGTGGCCGCCACGATGTACCGGTACGCCCGGGGGGACAGCTCGGGAAGCCGCACGTGGCACAGGCTAAGACTGGAGCTCTGCGGCAGCCGAATGCGACCGACGGGCGGCGGGTGGGGGTCGGGCTGGAGGGTTTCCCTCCCCCCTCGAAGGGGCCATAGAGTCGCCCGGGTGTTGACGTCCCCCGACGCATCCGCGGCCGTGTCGCGCCGGCTGCTCGACATCGTCGGGGACTACGTCGCCCTCACCAAGCCCCGGATCATCGAGCTGCTCCTGGTCACGACCGTGCCCACGATGATCGTGGCCGAGCGGGGCCTGCCGTCGCTGTGGCTCGTCGCCGCCACCGTGCTGGGTGGCACGCTGGCCGCCGGCGGGGCCAACGCCATGAACATGGTCGTCGACCGGGACATCGACCGGGTGATGGCGCGCACCCGGCACCGCCCGCTCGCCAGCGGCCGGCTCACCGCCCGCGCCGCCCTCACCTTCGCCATCGGCATCGAGGTGGCGGCCTTCGCCCTCCTGTGGGCGACCGTCAACCTGCTCTCGGCGGCGCTGGCTGTCGCGGCCTGCCTGTTCTACGTGTTCGTCTACACGCTGTGGCTGAAGCGCTCGTCCGCCAGCAACATCGTGATCGGGGGCGCGGCCGGCGCCGTGCCGGTGCTGGTCGGGTGGACGGCCGTGACCAACTCGCTCGACTGGCCGCCGGTGGTGCTGTTCGGCGTCATCTTCTACTGGACGCCGCCGCACTTCTGGGCGCTCGCGATCCGCTACCGCGACGACTACGCGCGAGCCCAGGTGCCGATGCTGCCGGTGGTGGCGAGCCTGCGCACCACGGCGCTGCGCATCGTCCTCTACACCCTGTTGCTGTGGGCGCTCACGCTCCTGTTCGCGCCGGTCGCCGGCATGGGCGACATCTACATCGCTGCGGCGCTGGCGCTCGGTGCGGTGTTCACCTGGCTGACGGTCGGCCTGCTGCGTGACGGCACCCCGCAGGCGGCCATGCGGGTGTTCACGTGGTCGATCACGTACATCACCCTGCTGTTCGCCGCCATCGCCCTCGACGAGCTGGTGCGGTCGGGGTTCTAGGGAGTGGCACCGGGGGGAAGGGCCGGGCCGGAGGTTGACCTGCGATTTCGTGGGCGAACACCGCATGTGACTAGATTCCCGAACCGGATCCGTCTCCTCCTCAGGCTGCCCTCATGACCGTGAATCCTGGGGGGCTGCGCCCCCGCACCCCATCGTCGCCCGGCTCGCTGGCACTCGCGCGGTCGACCGGTCACGAGCTGCGCTCATGACCGTGACCGAAGCCCCTCACGACGTCGTCGAAGCCGCTGCCGGGCCGGCCCCGTCGGCGCCGCCGACCGGGCTCGCTGCGCTGGTGGGTTCCGGCGATCCCCGCACCGTCGGCAGGCTGTTCGTGGGCACGTCCCTGCTGTTCCTGCTCATGGCCGGCGTGGTCGGCATCCTGGTGGGCTTCGAGCGCGTGGACCTTTCGGGCTTCGAGGTGCTGGACGGCGACGTCGCGAGGCAGCTCTTCACCCTCCAGTCGATTGCGGCGCTGTTCCTCGGCGTCCTGCCGCTGCTGATCGGGCTCGCGACCGCGGTGGTGCCGCTGCAGGTCGGGGCGTCCACGATCGCCTTCCCCCGCGCCAGCGCCGCCGCCTATTGGACGTTCCTGGCCTCGGGCGGCGTCGTCCTGGCCGCCTACGCCCTCGACGGTGGGCCCTTCGGCGGCGACGGCGAGGCGGTGGCCCTGTTCGTGGCCGCCTTCATCGCCCTGCTGGTGGCGCTGGCGGTCGCCACCGTCTCGGTGGTCACCACCGTGCTGACCCTGCGGGCGCCGGGCATGACCCTGCGCCGCACACCCTTGTTCTCGTGGTCGATGGTCGTGGGCGGCACCGTGTGGCTGCTGACCCTGCCGGTGCTGGCCGCCGTGATGCTGCTGGTCTACGTCGACCTGCGCTACGGCCAGCAGTTCCTCGGGGGGTCGGACGACGTCTACGACCGCATCGCCTGGACGTTCTGGCAACCGACGCTGTACGTCGTCGCCGTTCCGGCGCTGGGGATCATCGCCGACGTTGTCCCGGTGTTCGCCCGCCGGCGGCACCACCGCCACACCGCGGCGATGGCGCTCATCGGGCTGTTCGGTGCCCTGGCATTCGGCGCCTGGGCGCAGATCGGCTTCAGCGTTGACGGCCAATCCAACCCCACCGACTGGCTCTACGACGGCGTCTGGATCGCGGTCGGCTTCCTCGCCGTCGTCCCCGTCGTCGGGCTGCTGGGGTTGTGGGCGGCCACGCTCGGGAGGGGCAACGTCCGGCTGGGGACGCCTCTCGTCCTGGCCCTGCTCGCCGGGCTGCTGATCGGTGGGGGCGTGGCGGCGGGCGCCGTCACCGTCATCGAGGAGGTCGACGTGCTCACCACCACGTGGGCGAGCGGCCAGGAGCTCCTGGTGGTGGCCGGCACCCTGGTGGCCGCGGCTGCGGGCCTCGCGTTCTGGGCACCCAAGCTCTACGGGAAGCTGCTGCCCGACGGACCGGTGCGGTTGGGCGCCACGTTGTTGGCGCTGGGCGCGGGCGTGGCGGCCGTGACCTACGGCATCGCCGGCCTCCACGACCAGCCACGTTCCATCGCGACATCGCTCGACGGGGTGAGCGAGATCGACACCGTGGAGACGCTGAACCTCGTGGCCGCCGTCGCGCTGGCCGTGGCCGTGGCCGGAGCGCTGGCGGTCATCGCCGCCCTGCTCAAGCCGGCCCGGGGACGGGCCGTGGCGGACGATCCCTGGGACGGGCACACGCTCGAGTGGACGACCGCGTCGCCGCCGCCCGTCGGCAACTTCGCCACGGTGCCGGAGATCACATCCGAGGCGCCGCTCTACGACGCCCGCTACGCCGGGGAGACAGGGCGCGACACCGGGAGCACGGAGGCCTCCGCCTGATGGCCGCCACCTCCACCGACCTCGAGGTCTTCTCCGGCGCGCCAACCCCGGCGCCGCCGCGCCCGCGGGTGCTGCTCGTGGGCTCCGCGCTGGCGTCGGGGGCGGCCGCCATGGTGGTGCTGGCGCTGGTGGCCATCTACACGCGCATGCGCGCCGACGTGATCGCCGGCGGCGAGCGCTGGCTGCCCGAGGACGTCAACATCCAGCTCTCGCCAGGCAACATGGGGATGGTCACGCTGCTCATGTCGGGGGTCACCGTGGCCTGGGCGGTCTACTCGCTGCGCAACGACGACCGCGTCCACGCCTACCTGGCGTTCGGGGTCAGCATCCTCCTCGGGGTCGCCTACATCCCCACCGTGGTCTATGGCTGGCAGCAGCTCGGCGTGGGCGTCACCAGCTCGACGCAGGCACTGCTCATCTTCACGATCACCGGCCTGCACGTGGCCATGGCCGGCGTGGGCCTGGCGTTCCTCGCCGTCATGGCGTTCCGGGCCCTCGGCGGCCAGCTCACCGGCCGTGCCGCCGAGGGTGCCAACGCCGCCGCCCTGTACTGGTACGTGACCATCGCCGTCTACGGCGTGGTCTGGTACGCGATCACGGTCACCAAGTGAGGGCCCTCCAGTGATCACGACCGGGTCCAAGTGGTTCCTAGGCCTCGGTTTCGTCTCGCTGGTGCTGGCCGCCGCCTACGGCTGGACCACCGGCGGCGACGGTCTCGGTCCGCTCACCATGGGCTACAAGGGCGCCGTCGGCGACCACCTCGGCTACGGCGTGCTGATCGCCGCCGGGTTCATCAGCCTGTTCCTGGGGTCCGTGTCGCTGGCCGTGCGCGACGCCGAGGCGCAGGCCGAGGCGCAGGTGGCGGGCACCGAGACCGTGCCGGCCGCCATCCCCGCGACACCCAGCTACTGGCCGGCCGTCACCGCGTTCGGCGCGGCGCTGGTGGTCGTCGGGCTGGTGGCGTCGCCCGTCCTCTTCGTCTTCGGCCTCGTGGCCCTGGGCGTGGTGCTCGTCGAGTGGGCGGTGCAGACATGGGCCGACCGCGCCACCGGCGATCCCGCCACCAACCGGCAGATCCGCAACCGCCTGATGAACCCGATCGAGTTCCCGGCCGCCGGCCTGCTGGCCATCGGCGTGGTCGTGGCGGCCTTCTCGCGGCTGTTCCTGTCGTTGTCGGCCGACGCCGCCGTGTGGGTCGGCATCGGCATCACCGGCGGCATCATCGTGGCGGGATTCTTCTTCGCGTCCCGGCCCCGGATCAGTCGCAACGTGGTCGTCGGGGTGCTGCTGGTGGCCGCCGTGGCGGTGGTCGGCCTCGGGATCGGCGCGGCGGTCTCCGGCGAGCGCGAGTTCCACGAGCCGGGTGCGAAAGGCACGACCGTCGAGGAGGGCGGATGAGATCCGGCCGAAGGGTCCTGGTGCTGCTGGTGCCGCTGCTCCTGCTGCTGAGCGCCTGCGCGTCCGACGCGCCCCAGGACACGCTCGAGCCCGAGGGCCCGATCGCCCGCAAGATCGACAACCTGGTCAACCCGGTCTTCATCGTCGCTGCCGTCGTCTTCGTGCTGGTGGAGTTCGGCGTGCTGTACCTGGTCCTCAAGTTCCGCCAGCGCAGGGACGACGACCCCGACGAGCTGCCGGGCCAGACCCACGGCAACACCAAGCTCGAGATCGGCTGGACGGTCCTTCCGGCCCTGCTGCTCGGCTTCGTGGCCTTCGCCACCCTGGCGACGCTGTTCGACATCAACGACACCGAGGATGACCTCACGGTGCAGGTCACCGGGCAGCAGTGGTGGTGGGAGTTCACCTACGACACCGACGGCGACGGCGAGTTCACCGACGACGACCTGGTCACGGCCAACGATCTCGTCGTCCCCGCCGGCCAGAACGTGGGCCTGGAGGTCACCTCCCGGGACGTGATCCACTCGTTCTGGATCCCCAAGCTCAACGGCAAGAAGGACGCGGTGCCCGGACGCACCCATCCGCTCACCATCAACGCCGACGAGCCCGGAACCTACGTCGGCCAGTGCACCGAGTACTGCGGGCTGTCGCACGCCTACATGCGCCAGCGGGTCGTCGCCCTGCCGCCCGCCGAGTTCGAGGCGTGGCTCGAGGACCAGCAGGAGGAGGCCGACGAGCCCACCGACGAGCAGGCGGCCGCCGGCGCCGAGCTGTTCGCCGGCCAGTGCTCGGTCTGCCACCTGGCACGGGGCATCAACGACGAGCAGTTCGAGGAGGGGGGCGACGGCACCGCGCAGCTGGTGCCCGAGAACGCGCCCGACCTCACTCACTTCGCCAGTCGGGGGGCCTTCGCCGGCGCCACGTTCGACCTCTGGGACGACCTCGACGGCGACCACATCGTCGAGGCCGACGAGATCGGCACCGACAACGGTGGCGAGCTCAACCGCGGCGATCTCGAAGCATGGTTGCGCGACCCGCCGGGCGAGAAGCCGATGGACCCGGTCACCCCCGAGGAGGTCGAAGCCGGTGAGCAGGGACGCGGCATGCCCAACCTGAACCTGTCCGAGGAGCAGATCGACCAGCTCGTGGCCTTCCTCCAGACGCTGGAATAGGTGTAGGTGTAGAGACACATGGCGATCGTCGAACGACCGACCGCGCTTCCCGAGCTCCCGCCCGGGGCCGCCGTGACCGCCCGCCCGCTCGGTGTCTTCAGCCGGCCACAGGCCACGACCGGGTGGCGCAGCTGGCTCACCACCATCGACCACAAGCGCATCGGCATCCTGTACGGCGGCGCGGCGATGTTCTTCTTCCTGCTGGGGGGCATCGAGGCGCTGTTCATCAGGGCCCAGCTGGCCGCGCCCGGCCAGGCCCTGTACTCCGCCGACCTCTATAACCAGCTCTTCACCATGCACGGCGTGACGATGATCTTCCTCGTCGTGATCCCGCTGGGCGCCGCGTTCATGAACTACCTCATGCCGCTGCAGATCGGCGCCCGCGACGTCGCCTTCCCGCGGCTCAACGCCTTCACCTTCTGGCTGTTCCTGGGCGGCGGGCTGTTCCTGAACACCTCGTGGTTCCTGGGCGGCGGCGCCGACGGTGGCTGGTTCGCCTACGCGCCCAACACCGGCGTCGTGTTCTCGCCCGGGCACGGCATGGACTTCTACGCCCTCGGCCTGCAGATGACCGGCATCGCCTCGCTGGCCGGTGCCATCAACCTGGTGGTGACCGTGCTCAACATGCGGGCGCCGGGCATGACGCTCATGAAGATGCCGGTGTTCACCTGGATGGGCCTCGTCACCCAGCTGCTGCTGGTGTTCGCGCTGCCGGTCCTCTCCGTGGCGCTGTTCCTGCTCACCTTCGACCGGTTGTTCGACGCCAACTTCTTCAACGTGTCGGCCGGCGCCGACCCGCTGCTGTGGGAGCACCTGTTCTGGATCTTCGGCCACCCCGAGGTCTACATCCTCATCCTCCCGGCGTTCGGGATCGTGTCCGAGATCATCCCCGTGTTCTCGCGCAAGCCGATCTTCGGCTACCCGTTCATGGTGTTCTCGGGCATCGCCATCGGGTTCATGGGCTGGGGCGTGTGGGCGCACCACATGTTCGCCTCGGGCATGGGACCGATCTCGGTGGCGGCGTTCTCGCTGTCCACGATGTTCATCGCCGTGCCCACGGGGGTGAAGGTCCTCAACTGGCTGGCGACCATGTGGGGCGGCAAGCTGCGGTTCACCACGCCGATGCTGTTCGCCATCGGCCTGGTCACGATGTTCACCATCGGGGGCCTGTCGGGCGTCACCCACGCCGTCGCCCCCGCCGACACCCAGCAGACCGACACCTACTACATCGTCGCCCACTTCCACTACGTGCTGTTCGGTGGTTCGCTGATGGGCTTCCTCGGCGGCATGTACTTCTGGTGGCCCAAGGCGTTCGGCTTCACCCTGAGCGACAAGCTCGGGAAGTGGCACTTCTGGCTGATCCTGATCGGGTTCAACCTGACGTTCGGCCCGATGCACATCCTCGGCCTGCAGGGCATGCCGCGGCGCATGCACACCTACATCGCCGACTACGGCTTCGAGCTCTGGAACATGGTGGCGACCATCGGCGCGTTCCTCATCGCCGTGTCGATGCTGGTGTTGGTCGGGAACATCCTCGTGAGCTGGCGGGCCCACCGGGTCAACCGGATCGATCCGGGACCCGACCCCTGGGACGCCCGCGGCCTCGAGTGGATGGTGCAGTCGCCCGTCCCCGCCCACAACTTCGACACCGTGCCCACGGTGTCGCACCTCGACGAGTTCTGGCACCGCAAGTACCAGGAGAACGCCGACGGCAAGGTGGTGCGGGTCGCCACCGGCGCCGAGGTGGCCCAACCGGGCGACCCGACCGGCGTGCACCTGCCGTCGCCGTCGTACTGGCCCCTGGTGCTGGCGGCGGCGCTGCCGATGATCGCCTACGGCCTCATCTTCAACCTGGGGATCGCCGCCGCCGGCGGCGTGTTGGTGATCCTGGCCGGATTCGGCCTCGGCTACGAGCCGTCCGACGACCCCGAGGCGCACCACGGCCCTGGCGGCGACGGCCACGAGGGCGACCACGCCGAGCCGGGTGACGGCCACGAGGACGAGACCGAGCCCGAGGCCGGCTCCGGAACCGGCGCCGAGCCCGCCGGCGAGGCGGAACCGGCCGGCGTCACCAGCACCGCATCGTCGATCGGCGACGTCGACACCGAGGCCGAGGGGGAGGGTGGCACCGATGGCTGACACCGCCATCCACGGGTCGATCGCCGCCGAGACCGAGCAGGGCGTGCCCAGCCACGCCACGAGCACCGGAATCTCCAACGAGAAGCTGGCGATGTGGGTGTTCCTGGGGTCGGACTGCCTGCTGTTCGGGGCGCTGATCTCGACCTACCTGCTGCTGCGGCACCGCAGCATCAGCGGTCCGGTGGAGCTCCGGGACCCCGCCAACATCTTCGACATCCCGTTCACGTCGGTGTCGAGCTTCGTGCTGCTGTTCAGCTCGCTGACCATGGCGATGGCCGTCGGCGCGATCCATCGGGGTGACGTCCGGCGGTGCCGGACGTTCCTGGTCACCACCGCCCTGCTGGGCTCTGTCTTCATCGGCGGCCAGGTCTACGAGTTCACCAGCTTCGTGAGGGAGGGGCTGGGCTACACCACCAACATCCTCGGGTCCGCCTTCTACACCCTCACCGGCTTCCACGGCGTACACGTCAGCGTCGGGATCATGTTCCTGATGGCGCTGTTCGTCATGTCGTTGCGGGGCAAGCTGGGCCCCGACAGGGCGGAGACGGTCGAGATCTTCGGCCTCTACTGGCACTTCGTCGACATCGTGTGGATCCTGATCTTCACGATCGTCTACCTCATCCCGTGACGGAGGCTCGACCATGAGCATCGCCGAGCCCGAACACAAGGGAGCCCCGCTCGAGCCCCATCACGAGGCCCACCAGAAGACGCACCCCAGCGACTGGACCTACATCAAGGTCGCCCTCCTCCTCGGCGCCCTCACCGCCCTCGAGGTGAGCACCTACTTCCTCGAGGACCCGAGCACCACGTTCCTCGTGGCGCTGCTGTTCCCGATGATGGTCCTCAAGTTCGGCATCGTCGTCGCGTACTTCATGCACCTGCGCTACGACAACCCTCTGTTCCGGCGGGTCTTCGTGTTCGGCCTGCTGCTGGCGGTCGTGGTCTACCTCATCGCCATGACCACCCTGGAGTTCTGGTCCGACGACTTCGCCCTCGGCGCGCTCGGTGCCGTGACATGACGCTGATCGGCGCCGCCGGGAGCACGGACTTCTGGCGGTGGCAGCCGCACCCGGAGGTGTGGCTGCTGGTGGGTGGCGTCGCCGTGCTGGCGGCCTACGCGCTGCGGGTCGTGGGCCCCAAGGTGGTGCCGCCCGGTGAGCCCGTGGCCACCCGGGCCCAGCTCGCCTGGCTGGCGCTGGGCGTGGCGCTGCTGTGGTTCGCCTCGGACTGGCCGATGCACGACGTCGCCGAGGAGTACCTGTTCTCGGTGCACATGACCCAGCACATGCTGCTCACGTTCGCGGTGCCGCCGGTGCTCCTCCTGGCCACCCCCGAGTGGTTGGCCCGCCTGGTGCTCGGCCGGGGCCGGGCCAAGCGGGTGTTCTTCAAGATCGCCCGCCCGGTGCCGGCGGCCGTGGCGTTCAACGCCCTGCAGCTGCTCACCCACTGGCCCGGAATCGTCAACGCCTCCGTGGAGAACGCGCTGCTCCACTACGTCGTGCACACCGCGCTGGTGTCGACGGCGTTCCTGCTGTGGATCCCGATATGCGGACCGCTGCCGGAGCTGCGCATCTCCTACCCGGCGCAGATGCTGTACCTGTTCGTGACCTCGATCGTCCCGACGGTACCGGCGGCGTGGCTCACGTTCGCCGAGGGATCGGTCTACTCGGCCTACGACATCCCGCAACGACTCGGGGACATCTCGGTGACGACGGACCAGCAGGCGGCGGGGCTGATCATGAAGCTGGTGGGTGGCGGCTTCCTGTGGCTGATCATCACGATCCGGTTCTTCCAGTGGGCATCGAGGTTCTCGGACACCGACAAGGCGATAGACCAGGCCGGGCCGGCCCACGACCTCACGTGGGCCGACGTCGAGCGCGAGTTCGAGGAGCATCCCCCGCCGCCCGAGCCCCGGGTTCCCGGCTAGCGGTCCGCCAGACTGGTGGGCTCCACGCGTAGGTGACGCCGGTCAGGTCCTCCGAGAGCTCCCACAGGCGGCGTGCGGCCTGATCGTCCCGTGCGGCCGTCAACGAGCCGACGCCCAAGTGGTTGGTGGCGAACTGCAGCTCGAACCCGTCGACCGTCCGTCGCAGCGGCAGGGCCATCACGCCGGCGTTGTTGACGAGCACGTCGAGCCGGTCGACGATGCCAGCGACCGCCTCGGCGGCCTCCCGCACCGAACCGAGGTCGGCGAGGTCGAGCGGAACCATCGGGGATATCGGCGACGGTCCAGCGGCTCATGGTGGACAGCGTGACAGCGCGCGCCGCTCGGCACCACCGGGGCGGACCGTCAGTCCGATGGCTCCCAGCGGAACAGGGTCACCGCCAGCGCCACGGCGCCGACCGCCCAGAGGACGAGGACCGGCCACACGCGGCCGGGGATCTGCACCCCGTCGGTCAAGGCGCCACGGGCCGCGTCGGCGAGTGCGGTGGAGGGCAGCGCCCTGGCGATCCCACGCAGCGTCGAGGGCAGCTCGTCGAGCGGGATCACCATCCCGGACAGCAACAGCAGCACCACGAAGATGGCGTTGGCGGCCGCCAGTGCCACCAGTGCCCGCAGCCGCCCGGCGAGCACCAGCGCCAGGCCGGTGAACGCCACCACCGCCAGCACCAGCGCCGCGACGAGGGGCAGCGCATCGACATCGGGCCGCCACCCGAGGGCCAGTGCCGCCGCCACCAGGAGGGCCACCTGCACGGCGATGACGACCAGCACCGCCAGCGCCTTGGCGGCGACCAGCCGAGGCCGACCCAGCGGCGTGGTGCCGAGCCGCTTGAGCACCCCGTAGGACCGGTCGAACCCGGTGGCGATGGCCAGGTTGGCGAAGGCGGTGGCCAGGACGGCCAGCGCCAGCGTGCCGGGGGCCAGGAAGTCGACGTCGTCGCCGTCGATGGGCAGCACGTCGACCGCCGCGAAGAACACCAGGACGACCACGGGGATGCCGAGGGTCAGCAGCAACGACTCGGCGTTGCGGAAGGTCAGCGCCAGCTCGAGCCGCAGCTGCGCCCAGAGCCCCTTCACGGGCCCGGCTCCGGCTCGTCGGACGGCGCCGCGTCGGCCGGGCGGGACGTCAGCCGCAGGAACACGTCCTCCAGCCGCTGGCGGCCGGCCCTGAGGTCGCCCAACGGCAGGTCGCGCTCGGCCAGCCAGGCGGTGATGGCGGCCACGGTCGCCGGGGTAGGTGCCGCCGTCACCTCGTACTCGCCCGGTCCCGTCTCGGCCACGGCGGCACCGTCGAGCCGCTCGGACAACGCCTCGGTGTCGATGCCGGGTGGCGCCGCGAACCGCACGCTCTCGGCGTCGCCCGGGCCCCGCATGATCTCCTCCAGCGGGCCCTCGGCCACGAGGCGGGACCGGTCGATGATCACGACGCGGTCGGCCACCCGCTCGGCCTCGTCGAGGTCGTGGGTCGTCAGCAGGACGGTCACACCCTCCGAGCGCAGGTCGGCGATCACCTGACGGATGACCTGCCGTCCGGCGGGATCCACGCCCGTGGTGGGCTCGTCGAGGAAGGCCACCTGGGGCCGGCCCACCAGGGCGAGCGCCAGTGCCAGCCGTCGCTGCTCGCCCCCCGAGAGCTGTCGGTAGGTGCGGCGCTCTAGGCCGCCCATCCCGAGCCGCTCCAACAGCTCCCCGGGCGCGAGCGATTCGGCGTACAGCGCCGCGGCGTGGCGTAGCGCCTCGAGCGTGCGCACACCGGGGTGCACCCCACCCTCCTGCAGCATGACGCCGATGCGCTCGACCAGCGAACGGTGGTCGCGGCGGGGGTCGAGCCCGATGACCGACAGGCGGCCGAGGGCGGGCCGTCGTATACCCTCGAGCGACTCGATGGTCGAGGTCTTGCCGGCGCCGTTGGGCCCGAGCACGCAGGTGACCTCGCCGGCCTCGGCCCGAAAGGACAGGTCGTCGACGGCGACGACGTCGCGGTACGTGACGGTCAGCCCCTCGACCTCGATGGCGGACATGGCGGCACGGACGATAACGCTGCGGTGCCCACCACCTGCGAACGTGCGGCGGCCGCGGATGCCATGGCCGCTCCAACCGCCGCACGTTGGTGCGTCAGTCTCGACGGCCGGTGGTGGCCAGGCGGACACCGAGGCCGATCATCGTCAGTCCGCCCACGCCGCCCAGTGCCTCCAGGCGTCGCGGCGAGCGCGCCAGCCAGCTGCGGGCGGTGCCGGCCATCATCCCCCACATGCTGTCGGACACGACCGCGATGCCGACCGCGATGGCGCCGAGCGCGAGCATCTGCACCGGTACCGGCGCGCCGGCGGGGTCGACGAACTGCGGCAGGATCGCCGTGAAGAACACGATCCCCTTGGGGTTGCTGATGCCCACCACAAAGCCCTGGAGCGCCAGGTTGCGTCGCTCGGCGACACGGGATCCCAGGTCGAGGACCGATGCCAGCTCGCGCCGGTGCCGGACGGCCTGCACGCCCAGGTAGACGAGGTAGGCGGCGCCCAGCAGGCGGACCGCACCGAGCACCACGACGGACCGCTCGATGACCGCGCCCACCCCCAGCGCCACCGCCACCACCTGTACGTAGACGCCGGCGGCGTTGCCGACCGCGGTGACGACCGCCGCCCGCCGGCCCAGGGCCACGCCGCGGCTCACCACGAACAGCACGCTCGGTCCGGGCACCACGATCAGCACGAAGGCGGCCACGCTGAACGAGGCGAGTGCGTGCGAGTCGACCACGAAGCGACACTAGGTGCGAGGCGGCGCTTCTCGGCAACGACTTCCGCCGGCGCACCATTACCCTCCCCCTTCATGCTCGACATCCGCCGGATCCGCAGCGAGCCCGATGCGGTCAAGGCCGCGCTGGACCTGCGGGGCCCTGGCACGTCCGACGCCATCGGCGCGGTCGTGGCGCTGGACGCGGAGCAGCGCCGGATCGTCGCCCAGCGCGACGAGGTCCGCAGCCGGATCAAGTCCCTGTCGAAGCAGGTCGGGCGCCTGCGGGGGCAGGGGCAGGCGGACGAGGCGGAGGCCCTCGTGGCCGAGAGCCGCTCGCTCGGCGACGAGGAGGAGGCGCTGGCCAAGGCGGCCGGCGTGCTGGCCGACGAGATCCGCACCGCCCTGCTCGGCCTCCCCAACCTGCCGAGCGAGGACGCACCCCACGGGGTGGGCGAGCAGGACAACGTCGTCCTGCGCACCGAGGGCTACGACCCCGGCGGCTACGGCGAGCATCAGCGGGTCCCCCACTGGGAGATCGGCGCCGAGCTCGCGATCCTCGACAACGCGCGGGCCACCAAGATCTCGGGCTCGATGTTCACCATGTACCGCGGCGGGGGCGCCCGGCTGCTGCGGGCGCTGGTGCAGCTCAGCCTCGACCGCAACGCCGACGCCTACGAGGAGGTCCGCCCGCCCACGCTGGTGCGCACCGAGACGATGACCGCGACCGGGCACCTCCCCAAGTTCGCCGACGAGGCGTACCACATCGAGCGCGACGACCTGTGGGCCATCCCCACCGCAGAGGTGCCGCTCACGTCGCTGCACGGCGACGAGATCCTCGCCGGCGCCGACCTGCCACTGCGCTACATGGCGTACACGTCGTGCTTCCGCCGGGAGGCGGGCGCCGCCGGCAAGGACACGCGGGGCCTGCTTCGGGCCCACGAGTTCGACAAGGTCGAGCTGCTGGCGGTGGCCGCCGGCGGCGAGCAGGCCATCGCCTGCCAGCGGGAGGTGCTGGCCCGCGCCGAGGCGCTGCTCCGCGAGCTGGGTCTCGCCTACCGCGTGTTGGACCTCTGCACCGGCGACCTCAGTGCCTCCGCCGCCCGCACGTGGGATCTCGAGGCCTACGCCCCCGGCGTCGACCAGTGGTTGGAGGTGTCGTCGGTGTCGTGGTTCGGCGACTACCAGGCCCGCCGGGCCAACGTCCGCTACCGCCCGGCCGAGGGTTCGGGGCGGGGCACCGAGGTGGCCCACACGGTCAACGGCTCGGCCCTGGGCTGGCCCCGGACGATCGCCGCCTACCTCGAGACGCACCGCCAGCCCGACGGCTCGGTGGCGATCGTGGAGCCGCTGCGCCCCTACCTGGCCGGCGCCGACCGCATCGCGAGGCAATAGGGCCCGCCAGCGGACTCTGGAGGCAATGAGGACCGGCCCCCGGCCCCCATCGCCTCGACTCCGCGTCGCCGGACCGCATTGCCTCGGGTCGTGGCGCGGGTCACAACACGACTGCGGTTCAGACGCGCGTAACCACTAGTCTCCGTGGGTCCCCCGCCGCCGTTCTCCCCGGGAGGCCCGGTCACGATGCGACGCGTGTGGGCCTGGATGGGCCTCAACTTCGGCAAGCACGCCGGGATCGTCGGCGCCATCGGCCTGGCGATCACCCTCGTGCTCGGCCTGGGCGCCACCCAGCTCGACTTCGCCACCGGCCAGGACTCGTACCTCAACAAGGACGAGCAGGTCTACCAGGACAACGTCGCCTACCAGGGCCTGTTCGGCGGCCAGGCGATGCTCACCCTGTTCACCATGGACGACGGCAGCGACGTCGTCGATCTCTTCACGCCCGAGAACATCGAGCACCTGCAGCAGGTCGACGAGCAGCTCCATGCCGTCGACGGAGTCGAGGCGGTGGTCACCCCGCTCACCGCCCTGCAGTTCACCCAGAACCTGGCGGTGAGCGATACCGGCGACCCCACCCAGAGCGTGGCCGGCCAGGCCCTCCTCGGCGCCCGCGCGCGCGAGCCCGACCCCGCCGCCCAGGAGGTCCGGGCCGCCGACGCCGGCACGACGCTGACGCGACTCAACGAGGTGCCCGAGGACCAGCGCACGTTCGAGAACCCCGAGTGGGTCCGCTTCCTGCTGTTCGACAACCGGGGCGACATCCGCAAGTCGCTGCGCCCGTTCTTCCCCGACGAGACCCATGCCCAGCTGGTCACCCGCCTGGTGGGCAACGCCTCGCTCGAGGAGGAAGGAGCCGCCAGCGAGGAGGTCCAGCGCATCACCCTGGCCGAGCCGTTCGAGAACGCCGATGTCACGTCGACCGGCGCCCCGGTGCTGCTCAAGGAGCTCAACGACTACCTGCGGGGCGGCATGTTCACGCTCGGGGCCATCGCGGTGGGGATCATGGTCGTGATCCTCCTGCTGTTGTTCGGCGTGCGCTGGCGGCTGCTGCCTCTGGCGGTGATCCTCATCGGCCTGGTCTGGGCGTTCGGCCTCGCCGGCTACCTCGGCATCCCCTTGTCGGTGGTCACCATCGCCGGGCTGCCGGTCATGCTGGGCGTGGGCATCGACTACGCCATCCAGATGCACTCCCGCATCGAGGAAGAAGTGGTGATCGACCGCTCGGCCCACCCGATCCAGGAGGCATCGGTCCACCTGGGACCCGCGCTGCTGGTCGTCACCTTCGACGCCGTGTTCGCGTTCCTGGCGCTGCGGTTCTCCCGGGTGCCCATGATCCGGGACTTCGGCCTGCTGCTGGCCGTGGGCATCGCCGTCATCTGCATCGCCAGCATCGTCGTGCCGCTGGCGACGCTCGGCATCCGCGAGTACCGCTCACCCACCAAGGGCAAGGACTTCAGCCACGGCACGCTGGGCCGGCTGGTGGTGTGGCTCGGCAGCCTGCCGACCCGCCTGGCCGTGCCGATCGCGCTGGCCAGCGCCGCCGTGTTCGCCGGCGGGATCCTCGTCGAGGACGACCTGGCCATCGAGAGCGATCCCGAGGAGTGGGTCAACCAGGACAGCCAGGTGATCGAGGACATCGACACGATCAAGGCCGAGACCGGATCGTCGGCCGAGCTGGGCATCTTCGTGGAGTCCGACGACCTCTTCAGCGACGAGACCGCGGCCTTCGTCACCGACTTCGCCAACATCCAACTGGCGGAGCGGCCCGACGAACTGCTCACCGCCTCGTCGATCGTGACCACGGTGAGCTTCCTACTGGAGATGCCCGACACGACCGTCCTGCCGCCCACCGGCGAGGACGTGCGTCGGGCCTACGAGGTGGCGCCGCCCGACATCCAGGAGGCAACGGTCAACCCCGACGCCGGCGCCCTCAACCTGGTGTTCCGCACGGGGCCCGGCTCCCTCGAGGAGCGCGCCGTCTACGTCAACGACATCCGGGACCAGCTCGAGTCGGGCACGCTCTCCGACGGCGAACCCATCCCCGAGGGCATCCGGGCCACGCCGTCGGGCCTTGCGGTGGTGGGCGTCGGCCTGCTCGAGAACATCGAGTCCAACCGCATCCTCCTCACCTACCTCGCCATCCTGTTCGTGTTCGCCTACCTCGTGCTGCGGCTGCGCAGCTTCGTGCGGGCACTGCTGTCGATGGTGCCGGTGCTCACGGCGGTGGGCGCGGCGTCGCTGGTGGCGTGGGTCTTCGACCTCCAGCTCAGCCCGATGACGGCGGTCGGCGGACCGTTGGTCGTCGCGGTGTGCACCGAGTTCACGTCGCTGATCCTGCTGCGGTTCATCGAGGAGCGGCAGCGCGGCTACGGCCCCCGGGAGGCGATGAACGTCACCGCCCGCCGCACCGGCCGGGCCTTCATCGTCTCGGCGCTCACCGCCATCGCGGGCGTGGCGGTCATCGCCTTCTCGTCGCTGCCGTTGCTGCGTGACTTCGGCATGATCGTGGCCATGAACGTCTCGGTGGCGCTGGCGTCGGCACTCGTGTTCCTGCCGCCGATGCTGGTGTGGGCCGAGACCCGGGGCTGGGTCACCCGGGGCATGATGCCCGAGCGCCCGCCGGTGCCGACCCCCGGTGCCGAGGTGCCCCGCCAACCCGTCGCCGGCAGCTGACGGCAAAAGCCCTCGCGTGAGCGGGCGCCGGCGGTAGGGTGACGGCCAGCAAGACCCAGGGTCCACCGATCGACATGGGCCCGACGGCTTCTCCCGGGGCCGCACCTGCGGGGAGGGAACCGTGATCCGCCCGACAGCGCACCATTCCATGGGGTTACCTGTGTCGTGACCGGAGCAGCGACAACGGCCGCCGCGTCGGCCGAGGATGTCGCCATCCGGCTCGAGCACCTGACCAAGACCTACCCCGGCGCGGCCCGGCCGGCGGTCCAGGGGCTCGATCTCACCATCCCCCGGGGCGAGCTGGTGGCGCTGGTGGGGCCGTCGGGCTGCGGCAAGACCACCACGCTCAAGATGATCAACCGCCTGATCGAGCCCACCGGCGGCACGGTGTGGGTGGGGGGCGTCGACATCCGCACCCAGGCGAGCCACGAGCTTCGCCGCGGGATCGGTTACGTCATCCAGCAGGCCGGGCTGTTCCCGCACCGCACGGTGGGCGACAACATCGCCACCGTCCCCAGGCTCCTGGGTTGGGACCGCGGCCGCACAAGGGCCCGGGTGGACGACCTGGCCGACCTGCTGCGGCTCGACCGGGGACTGCTCGGCCGCTACCCGGCGGCGCTGTCGGGCGGGCAGCAGCAGCGGGTGGGTGTCGCCCGGGCGCTGGCCGCCGACCCGCCGGTGCTGCTCATGGACGAGCCCTACTCGGCGGTCGACCCCATCGTGCGGGCGCAGCTCCAGGACGAGCTGCTCACGCTGCAGCGCGAGGTCCACAAGACGATCGTGTTCGTCACCCACGACATCGACGAGGCCATCAAGCTCGCCAACCGCATCGCCATCCTCAACATCGGCGGCATCCTCGAGCAGGTCGATTCGCCGGCGGAGATGCTGCGAGCACCCCGTAACGACTTCGTGGCCGACTTCCTGGGCGACGACCGCGGCATCAAACGGCTGTCGCTCATGACGGTGGGTGACGCCTCGCTGAGCAAGGGACCGGTGGTCGACGAGTCCGCCAGCGCCGACGACGCCCGGGCCACGATGGCCGAGCTGGGCTACGACTGGGTGGCCGTGTGCGACGGCGACCGGTTGCGGGGCTGGATCGGTGCGGCGGAGCTCGACGGCCCTGCCACCGTCGGCGAGCGCACACCCAAGCCCTTTCGCGCCGTCGTCACCGCCGACACCAACCTCAAGGCGACGCTCGACGGCATCGTCTCGTCCCACACTCGCGTCGCCATGGTGGTCGACGCCGACGGCCGCTATCTTGGCATGCTCACGGTTGACGACCTGGCCGAGGGGATCGTCGCATGATCCCCGTACTTGCGGCGCGGCCGCCGAGCTGGAGCGGGTTCGGGTTCGACGGCAACTGGGACGTCGTCTGGCACTACACCCTCGTCCACCTGCGCATCGGTGCGCTCGCCCTCGTCCTCGGCGCGGCGGTAGCGTTCCCACTCGGGCTTGCCGGCTACCGCTGGCGCCGCTCGTACCCGGCGATCCTCGGCGTCACCAGCGTGCTCTACACGATCCCGTCGCTGTCGCTGCTCGTGCTGCTGGGTCTCGGCTTCGGGCTCGGGCTGCTCAACGACAAGCCGCTCATCATCGCCCTCGCCATCTACACGCTGGCCATCCTGGTCCGGAACCTCGTCGAGGGGCTGCGAGCGGTACCCGACTCGGTGAAGGAAGCGGCCACGGGGGTCGGCTACACGCCGCTGCGCTCGCTGTTGACGATCGAGCTCCCGCTCGCCGTCCCGGCCGTCATCGCCGGGTTGCGGGTGGCGGCGGTCTCCACGATCAGCCTGGTGAGCGTCGGCGGTGTCCTGGGCCGGGGTGGCCTCGGGTTCCTGTTCTTCGAGGGCTTCCGCCGCAACCGCACGAGCGAGATCATCGCCGGTATCGGGGCCTCGATCGTGCTGGCCGTGGTCGTCGACATCGCGCTCGTGCTCACCCGCCGGGTGTTGACGCCGTGGACCCCCGCCCGGGCGGCGCGCTGATGGACACCCTCACCGACACGATCGCATGGCTGACGACAGCCGAAAACTGGTGGGGTCCCACGGGCATCCTGCAGCGGATCTTGGAGCACCTCCAGTACTCATTGCTCGCGGTCGGGCTCGCCGCCCTCATCGCCCTGCCCGCCGGGTTGGTGATCGGCCACACCGGACGGGCCGAGTCGGGCGCCTTCGCCCTGTCGGGCGCGGCGCGAGCAGTCCCCACGCTCGGACTGCTCGTCCTCCTCGGGCGCTGGTACCCCGTTCAGGCTTGGCCGGTCGTCATTGTCCTCGCCGTGCTGGCCATCCCACCGATACTCGCCAATACCACCGCCGGCATCGCTGGCGTCGATCCCGCGGCGCGCGACGCCGCCCAGGGCATGGGCATGACCCCGCTGCAGGTGCTCACGCGCGTGGAGATTCCGCTCGCTGCGCCGCTCATTCTCGCCGGTGTGCGCTCGGCACTGCTCCAGGTGATCGCCACCGCCACGATCGCCGCCTTTGCCGGCCTGGGCGGGCTCGGCCGGTTCATCATCGACGGCTTCGCCGTCAGCGACGACGCCAGGGTCTATGGCGGCTCGATCGTCGTCGCTGTGCTCGCTTTGGTGGGTGAGGGTCTGTTCGTCCTCGCCCAGCGGTCGGTGAGGCCCGCCGGGCTTCGCCGCCGCCGGGCGCCGTTGCTCTCAGCCGCAGTCCCTATCCCACCCACAGCTGGAGGAGTCAGCACATGAAGCGCATCCGCCTACTCGCCGCCGTCGCGGTCCTGGCCCTTGTCGCCGGGGCGTGCGGCGACGACGACGATTCCGCTACCGGCGATGACGCGGCCGGCGGTGATTCCGCCGCCGGCGACCTCGCGGGCCAGAGCCTGAATGTCGGCTCGGCCAACTTCCCCGAGAGCGTCCTGCTCGCCGAGATCTACGCCGGCGCGCTGGAGGCCAATGGCGCTGACGTAAACGTGACGCCGAACATCGGTTCGCGCGAGGTCTACTACGCGGCCATCGAGACCGGCGAGATCGACCTCTTGCCGGAGTACACGAACTCCCTGCTCTCGTTCGTGCTGCGCCAGGACGACCCGAACGCGACTCCGGAGGCCGGCAACGTCGAGGAGCAGCTCGCCGAGCTCGAGGAGGTGCTGCCGGACGACCTGACCGTGCTGACGCCTTCGACCGCCGAGGACAAGGACGTCATCGTCTGCAACCGGGAGACGATCGACGAGCACGGCTTCTCCGATCTCAGCGGCCTCGCCGAGGTGTCGGGTGAGATCACACTCGGCGGCCCGCCCGAGTTCGCGGAGCGCTCGCCGTTCGGCATCCCTGGCTTGCAGGAGTTCTACGGCGCCGAGTTCGCCGAGTTCGTCCCGCTCGAGATCGGCCCCCCGATCGTCGACGCGCTCAACGCCAACGCGATCAACTGCGGCAACCTGTTCTCCACCGACGCGGCGATCACCGAGAACGACTTCACTGCGCTGGAGGACGACATGAACATTGTCCCCAACGAGGCCGTCCTCCCGCTGATCAACGTCGAGAAGGCCACCCCCGAGGTCACCGCCGTCCTCGACGAGGTCAGCGCGGCTCTCGACACCGAAGGCCTGACCGAGCTCAACTTCCAGGTCCAAGCCGAGGGTCTCGCCGAGGCCGAGGTCGCGGCCGAGTGGCTCGCCGATAACGGCTTCACGGAGTGATCTGAGTCGTCCGAGTCGTTCTGGCGTCTCTCACACCGATATCTCGGCGTGAGAGACGCCAGAACCGAGGTAGACCCGGCGTGTGAACGTTGATCTCGCTCAGCTGCGCCAGGAATACGCCGACGCCGGCCTGTCGGAAGGCGACCTGGCCGCCGACCCGATCGAGCAGTTCGGCGCCTGGTTCGCCGCCTGGCGTGACGTGGCGGCCGGCGAGCCCGATGCGATGGTCGTCACCTCGGCCACGCCCGACGGGCATCCGTCGGTCCGCATGGTGTTGCTCCGTGCCTTCGGGCCCGAGGGATTCGTCTTCTTCACCAACCGCGAGAGCCGCAAGGGGCGGGAGCTGGCCGCCAACCCCCGGGTCGCGCTGCTCTTCCCGTGGCATCCGGTCGGCCGCCAGGTCATCGTCGAGGGCGCGGTGGCCCCGAGCGACGACGAGGCGTCCGACGCCTACTGGGTGGCTCGGGCCCGCGGCAGCCAGATCGCGGCCGCAGCCTCGCCCCAGAGCCAGGTGGTGCCCGACCGTGGCGCCCTCGAGCGCGTCTGCGCCGACGTGGCGCGGCGCCACGAGGGCGAACCCGTCCCCCGGCCGGGCCACTGGGGCGGCCTGTGCGTGTCGCCCGACCGGATCGAGTTCTGGCAGCACAGGGAGAACCGCCTGCACGACCGGCTGGTCTACCGACGCGACATCACCGGGTCCTCGGGCTGGCGCATCGAGCGCCTCGCCCCCTGACGCCGCGTCCCGTAGACGGCGAGGGCGACCGCCGCGAGTGCGGCGCCCAGGCCGAGGGCGACCCTCACCGAGCCGGTGCGTTCGATCCAGTCGCTGACGTCGTACGACCACCCGGTGACCACGTCGATGATCCCGGACGAGGGGATGGCGCCCCCGGACGCGCGGGCCACCCGTAGCTCGAGCCAGCCGTAGTAGGCGACATAGGCGCCGGCCAGCGCCACCAGCCCGCCGGCCACCCGCCCGATGTAGGGCTGCGCCCGGCGGAGGAACCGGACGATCGACGTGCGGGCCAGCGCCATGGCCACGGTGAGCCCCACCAGCACCAGCGTCATGCCCAGCGCGTAGATGCCGAACACCATGAGGCCGTCGGCCACCGACTCGCGGCTGATCGTGCCCGACACCGCGCCCAGGAACAGCGGCAGCGTGCAGCCGATCGAGGCGATGGCATAGGACACCCCGAACACGAACATCGACCACAGCGTGCGCTCGCGCCCACCCCGGTCGAGCCGGGGCAGCCGCACGTTGAGCTCGAAGCCCCCGAGCATCGCCAGCCCGAGGGCGAGCAGCGCCGAGCCGATGACGATCGAGATCCAGGGCACGTTCTCGTAGACCGGCAGCGCGGTCAGCTCGACCGCCAGGCCGGCGAGGGCGAACACGGCCAGGAAGCCGGTAGAGACCGCCAACGCGACCCGCAGCGCGCTGGCGA